>CADCBO010000004.1 GCA_902799685.1 uncultured Bacteroidales bacterium
CTTCGATAACGGTGCATGGAACATTCTTTCCATCAGCACCGAAGACCGATGTCATACCGATCTTTTTTCCTAATAATCCTGGCATTTCAAATATAAATTAAGTTACTGTAAAAAAATTGTTTCACACTCTCTTAAGATCAAACCTTGATCTCTACCTCTACGCCGCTGGGAAGTTCCAGTTTCATCAGTGCGTCAACAGTCTTGGCAGTGGAGCTGTAGATGTCTATCAGTCTCTTGAATGAAGAGAGCTGGAACTGCTCACGTGACTTCTTGTTGACGAATGTTGAACGGTTTACAGTGAAGATACGCTTGTGGGTGGGAAGTGGAATAGGTCCGCTTACGATTGCACCTGTAGCCTTTACTGTCTTTACGATCTTCTCGGCCGACTTGTCAACCAGATTGTGGTCGTAGGATTTCAGTTTGATTCTGATTTTCTGACTCATTGTTTAAGTTTTAAATTGTTATTATTCATTTTTTGCGGCTCACGATAAGAGTCATTTGCTATCTGAAAGCCGCGTTCTCTCTTATACCTATTATTATATTATAGAAGTGACACATTTCCACCCTGCTCCTCAACAACCTGACGGGCAAGAGCCTTGGCAACCTCGGCATGACGCTCGTAAGACATTGACGATGTGGCACGGCCGGATGTGATGGTCCTGAGTGCAGTGACATAACCGAACATCTCGGCCAGAGGCACATGTGCCTTGACAACCTTGGCACCTGAATGGTTTGTCTCCATTCCCTCAACCTGACCGCGACGCTTGTTAAGGTCACCTATTACATTACCCATGCTCTCCTCGGGTGTTACAACCTCAAGCGACATGATAGGCTCCATAAGAACGGGAGCCGCCTTGACGCATGCGTTACGGAACGCGTTGGTTGCGCAAACCTCGAATGAGAGGGCATCGGAATCAACAGGGTGATACTTGCCGTCCAGAACGGTAACCTTGAGTGAATCCATGGGAGCACCCATAAGCACGCCGTTCTTCATGGCGTTTGTAAAGCCCTTCTCTATTGCAGGCAGGTAGGTCTTGGGCAGAGCCTCACCCTTGGTGGAATCGATAAACTGGAGACCTCCTTTCCAATCAGGATCGGCAGGACCTATCTCAACCACAATGCAAGCGTAATGACCCTTACCGCCTGTCTGCTTTTTATACTCTTCACGCAGCTGAACTGTCTGTGAGATGGCCTCCTTGTAGCTGACCTGGGGACGACCCTGGTTGCACTCAACACCAAACTCACGTTTGAGACGGTCAATGATGATATCCAAATGAAGCTCACCCATACCGGATATCAAAGTCTGACCCGATTCCTCATCAACCTTTACGGTAAATGTAGGATCCTCTTCAGCCAGACGTGCCAGACCATCTGACAGTTTGCTCATATCCTTCTCGGTCTTAGGCTCAACAGCTATGCTGATAACCGGCTCCGGGAAATCCATGCTCTCCAACACCAAAGGTGCATCCTCATCACAAAGGGTATCACCGGTACGGATATCCTTAAGAGCTACGACAGCACCTATATCACCTGCGCTGACCTCATCAACCTGAATCTGCTTCTTGGAGTACATCTGGAACAGACGGCTTACACGCTCCTTCTTACCACTGCGGGTGTTGAAGATATAGCTTCCGGCTGTAACCTTACCTGAATATACGCGGAAGAAGATAAGACGTCCTACATAGGGATCGACTGCAATCTTGAATGCCAGAGCTGCTGTCTTCTCATCAGAGCGGGGGTCACGGTGAGTGGTCTCATCCTCTGAACCGGGCAGGAATCCGTCCACGCCACCGCAATCGATGGGTGAAGGAAGGAATGCGCAGACATAGTCAAGCAGAGGCTGAACACCCTTGTTACGGAAAGATGTACCGCATACGACAGGAACCAGCTTCTGAGTGATTGTACCCTTACGCACTGCACGGAGAATATCAGCCTCAGTGATGGTAGCAGGATCATCAAGATACTTCTCCATCATTTCGTCATCAAAATCGGCAGCCTTCTCCAGAAGGTTGTCACGCCACTGCTGCGCTTCGTCCACCTGGTCAGCAGGAATATCCTCAACGGTATATTCTGCACCTAGTGTCTCGTCGCGCCAGTAGATGGCCTTCATTCTAATAAGGTCTATGACACCCTTGAAAGACTCCTCCTGACCGATAGGAATCTCTATGGGGCAGGCGTTGGCCTTAAGGATGTTCTGCATCTGGGTGATGACTCCAAAGAAGTCAGCACCTGAACGGTCCATCTTGTTGACATAACCCAGACGAGGTACGCCATACTTGCTGGCCTGATGCCATACGGTCTCTGACTGGGGCTGAACGCCACCTACAGCGCAGAATACTGCAACTGCACCGTCAAGAACGCGGAGTGAACGCTCCACCTCTGCGGTAAAGTCAACATGACCCGGAGTATCAATAAGGTTTATTTTGTATGTGTTTTCCTGCCACTTCCAATGAGTGGTTACGGCAGCAGATGTAATTGTAATGCCACGCTCCTGCTCCTGTACCATCCAGTCCATGGTGGCAGAGCCGTCATGCACCTCACCTATTTTATGAGTGAGGCCTGTATAGTAAAGGATACGCTCAGAAGTCGTAGTCTTACCGGCATCAATGTGAGCCATGATGCCGATGTTTCTGGTAAGATGTAAATCCTGATCTGACATGCAATACAATTAGAATCTGAAGTGTGCGAAAGCTCTGTTGGCCTCAGCCATACGATGCATATCCTCCTTACGCTTGAATGCGCCGCCGGTGCTGTTGAATGCGTCAACGATTTCAGCCGACAGTTTGTCAGACATTGACTTACCTCCACGTTTGCGGGCGAATGAGATAAGGTTCTTCATAGAAATGGACTCCTTGCGGTCAGCACGGATCTCGGTAGGAACCTGGAAGGTAGCACCACCTATACGGCGGGACTTGACCTCAACCTGGGGAGTAATGTTATCAAGAGCCTTCTTCCAAATCTCAAGGGCAGACATCTCCTCATTGGGAAGCTTGGCCTTTACCTTGTCCAGACTCTCGTAGAAAATCTCGAATGAAGTGTTCTTCTTGCCATCATACATAAGATGGTTCACGAACTTGGTCACTGCAACGTCGCCGAATACGGGATCCGGAAGAATGACGTGCTTTCTCGGTTTTGCTTTTCTCATTTTAAATCTTTTGTTGTGTTCGGGTTGTCGTTTTTGATTCTTCAACGTCCACGCTTGGACATTTACTCAACCTCAATCTACAGACCAAAACTGTTAATGACTTTTTACTTCTTAGCTGCTTTTGGACGTTTAGCACCATACTTGGAACGTCTCTGGAGACGACCGTTGACACCGGCGGTATCAAGTGTACCGCGGATGATGTGGTAACGTACACCCGGAAGATCCTTTACACGACCGCCGCGTACGAGCACGATTGAGTGCTCCTGCAGGTTGTGACCCTCACCCGGAATGTAGGAGTTGACCTCCTTCTGGTTGGTAAGACGGACACGTGCAACCTTTCTCATGGCTGAGTTAGGTTTCTTAGGTGTCGTTGTGTAAACTCTCACGCAAACGCCTCTCCTTTGGGGGCAGGAATCAAGTGCGGGGGACTTACTCTTGTCCTCCAGGACCTGACGTCCTTTGCGTACTAACTGCTGAATTGTTGGCATGTTTGTTTGTTTTTAATTATTATATATTAAATAGTAAAAATCCGAAATTTTGGCGTGCAAAGATACGGCTTATATTTTATAATACAAGCGAAAACCCATAGTTTTTGAACTTTTAACGGCAAAAAGGCAAAAAAAGAAGGCGGATACCGATGTGGAATCCGCCATAAAAAAGCAAAAGACATGGATTCAGGCCTCTCCGTGAAAATCAGAGATAGGCGGCATGTATGTTCCTTTCCGGTCCTTCATCTCAATTGTTCCGAAAGCCGCCTCATATTTTGCAACGTTATCCTGCAAAGCCATAAGCAGACGTTTGGCATGTTCGGGCGACATGATGATGCGGGACTTGACCTGGGCCTTGGCCATACCCGGAAGAATACTTATAAAATCCATTACAAACTCCGATGACGAATGAGTTATCATGGCAAGGTTTGAATATACACCCTGTGCCGTCTCCTCCTTAAGCTCTATCTGGAGTTGTTTCTGTCCGTTTCCGTTCTGTTCCATAATCGTTTATATACATTAAATGGTAATCTTTGACTGCAAATATAACACCTGGCGGAAAAAACTGCAAATATCTTATCTGCAAATCCGGTACGGCAATGTCCGCCGACAACCTGAAGGATGCATGAATATGGTAAATTTTTCTTACATATATAAAAAGCTGCCATCATCAGTTAACAAACTGCAATTGAACAAATATCGCATTTTAGGTTGTCATTTCTGCACAATTCATTATATTTGCCTTGCATAGTCCTGATTCAACATTTCAGGTCTTGCCCACAAACGGCTAAAGGACTTAATTCAGACTAACATAACATTAACTTTTTTCTATGAGCAATTACAAAGAGACAGGCAGTAAAGCCTACCTTTACGGTATCTGCGCAGTAGCTGTAATAGGCGGTCTGCTGTTCGGATATGACACCGCAGTCATATCGGGTGCCGAGCAGGCATTGCAGAAATTCTTCGTGAGCGGACTCGGTGATTACTACACCACAGGCCTTCATGGCTTTGTCACATCGTCGGCATTGATAGGATGCATAATCGGAGGCTTGATTTCAGGAATAATGGCCACCAGACTGGGACGTAGGAATGCATTGATATTCGCGTCTGTACTGTTCTTCCTTTCAGCCCTGGGCAGCTATATGCCCGAGTTCCTGTTCCGTCCCAATTTTGAGTTCTTCCAGCCCGGCGAGGCTACCAAGGGACTCATGTGGGCGTTCATTCTGTACCGCATCCTTGGAGGTATCGGCGTAGGTATGGCATCAGCCATCTGCCCCATGTACATAGCGGAGGTGGCACCCGCGCAGATACGCGGTACACTGGTGTCATGCAACCAGTTTGCCATCATCTTCGGCCAGTTGGTAGTTTACGCCATCAACACGCTGATACGCAGCGGACTTGCCGACACTCCTGAACTTATACAGGCTGCCATGGTCAACATCGGCTGGCGCAAGATGTTCGTGAGCGAGGCCTTCCCGGCAGGCGCATTCGGACTGCTTCTGCTACTCGTTCCAAAGACCCCGCGTTACCTTGTCATGCGTGGCAATACCCAAAAGGCAATGGAGGTTCTTACCCGCATAAACGGTGAAGGACGTGCCCAGGAGATCCTTCAGGAGATCAAGGAAACCCTGGTAGAGAAAAAGGAGAAACTGTTCTCATACGGTATTCTGGTCATTGTAGTTGGTGTACTGCTCTCATTCTTCCAGCAGGCAGTAGGCATCAACGTGGTACTCTACTACGCTCCGCGCATATTCCAGAACATGGGTTCAAGCGGCGATGCAGCTATGCTTCAGACAGTTGTCATGGGCGTAGTCAACATCATATTCACTGTCGTTGCCATACTTACCGTTGACAAGTGGGGACGCAGGCCCTTGCTTATCATAGGCTCAATTGGTATGGCCATAGGTATGATTGCGCTGAGCATCCTGTCATTCTGCAATGTAATAGGAGTAACCGCACTTGTATTCATCATCATCTACACCGCATCATTCATGATGTCATGGGGTCCCATCTGCTGGGTGCTCATTTCCGAGATATTCCCCAACACAATCCGAGGCAATGCGGTGGCTGTTGCTGTGGCAGCACAGTGGATATCAAACTATATCATATCATCCACATTCCCGTCACTATGCGAGTGGAGCATAGGCGGTACATACCTGATTTATGCAGGATTCTCAATCCTCTCGGCCCTGTTCGTACTCAGAATGGTACCGGAGACCAAGGGCAAGACACTGGAGGAGATGAGCGCTCTGTGGCGTGGCAAGATGAAGAAGAATTGAGAATTGAGAATTGAGAATTGAAAATTGAGAATTAATACGCAGAACCTGCGTAAAGCCCGCGACATGAAAAAGGCCTGCATCAGCAAGCCTTTTTCTAATTCTCAATTCTCAATTCATCATTTTACCACTCCCTGCTTGATCAGATACTCGGCTATCTGGACGGCATTAAGGGCAGCACCCTTGCGAATCTGGTCTCCCACAATCCAGAAGCACATCACATTGGGATTGGCAATGTCCTTGCGGATACGTCCCACATAAACCGGGTCAGTACCTGCCAGGAACAAAGGCATGGGATATTCCTTCTTAGACGGATCATCCATCAGCACAAGACCCTCACCGTTCTTTACTGCCTCACGGAACGCCTCAACCGATACAGGCTGCTCGGTCTCCGCCCAGATGGCCTCTGAGTGGCAACGCAGAGCGGGAACGCGCACGCATGTGGCACTGCACTTTATATCGTTGTGGAACATCTTGCGGGTCTCATAGAACATCTTCTCCTCCTCCTTGGTATATCCGCTCTCCTTGAAAACATCGATATGAGGAATCAGGTTGAAAGCAAGTTGATAGGCAAACTTGTTGACGGTCACCTCCTCACCTGCCAGAGCCTGACGGTACTGCTGCTCAAGCTCTGCCATTGCAGCTGCACCTGCACCGCTGGCAGCCTGATAGGTTGAAACCTGAACGTTCTTGACGGGAGAAAGGTCATTCAGGACCTTAAGCGCCACAATCATCATGATTGTAGAACAGTTAGGATTGGCAATGATACCTTTGGGGCGAACCAGGGCATCCTCAGGGTTAACCTCGGGGACAACCAGAGGAACCTGCGGATCCATACGGAAAGCGCTTGAGTTATCGATCATTATTGCGCCGTACTTGGTGATGGTCTCGGCGAATTCCTCGGAGGTACTGCCACCGGCCGATACGAACGCGATGTCTATTCCCTTGAAATCATCATTATGCTGGAGCAACTTGACCTGAATCTTCTTACCGCCATAGGTGTAATAAGATCCGGCACTGCGGGATGACCCGAACAAAACCAACTCATCGAGCGGGAAATTACGCTCTTCCAGCACGCGCAGGAACTCCTGTCCTACAGCTCCGCTGGCTCCAACAATTGCTACTCGCATAGGATTATTTGTTTTAGTTTGAATAATTCGGGCGCAAAATTAGTGTTTCCTTACAAAATTGAGTGAGCAAAAAGCATAAAAACTCAAAACAAAGAGTCAAAATAAGACGAAACCGTATATTTTTGCATCATAAATAAGAATCCTTAAGGAAATGATTGAACTGGACAACATAACAAAAAGTTTCGGCAACCTGAAAGTGCTCAAAGGAATAAGCCTGAAAGTTGAAAAGGGAGAGGTAATAAGCATAACCGGCCCCAGTGGCGCCGGCAAGACCACCCTACTCCAGATCATGGGCTCACTGGACAAACCGGACAGCGGCCGTGTACTCTATGGCAGCCAGGACATCACCGGCATGAACGAGAAAGAGCTGTCGGCATTCAGGTGCAGGCATATAGGTTTTGTATTCCAGTTCCATCAGCTGTTGCCGGAATTCACGGCATTGGAGAATATTACAATACCAATGCTTATCGGCGGACAGAACATGCGCCAGGCAACCGCAAGAGCCAAGGAACTGTTGGATCTTATGGGATTGTCTGACAGGGCTGAGCACAAACCGGCACAACTGTCAGGCGGTGAGAAACAAAGGATAGCGGTAGCTCGCGCATTGGCCAACCAACCGGATGTGATTCTGGCCGACGAGCCATCGGGAAGTCTTGACACCAAAAACAAGGAGGAACTGCACAGACTGTTCTTCAATCTACGTGACCAGCTGGGACAGACATTCGTGATAGTGACGCATGACGAATCGCTTGCCGCCATGACTGACCGCACAATACACCTGCTTGACGGAGCAATTTCCCGTTGACTACCATCTGGTCAGTTCCAGGACCGTCTTGTTACCGGTAAGTTTCATATTACTACGGTTAAGTTCCGTAACCTGGAAGGTGGACACCAAAGTATCCATACCCATCATCCTTAGGCCATCCATAATGACAAGCCAATCGGAATACATGGAGAAATCAAAGACCAGGACATCGCCGCTGTCCTTGAGTATTCCTATTGCCTTGAACTCGCTGTTCTGGTTCTCTATCTCCACCAGGTCACGTGAAAAGCTGAACCACAAACCGGACTTGTTTTCCTTCTCACATGGATTGCCCAGAAAATCCTTACCGTCAATATACTCCACACTGTCCAGACGCCACAGGAAATCAAGCCTGTCATTATGAAACACATTCTCACATGACATGACAGGCAGCAGACAAGCCAGGATCAGGATAACACGCAACCGTTTCATAATATTCTCCATGATTTGGAAACCGTAAACAATACTCCGGTATTATTCCCGGTCATATCACCGTCGTTAAGATCAAATCCCATGGACATCCCCACCTTCCAGCCATTTATATCGCCAAACCGGTACGCCCCCTCCAGCAGGCATGAGGTCACCTTCTGTTTCTCATTTAAAGCGGCCTCATATGTCCCCCAATGCACGGTACTTGTAAACAAAGCCCTGTAATCCCAACGGTCACCGGCCACACCTTCAACACCCAGATGATACATCAGAACACGGTTACTGCGAAAGCACTGATTACCATCTCTGTTGTATATAGGCGACAGGAGCACAGGGTTACCAATGGCATAACCTGCCATACTATATGAATCGTACAGCTGGTGGTTATACATGTCGTCACGTCCGTCAACCGATTCCTGGACCGGAAAAACCAGGTCCCTTCTTATAGGACCGCACTGACCTCGCGTGTTCAGCACTTCAATTACCACATTGCTTACGGAGAAGCCATGAGGCAGTTTGAATTCAAGTCCGTATAAACCGTCAAACCAGTTCCGGCGGAAGCCATAGAACACAAAATCATTGTTGCCGTCCATATCACTTTTGTATTCTATCCCAAGCATGCTGGAATGATCCTCATAAAAGTGCTCATAATATGCCCTGACGCCCCAGTCATGGCCAAAATAATCGAATGAAAGATGCCAACTGCCCAATACATTCCCGTTCTCTTTACCCTGACTGCCTGCGTCATTAAACGGCAAAAAGGCTGTAAAATAAGCATTAGGACCGGATGGGAGCCTGTACTCTTCAAGTATCTCCATGGAATTGAGCTGCCTGTTATGCAATACGCCTCCGAACATGGCATACATCTCAAGCCCCACCGTGGCCTGAAACGGGAAACGGTCCGAATCACCGAACCTGAGAAAAAAATCTTTGCTGTGGAACAGTATCCCATCCGTATAAGGCCCCGTCACGGCTACACTTTCTGACTGGCTCCTGCGCCATTTGTCATCGGTGAACCGGCCATATCCCATACTGGCCTTTACCGAGAACCAGTCTCCCAACACGCGGATGCGTGTAAAATCCTTTGTTCCCAAACGCACCTGTGGTATAGGCTGGCTGTTTCCGGACCATGTCAAACCGCCGCTGCTAATCCTGTGATTCTTGAGTTCACCCCAACGTTCCTTCATGCCTGCAGACAGTTCAAACCATCGGTAATCCAGATCAACATAAAGCTGATGCAGGAAAATAGCTGAACGCAATCCGGCCCCTATGCCAATATCCGCCCCATAGTCCAGACCTAATCCGGAAGGCATCTGCATTCCACCCAGAACGGCAAGATGCATATAACCGTTGTCCTTTCTGACAGACGGAAGCCCCTGCCGGTTCGAAGTATGCCAGAACGGGGCAAAATCACCATTCCCCACCATGCCCACAGTCTCAATGCCATATACAAGACTGTGCTTTACCCCGGCATTGGACACAGGATCCTGTGCCCGGAGAGAGACCGTAGCCAGAACAAAACAAAGCAAGACAGGAATCAGTCTGATGACAGTTTTTTTCATGCCGTTTGTGGAAATACCATTTGATGACGCGAAGATAATAAAAAAGAACGGCAACCTGACGGCTGCCGTTCCCTGTTTGTAGATATTCCGGAATCAGGCGTTTGCTCTCTTCTCGCGGATACGTGCCTTCTTACCTGTAAGGTTACGCAGGTAGTACAGCTTGGCGCGACGAACCTTACCAACCTTATTCACCTCAATGCTGTCAATAGCCGGTGAACTGATGGGGAATATACGCTCCACACCTACAGTACCTGACATCTTACGGACGGTGAAACGACGGTTATCACCATGGCCGCTGATCTTGATTACAACACCACGATAGAGCTGGATACGCTCCTTGTTACCCTCAACGATACGGTATGCTACTGTTACGGTATCACCAGACTTGAATGCAGGGAACTTACCCTCATTACCGGTAGCAAAAGCCTGTTCTGCAACTTTGATTAAATCCATTTTTCTGGAATTTTCTGAGTTTGTCATACGCTAGAGCGACATACCAAGTTACTCTTCCTTGACAGCGATCGCATAAAGCGGCGCAAAGATAGCATCTTTTCTTTTCAATTCAAAATAAAAAAAGATAAAATGCTCTATTCGAAATACAGAGTGAGCACAATCATACTGCTCTGCGCCCTGTCAACAGCCTGACTGTATTTGAGCAATGCGCCATCAGTAAGGTCAGACCGGTTTTTTTCCAGTACATTGTCCAGTCCGAAACAGAACTTCAGTTCAGGTATCATCTTAAAGAACGGGTAATACAGATCGAGTCCCATACCAACCTCGAACATCAGGTCTGTACGCTTCATAAGCAGTTCCTTTCCCTTTTTTACGGTCAGGTCAATGACAGGAGCTATTCCCAACACAAAATAGGGACGATAATTATTGAAACGCATGGCACTTATCTTAAGGTCAACCGGAATCGACATATAGGTGGATTTGATATACTGGTCAACTTCCTGACCGCTACGTTGCTCCTTGAACACCACCTTCTTGTCGCCAAAATGCATTGTAGGAATCAGACGCACCGACAACCAGTCATTAGCCTTAATCTCTCCCAATACGCCAACGCTGAATCCGGGAGTGTATTCAGGCACATCGGCATACCAGTATTCGGCCCTTCCGTTCTGGTTGATATACGGCAATCCGTTGTTTGCCAGAGATAGGTCCTGTACATGAAGACCCACCAGAAAGCCGTAATGCCATACCCTGTCATCCAGAAACGGACGGTTCTGTATCTTGCGCTCTTGGGCACAGGCACGGCCCGCTCCGCCCAGCGGTGCAAGCAAAAGCAGGGTTGCAAACAGCAACGCCGCCATCATCATCCGTATCTTATTCATCCAAATTAAAACGAAGAAATACCCATTATATTGCAAAAACCGCCATGCCATTTGGTCAAGTACCCAAAAGTATGTATTTTTGCAGCACATAAACCAAAAACAAAAAGACAACTATGGCATACGTAATCAGTGACGACTGCATAGCATGCGGAACTTGCATCGATGAATGTCCGTCTGAGGCTATCTCTGAGGGCGACAAGTACTCAATCAACCCTGACCTTTGCGTAGATTGCGGCACATGCGCCAGCGTCTGCCCGTCAGAGGCTATCCACCCGGGAGAATAATTCCGCTGGCAGATAAAAAGAACAAAAGCGGGGGCTCCGTTCGGGACCCCCGCTTTTATTATGTCTGCTCTCAGTTTTACTTGAGAGCGGCAAGTGCCTCCTTTACACGGCGGAAAGCCTCAATGATTTTCTCTTCACTGGTTGCGTAACTGAAACGGATGCACTCGGGAGATCCGAAAGCAGTGCCGCCCACGGTAGCCACATGCCCCACTTCTAGCAGATACATTGCCAGATCCTCGGCGCTGTTGATCACTTTGTCACCATAGCGCTTGCCAAAGTAAGAATCGCACTTGGGGAACAGGTAGAAAGCACCCTGAGGATTGTTCACCTCAAATCCGGGAACCTCCTTGGCCAGAGAAACAATAAGGTCGCGGCGTTTCTGGAATACCAGACGCATCTTCTCAACATCATCCTGAGGCCCGTCAAAAGCCACCTGAGCAGCCTTCTGGGCAACTGAGCAGGTTCCGCTGGTATATTGGCCCTGCAGCTTGTTGCAAGCCTTTACAAGCCATTCAGGACCAGCCATGAAACCTATACGCCAACCGGTCATGGCATAAGCCTTTGAAACACCGTTGATGACTGCAATACGGTCCTTGTCAACGAACTGGGCAAGACTGTTGTGTCCGCCTATAAAGTTGATATGCTCGTAAATCTCATCGGATACTATGAATACATCGGGGTACTTGTCAAGGACCTTAGCTATTGACTCAAGTTCATCCTTGGTATAAACTGAACCGGTGGGGTTTGACGGTGAGCAGATCATGATGGCCTTTGTCTTGGGAGTGATGGCTGCCTCAACCTGAGCGGCAGTAACCTTGAAGTCCTGATCTATGCCGGCCCTGATGACAACGGGAACGCCTCCGGCCAGCTTGACCATCTCAGGATAGCTCACCCAGCAGGGTGAAGGCAGAAGCACCTCGTCACCGGGATTGATGATAGCCATGATAACATTGCAGAGTGACTGCTTGGCACCTGTGGAAACAAGAATCTCAGCAGGAGCATAGTCAAGGTTGTTCTCACGCTTCAGTTTGTCGGCGCATGCCTTGCGCAGCCACATATAGCCCGGAACGGGAGAATACTTGGAGTAGTTCTGCTCCACTGCCTCAACAGCAGCCTTCTTGACGTAATCAGGCGTATTGAAGTCGGGCTCACCCACACTCATGTTAACTACATCGACACCCTGTGCCGAAAGTTCATTGCTTTTTTGCAGCATGGCAAATGTAGCCGATGCAGCAAGTCTGTTGACTCGATCTGAAATCTGTCCCATTTATCTTTATTGTTTGTTGTTGTTACTCATATAATCAATAAGGTTCTCAGCCACCTGGGCAGTCTTGGCCATCTGACGCTTGAGCTTGCGGGTAAACAGCCAGGCCCTGAGTTCAAAAAGCAGTCCTATGGGGAACACAATACCCACCATTTTGTTGGCCCACTCCCGGGCAAAGGGAGGCTGCACACCATGGATAGGCAGTATGGGGAACCCGTTAAGCATATCCAGTTCCACACGGTCACGGCTATTGCCAAGTTCCGTGACAAGACCCTCAAGACAGGTATTCAGTTCTGAAAGCTCACCTGCGTCAACGCTCCCAAAGAACAGTTTGCGGTAATCAGGCAGGGAGTTGAGAAGTCTGGACTGACCTAACTCATCACTCATACGCTTTATGTCCTGTAACGCGGCTATGCACTCTTCCCTGTCGGGGTCATCTATCACCACATCCTTACGTGTAACATGGCGACTGGTTCTGGTTCCGAACCAGTAACGGATGAACTCCATTACCACATCCCATTGGAAAAGGGTTGAGTCTCCGTTGGCCTTTATGGTAAAGAACACGCTCAATGGCGAAAGCACCATAACGCTGAACCAGCATCCCACAATACTCCATTCGCCTTCACGGTACATCTTGTCGCCCGATACGGACGTAATATAGAAAAGGATGAAAGTGAATACCGAAACCAGCACCGGTACACCCAGGCCACCCTTCCTTATAATAGCCCCCAGAGGTGCGCCTATAAAGAAGAAGATAAGTATTGAGAGTGAATTGGTTATCTTTTTCATCCACTGTATCCAGTGTTTCCTTATCTGCTTGTCGCCATAATACATATTAGTGCTTTTGATGGCCAGGTCACTGGATTGGGTCTGTATCTTGGAGCGCATGTCATTCTTTATGTCAACCTGCCTGTTACGGCTTGATACGGCATAAACGCTGTCAGCGCTAATGCTCCTGCCCATGAGTTTTTCCAACGCCACAGAGTCACTTTTCTGCATCCTATAGGTACTCAGAGCACTTACCCTGTAGTCACGCATGTTTCCCCGTCCGATACTGTCCTGTGCAACTGAAAGAGAGTCTATGGTACTTTTTATCTCATTCATGTTCTTGCTCATGGCCTGAGAGCTGACCAGCCCCTCGGGCGCCTGTTTCATATCGGAGTTGAACTCCAACAGGATATGTTTCTCACGGAATCCCTCCCTGCGATAAGGCTTTCCGTTACTCTCCATATCATTCTCCTGACCAAACTGCTCACCGCTGAACAGATGCAGATACAGGTGCTGCTTATCGGATGTGGTCTCCAGATAGGCGGAGTCTGACACTATCACATTAAGGTTATCATATCCTTTACGGTGGTCATAAATGGTCACGTCATACAACATGCCGCTGTCAAAGTCCTTGTGCCTGACAAACAGGTTGAACCCTCTTATCTGGGAGTAGAAAACGCCTTCGGGAATCTCCAGCTCGGGATTCTTCTCATTGATGGTAAAGATAAGGGAGTAAAGATTCTTGGCCGCCCTGGGCACAGTCACGTTCTGGAAATAGAATGATACGCCTGCCAGGATTATCGAGAAGATCATGACCGGGCGCATTATGCGCAGCAAAGGTATGCCCGATGTCTTCATGGCCAACAGCTCCAGACGCTCTCCAAAATTGCCGAATGTGATAAGCGATGCCATCAGAACCGCCAACGGCAATGCCTCAGGCACAAGAGTAAGACCAAACTCCCAGAAAAACCTGGCCAGGAAAGAAAATTGCAGACCCTTGCCCACAATATCCTCGGCGTAACGCCACAGCACATTCATCAGGAGCACGAAAAGACAGATGGCAAACGCCGCCACAAACAGCAGCAGAAAGCTTTTCAGAATAAAGATATCAAGTCTTTTCGGTCTCATCAAGGATGCAGAATTTTCCAAACTGCGAAGGTACTACAATCAGAAAAAACCTGCAATTATAAAGATAGGTATTTGATAATGATTAAGAAATATTGTCTATAAAGCAAACGTTATCACAGACCGCAGCGGCGCAATGCATCCATAGATGTATCCCAAAGGCTACGCACATCATCCTCATCATCCGAATCCGCATAATCAGTAACCTGAAGTGAATAGTTCTGTGTAAGGTCATTCTTGAGAATGCGCATTTCAAAGTAAGTACCCGGCTCTTCGTCAAGCCAGTGGAAACGAACGTATGTATTCTGACGACAGTTTGTAAGTTCCGCCTCACGCAGTTCATGCTTGCCCCATCCAAAACTGAAGTTCTTGCCGTCTGACTGGACATTATCGGCAAACCATGAAGTCAGACCCGGAGCAGTAGCTATTGCCTCCCATATCATGGGCACGGACTGCGTACTCAATCCGTATTCCAGAACGACCTTGGTCTTGGTGGGTATAGTTTTATCAGTAGCCATATCACTTGTGTTGTTATATTGCAAAGAAATATTAAAATCATTTAATTTCCAAATTAAAAGGAAACATTTTTACAACAAAAATATGCGGTTAAAATGTTGCACGTATCAAAAAACGGCATTACCTTTGCACCCGCTTAAGAGAGCGATGGCGGGATAGCTCAGCTGGTTAGAGCGCATGATTCATAATCATGAGGTCCCCGGTTCAATCCCGGGTCCCGCTACAAGAAAAGGAGGTCCTAATGACCTCCTTTTTCCGTAGCGGGACCCGAGATTGAACCGGAAATAGGGCTAGCCCTATTTCTTGCTATGCAAACGCGCTCCATTTCATTACGCTTGGCGGCCATCCGGGACCGCGGTCTCGCTCCAGGCATTCGCTAGCACCAATACGCATGTTCGTGCGTATCAACTCTCAATTCCATTCTTTCAATTCTCAATTAATTATAATTAAAGGTGAGGGTTATCGGAAAAAGTGTAATTTTGCGATGCTTTTGCAAAGTAGAGATTACAAATTCAATATATAGCATTATGGAACTAATGGAGCAGATAATTGCGCGGGCCAAGCAGAACAGGCAGCGCATTGTGTTGCCCGAGGGTACCGAGGAGCGTACCCTGAAGGCAGCCGACATGGTTCTGGCCGACGGTGTGGCAGACCTTATCATATTAGGCAACAGACAGGAGATTGAGGGACTTGCTGCACAGTGGGGTCTAACCCACATCACAAAGGCCACAATCATCGACCCGGAGAACAACCCCAGGAAGGATGAATACGCAAACCTGCTGTTTGAGCTGCGCAAGAACAAGGGCATGACCATAGACGAGGCACAGAAGAAGGTGCTTGACCCTCTTTATCTGGGTTGCCTTATAATAAAGAGCGGACACGCCGACGGTCAGTTGGCAGGCGCCCGCAACACCACCGGCAACGTATTGCGTCCTGCACTCCAGATTATCAAGACCGCTCCCGGCATATCGGTTGTATCGGGCGCATTCATAATGATTACCCAGACCCCGCAGTACGGCGAGAACGGCATTATGGTATTTGCCGATTGTGCCGTCACTCCTGTGCCCGATGCAGACCAGCTGGCACAGATTGCAGTGGCATCGGCCGGAACCGCTACGGCTGTAGCCGGATTTGGCGAGCCCCGCGTGGCCATGCTGAGTTTCTCCACCAAGGGTTCTGCCAAGCATGAGGTGGTTGACAAGGTTACAACCGCCCTGCAGAAAGCAAAGGAACTTGCCCCCACCCTAAAGATTGACGGTGAACTGCAGGCCGATGCCGCCATAGTACCGTCTGTTGGCGCAAGCAAGGCCCCGGGATCGGAGATTGCAGGGCGTGCAAACGTATTGGTATTCCCCAACCTTGAGGTGGGCAACATAGCTTACAAACTGGTGCAGCGTATAGGTAACGCCCAGGCCATCGGCCCTATCCTGCAGGGTATTGCACGTCCCGTGAACGACCTTTCACGCGGCTGCTCGGTAGATGACGTTTATAAAATGATTGCAGTCACCGCCAATCAGGCTATGGCTGCCAAAAAAGCATAACACAAGATGAAGATTCTGGTATTGAACTGCGGCAGCTCGTCCATAAAGTACAAGCTGTTTGATATGGACCGTAACGATGTGATTGCACAGGGCGGTATAGAGAAGATAGGTATGGCCGGTTCTTTCCTTAAGCTAACCGATAAGGACGGCAACAAGGTTGTTATTGAGAAGGAGATTCCCGAGCATACCGTAGGCGTAAAGTTCATATTCGAGATACTTACCGGCAGCCAGTACGGCGTTATCAAGTCTCTTGATGAGATAAACGCAGTAGGTCACCGCATGGTGCACGGAGGCGAAAAGTTCAACAAGAGCGTGATACTTACCCCCGATGTACTGGAGGCTTTTGCAGCCTGCAACGATCTGGCTCCGCTGCACAATCCCGCCAATCTTAAGGGCGTGAACGCTGTAAGCGAACTGCTGCCCGACGTTCCTCAGGTAGGCGTATTTGATACCGCATTCCATCAGACTATGCCTGATTACGCATATCTGTATGCAATTCCTTACGAATTGTATCAGAAGTACGGAGTGCGCCGTTACGGATTCCACGGAACATCACACCGTTTTGTATCGGGCGAGATTTTCAAGTATCTGAACATGCCTGTACAGGGCTCAAAGATCATAACCTGCCACATAGGCAACGGCGGCTCAATTACAGCTGTAAAGGACGGCAAGAGCGTGGATACCACAATGGGGCTTACCCCTCTGGAAGGCATAATGATGGGCACCCGCAGCGGTGATATTGATGCCGGCGCTGTTACATTCCTTATGGAGAAGGAGCATCTGGACAGCACCGGAATGTCAAACCTGCTCAACAAGAAATCAGGCCTGCTGGGTATCTCTGGCGCTTCATCCGATATGCGTGAGGTAACGGCATCAATGGAGGCCGGCAACGAGCGCGCTGCCCTGGCCAAGAAGATGTACGCCTACCGCATAAAGAAGTACATAGGCGCGTTCGCGGCCGCAATGGGAGGCGTTGACGTTGTGATATTCACCGGCGGCGTGGGCGAGAACCGTCACGAGGTGCGCGAGGCCGTATGTGAGGGCCTTGAGTTCCTGGGCATAAAGCTGGACAAGGAGCAGAACGCCAAAATCATGTTCGGCAAGGACGGCATAATCAGCACAAAAGATTCTAAGGTGAAGGTGGTGGTACTGCCTACTGATGAGGAGCTGATGATTGCTCAGGACACGATGGCGCTGGTCAATTGAGAATTGAAAATTGAGAATTGAAAATTGGGAATTATAAAAGGCGTTCGAAATTTTTTTCGAGCGCCTTTTAATGTCGCGGGAATTAACGCAGGTGCTTGTTAATTCTCAATTCTCAATTTTCAATTCTCAATTATTTGTTCTCTCCTCCTTCCAAGTAATTGTGCATCGTAAGGGTTTTGCCGTCAAATACTGCGTAAGTGTATTGGCTTATCCAATCCCCCAGAATCATAAGGCGGCATGAATGCGTAAGCATCAGGTCCAGTTCAATGTGACGATGACCGAATATGAAATAGTTTATATCCGGGTGAGTCTTGAGATACTCCTTGGCATAGATTACCTGAAACTCCTTATCCTCGCCCAGGTATTTGTCTCCTCCGTTCAGGCGATGGTCCTCCATGCTTTTCTTGGCCCATCGCAGCCCCATCCACATACTCCAGCGGGTGGGCAGAAGAGAGAACAGAAACTGGCAGAAACGGTTACGGAATATCTTACGCAGCAAACGGAAAGAACGGCTGGGGTCACCCATTCCGTCGCCGTGAGCCAAGAAAAATTCCTTACCCATTATCTCAACCGTCATAGGCTCCTTGTGCAGTATGACGCCGCACTCTCGCTCCAGGTAGCCGAACATCCAGATATCATGGTTGCCTATGAAATAGTGTACTTCCACTCCGCTGTCAGTCAGCTCTGATATCTTGCCCAGAAAACGGGTGTAGCCCTTGGGTACCACATATTTGTACTCATACCAGTAGTCAAACATATCGCCCAGCATATAGACAGCCTGCGCCTTATCCTTGATGTCATCAAGGAAACGCACCAGACGGCGTTCCTGCATACGGCGGTGGCTGATAGCCCACGAGCCCAGATGCGCATCGGAGATGAAATAAACACTTTTCATATCGCTGTGTTTTATATAAGTCCAAGTTCAAGTTTGGCCTCTTCACTCATCATGTCCTTATCCCATTCAGGCTCAAAGACAAGATTCACTGTGGCCGATTTGACGCACTCCAACCCCTCTACCCTAAGACGCACATCCTCTACTATGAAATCCGCCAGAGAGCAGCCGGGCGCAGTAAGAGTCATGTCGATAACCACGTTTGCGTCATCATCAACATCAACCTTGTAAATCAATCCAAGATTGTAAATATCTACAGGTATCTCAGGATCATAAACGGTCTTGAGTACCTCTACCACTTTCTCCTCTATATCAAACTTCTCACTCATCTCTTATCATATCCTACCGTGGTCGGCATAACTGTAATAACCGCCGTCCGTAAATATCACATGATCCAGCAGCGATATATCCATAGTATAACAGGCCTGTCTTACTGCAGTAGTCAGCCCGTCATCCTGACGGCTGGGCATCAGGTTGCCCGAAGGATGATTGTGGCACATTGCTATAGCAGTAGCCCTGTGCACAATCGCTTCACGTACTATCAGGCGGACATCGACCGATGCACTGGACAATCCTCCCTGACTTACAAGTATGCTGTCCACCACCCTACTGGCCTGATTAAGAAGCAGCACGTGGCACTCCTCAACCTGCTTGTCGGCCATAACCGGATAGAACCAGTCATATATGTCACGAGACGTCCTGATGACAGGCTTACGCACAGGCTCCTCCTCCTTGCGGCGTCTGCCCAACTCACATGCGGCCAGGATTGTAATTGCCTTGGCCTCACCTATTCCCTTAAAAGAGCATAGCTCCCCGACGCTAAGTTTTCCAAGTTCGGAAAGACTGTTGCGGCAGGAAGCCATCACCTTTTGTGTCAAAGCCACCACCGAATCTTCAGTGTTTCCAGTGTGTATCAGAATCGCCAATAACTCAGCGTTTGTAAGCGCGCTTGCGCCTTTTTGCTTCATCTTTTCACGGGGGCGATCCTCTTTGGCCCACTGCTTAAGATTCAGCTTGTCTGGCTTATTCATTCATTTGCTATGCCTTTACGCGGCCCTGGTACGATCCGTCGCGGGTATCGACCTCTATGAGTTCACCCTCATTGATGAACAGAGGTACGCGAACCTCGCAGCCGGTCTCAACCTTGGCGGGCTTGGTGGCGTTGGTAGCCGTATCACCCTTAAGGCCGGGTTCTGTATAAACAACCTTCAGCACTACCTTTACAGGCAGGTCAGCAAACAGTATCTCTCCTGTATTGGCGTTGGTGACAACGTCAACAACCTCACCCTCCTTAAGGTAATCAACACCGTTGATGAGGTCCTTGATGATTGTAACCTGCTCAAAGTTCTCCTGGTTCATGAAAATGTATCCCATATCGTCCTGGTACAGGTACTGGTACGGACGACGCTCCACACGTACATCCTCCAGCTTGAAACCAATCTGGAACGTACGCTCCAGCACACGGCCGTTTACGACGTTCTTAAGTTTGGTGCGCACGAATGTGTTGCCCTTACCGGGTTTTACATGCAGGAAATCAATGCAGAAATAGAGCTGGCCCTCCAGATTGATGCAGGTGCCGATCTTGATGTCTTGACAAAGAATCATAAAAAATCTGTGCTATTTATTAGTAAATCATTCTATTGTTCTGCAAAAGTAGTGTAATGAGGCAAATAGACAAAACTTTAGACAAAAAAAGAGATGCAATTTGCATATTAAGAAAAAAGAAAGTACCTTTGCCCTCCGATTCCCGAATCAGGACAGAAAACAATAAAAATATATAACGATGAAAAGAACATTTCAGCCTTCCAACAGGAAGAGAAAGAACAAGCACGGTTTCCGTGAGAGAATGGCCACAGCAAACGGCCGCAGGGTACTTGCTTCACGTAGAGCCAAGGGCCGCAAGAAACTGACAGTATCTGACGAGTACTGCGGAAACAAGAAGTGATCCTTCTTTAGTTTAAGGCATAAAAAGAAGACCGGACATACTGCCCGGTCTTCTTTATTCTTACTATTCAGGATTGAATCAATTGGCCAATGAGTAAAGATATTCCACCACTTTATAGAGGTCCTCTGCCTTACGCCACTTTATCTTGTTTGACTTAAGGAAAGACTTCCATTCGCTGTTACCTGAAAGGTTGAACTCTTTTTCAACATCCTTCTGATATGCAGGACAGCCGGTATTCCTGATTTTAATATAAAGTTTCTCTTTTGTTGAGAGAGATTTGCCGGAATCCTCCTTCTTTTCGGCCAGCAGTTTTGCATGACTGACCACATTCTTTCCGCCTATCTCAAGCGATGTCTGACTTCTGACAGCCTGCGTATTGGCGCTTGAGCCGTATGCGCCGGAGCCCACATACAAGGCCTCAAAATCGCCCAGTACAGAAAGCAGCACAAAAGCCTTGCGGGATTCATTCTCATCCAGGACTTTCATCATGCTTTTACCCACAACCACATATTTGTCTGTACCTATTACAGCATAATCAACATTCCTCAAATCCGTAGTCATGATCACGTCACCTTCCAGATACTGAAGCTCGCCTTCAGCCAGATGCACATTCAGTTTGGCTTTGATTGCATTCCCGTCATTATACATTACCAGTCCGTCGGTAAAATTCTCATAAATGTACGGCCACATTGTGGTGGGACTGTACTCTGCCTTTACAAAAGAGCAAAACAGAATTGACAGCAGTAGAAACGCTGTTCTTTTTATGTAAAACTTCATCTTATTACCACTTTGGTTTTCTTACTTGTTCCGTCAGGCTGTGTCTGGACACGGATATAGATACCCGGCTCCAAATCTGTTTCCGAAGAATTGATTTTCACGCCCGATATGGAATAGAACTCCTGTTTCTGCTCTCCCGCAACACTTATCACCTCCGTATCATTGGAAACAGTCAGGACAAAATCCCTTTTCAGCGACTCGCCCTCCATTGTACTGACAGTGATTATCACTTCATACTCATCGCCGGCATTCAATGACTGGGTGGAAACCAGCTCCTGATTAAAATTAACCTTAAAAGGTACGGAAGCATATTTACGCGTTACAATGTTATAAGGGCCCGTTATCTTGAAATTGTACAAACCCTCTATGTCACTCTTGACATACACCTTTGAAAGCGGTGTTCCTGCCGGTAAGCCTGCCTGTAATTCGGTTGTTGACAGAGTTAAATCCAATGGCGCTGCAGACGGTTCCTTTACTCCTATAACAACACCGTGGTCTGCGTCATAATCCATCTTCATGTAAACGTCACGTAACCCGTCTATAGGGAAATAACCGTTGTTTGAACCGCCCCATCCCCAGTTAACATGAAACAGCGCGCCGTCATAGCCGTCAATATTGAAACAGTGTCCATAGCCACCCTTTGTATCGGTTCCGGAATAGACAATTGCCCTGCCGGCCTGCAGCTCCTCCAAAAGCAGTTTGCTCCAATCTCCTGTATAAGAATCCCTGGATATATACTGGACTGTATTTGATGAATATCCAAAATTCCTGACCAATGCGTTTGCAACTCTTGATGTGAATGAACCTGAGCCATCCACCCCATAGTTCATGGCAACGGAGACGCCGCAATGATATAGCAGGTGAGCCACCCAGACCTTATTGTCGGCACCGGAAATGATCTTGTCCCAATCATACGGTTCCTCCTGATCATAGTCAATTGAAATGATTCCGTACTTGTTGTGCCTGTATGAGAAAGTACCGTTAGGCTTGGGCGGCCATTGTGCCACACTCATAGCCTGCGCCATACCGACTGCCACACACCCTACAACTGCCGTACCGTCATCGTCCGAAGGACAGAATACATTATAAGGACGGCCCTGGTTCCAGTTTACCTTGACCAGGGGTTCTATCTGACCTGAAGCACGGTTATGGGGTCTGGACGGAAGCTCCCAACCCGACACAGTCTTGTCATTGTCCCTTATGGCATCGGTAATCTGCCTGGTGTAATATTCCATCCACTGGGCATGGTTTGTCATGTCCGGATCATTCACATACTCACCCTCCGGATTATATCCCAACAAAGGCTTGACACCGTCCTGTGCCGATACAAGGACCCATCCCTGAGGATTCATGTTAACAATGTAATATAATGCATTCCCATCTTTAGAGACGCATTTGATATCTCTGACCGAGAAGTTATCATAACCTAACGATGAGAAATAATCCACGGCGAACGTACGTGCACGCCGGGAATCAACCTCTGCTGCTGCCGCATTATAGAAAACCGAAAAGGACAGCCAGACCAACAATAATAAGTTCTTAGTTTTCATATCAAACGGCAAATTTATAGCAAAAAACCATAAGTTCAAACCCTATGTAACAAAAAATCCGGCGGTACTGGACCAGCCGGATTTTTTATAATAGGATAATGTTTTCAGTTTACTGTCACTTTTACTCCATATCTGTTATTTCTAACGGAGCGCTTCTCTTAGCAGCTCTTACTGAAGCGGTTACTTCAGGAATATATGGCTTAAGTATCAGGTCACCCTCGGAGAGTGCGAGCCAGCCTTTGCCAACCCCATCCAGAGTTGCCTGAATACCCCACAATATATTATTTTCGGAATCAGAACCATTTGCTACAGCTGATCCGTCTGGAGAACAGGTAAATGTAATATCAGCCAGATCATAAGTGCTAATATAGCAATCGTAAGTATTTTTATATACTCCTGCGAACTGCCAGTCAGGAATTACAAGCTTACCGTCAATTGAATCAAAATAAGCCACAATCTCATTACCCTCAAAATAGAAGTCCTTAATTACAAGTGATGTGTCTGCATCGGCAATAGTGCAGGTGATAGTATCTCTTGTATCGGGATCATCATCAAAATAGCTGTGGAAAATCCACTGGTAGGAACCTACCATGAGATTATTGGGATAGTTTAAACTCTGGTCGGCGGAATACGATGCAAGAACGTTCATTGAATAATCCATCCAACCTTGCTGACCTGTAGAAGGAATAACTACATACTGTCCTATCTCTGCGGTCTCTGAAGATGAGAATGTCTTGAGTGCAGGATTATACTGAAGCTGTGCATAACCGTCGCTGCGTCCGGTTGCAAAATAAACATCCCTACCCATAGACTCAATAGAGTACATGTACTGGAAATCTTCTATATACAGTATTGCCAGATCACCGTCAAAATCTGCCGAAAGAACAGTGTTGTCAGAGAACAGACGGCTAACCTGCAATCCATCGGCAGAGCGGGTTATCAGCATACTGGTCTCTTCAACTGCTCCGGTTGCAGCACTCAAGTACTGGACATCATAAACGCCAAGTATATCATCAACGGTAAGACCGTAGCTGCGCATCCATGCTTCGTTCACCTTAAATTCCTTGTTGGGGTTTCCGAAAGCATCAACGACAGCACCCTCGGGTACGGTGAATGAAATCTTGGAACCATACTCCATCTCCTTATAGAAAGAGAATATGATAGCTGTATCGTTTACATCCCACTGGGCAGGAAGCTTTGTCTCAATACCATCTTTGGTATAGAACATGTTAATGACAGGCTGTGCATCATTCTCATCATAGTTGATGAACATGGGCTTTTCATAACTGATAGTGGGTTGGAACACGGTATAATCAACAAAAGGTTCACCAAGACCAAGCACATCTGATACGGAGAATCCGAACGGCTCGTTCTCCATATAGAAGTAGCAACCGTTGGCCACCCTTCCGGTAGTCATGTTGATCTCAGTGACATTGGCATTGCAGTTGTTGCCCTTCAGGTCCTTAAAGGCACCGGCCTCCCATGATACAAGCACAAGTGCACCTGCGGGAACGCTGTCACAAGAAATGCTCACGTTCTTTCCGTCAACACTGCAGTTAATGAACTTGCTGTCTATATCACCGGTCACCGACAGGTCAAAGGGTGCATAGTACTTGGCAGTAATCTTGCCTTCACCACGCTGCATAGGCTCTGAGAATGCCACAGAGAATGAACCGGCATCACCAGGAGTGGCCTTTGAAACGACGGGAGACAGATTATCAGTTGTCAACACAGAAGTACCTTTAACAGAACTAACCATTCCGAACTTGTTGGATACAACAGCCACAAATGTGTATGAAGTGTTAGGCATAAGGCCGGGATAGCTGAACGTCAACGTACCCAAACCAGTAGCAAGTGTATCAGCATTAAACTTCTGAACACTCTTGGCACTTACATTGCCCTTGAGCAGAGACATGGAATCCGGATACTCAGCTGCAGCAAGGTTATCATTGATAAGAGCCACAGTAAAACGAGTGGTATTGGCCCTGTCAATAACAAGCTTGAAAGTAGCGGAGCTGTCTGCCACAGCAACATTATCAACCGAGAACTCCGGAGCCGGAGCATACGTCTCAGTGCTAGGTGCATCAAACTTGGTACATCCCACCATCAAGATGGTCAGTAACGCTGTAATGCTATAAATTGATTTTTTCATAATTCAAAAGCTTTAATGATTACTTCTTTTTCAGGGTTACGCCATTAAGGTATATATCGTTCCATGAATTGGAACCTACGCCTTCTGCAGAATAAATCTGAGAACCATAAGCATCCACAATAGTTATGGTTGCATCAGGAGCAATAGTGGCATTAATGAACTCACCCTCAGGAATAACGTCATCATCATTGTAAATGTCACGGAAACCATCAAGTGTTGCTTTCCTGCCGTCACTATATAGACCTAGAACCTGTCTGACAGGAATCTTAAGTTCTGTCTTATCCTCATTTACGATACCATATACGGAACGAGGCATACCGCTCACGAACGGCTGTATCCAAACCTTGTTGAGGTCACCGTCAGGATCCTTTGTAATAGTCAGATCCCAGATTGTTGCACCATTGAAATATGACTCGCCCTGAGCACCGAATGTACCAAGCATGAATGCAAGAGGATGCTCATCGTCGGCTACAGTAACCTCACATGACTTGCTGGCGCCAAGATTTGCGCCCTGAGCGTTCTTAAGATTAATGGTGAAGTAGGTGTCGCCTGCGAAATAATCATTATCAATTGCCTTGATATAAATGGTGTCTGAATACTGCTTCTTGGTGAAAACCAACTTATTGCTGTCAGTAAAGGCAGGATCGGCAAGGCAGTTTGTGGAGAAGGTGAAGTGTACACCCTCCTTGGCACCCGTGTCAGTTGTGTCATAGACCACTGAATCCTTATAACCGATAATAGAATCGGCAATAGTGGCATGCATAATCTCAATCTTTAATACAGTAGAGTCTATCTTGATTGCCCTTGGAACAATCTCAAACTCCACAGATGCATCAATACCATCCAGTGATGAACAAAGCACTTCAATCTTTACCAGATTGGAATCATTTTCTGTAACCGTGGCAGTGGAACTCGTAAAGGCTATAAAGGAGTCCGATGCCTTAAAGGTAGGCAATTCATTCTTTTCACACCCCACAAGAAGGAATGCAACAGAGAGAACGCCGAACAAAATATTTCTTAATTTCATAACATTCACTAATTTGAGGGTGATTAATAAGGATTCTGCACCATATTAGGATTAGCATCGCACTCTGCCTTAGGAATAGGCATAGCCCATATATTGCCAGGGAATGCAACATCCTTGTTCTGGGTGGCGCGGAAGTCTGTACGGGTAATGCTCTTGCCCAGACGCTTGTAGTCAAAGAATATGTGACCTTCAAAAGCAAGCTCCCTGCGACGCTCGTTGAATATGGTCTCTACACCGGGAGATACCTGAGAAGCTCCACGGGCATCGGTAATGGCATCAAGGTCATTCTGAGCCGAAACACCTGTAATGCTGGCACCGTTGTAGATAGCCTCAGCGCGGTTAAGATACATCTCAGCCAGACGGAGCACAGGAACATTATTCTCCTTGGGGTCAACTGAACCGGGCTTGCCGGGATACTTCAGGATGAAGTGGTCAGCCTCGTTGTCAACAAACAAAGACTTACGCACGTCATTATCCTCATAAAGGTTATAGAGATCATTGGTGGCGCATACATCAGCACTACCTTCTATAGCTGTAATATAGGGAAGCATGGTCCAACCTGAATCATCCCATGAACCGTTCTTCTTTGAAGAATAGATTTCAAATATCACTTCACCGCCCTTGTCGGCAATGCTCTTGCCCCACATTTCGGTATAACCGGCTTTGCTGGCCAGCTTGAACTTCTTGGAGTTAATGACAAGTGTAGCATAGTCAGCAGCCTTCTGCCACTCACCCATATAAAGATATACACGTGAAAGCAGAGCCTGGATAGCAGGCTTGGTTACGGTTGCCAGAGGATCAGTAACCTGTGCACGCTGGTAGTTGTCACTCATAAGAGACTCAGCCCTGAGAAGGTCGGCTACAACCTGGTCATAAACTTCTCCTACAGTATTACGGGCAGGTGAACCGATGCTGGATTTAAGCAAGACAGGAACACCAAGCTCATTTCTGTTAGCTCCTGCCAGATAAGGCTGAGCATAGACGTTAACCAGCTGGAAGTGGCAGAAAGCGCGCAGGAACAGGCACTCTGCCTCAAGGTTATTGACATTCTCCTGTGTAACGCCGGAGCCTACCTTACCGCCCAGATTGGCAAGTACGTTATTGGCAGCGTTTATGGTGTAATATGCAAGAGCCCATGTTGACCATGTTGAACTCTCGGTAAAACTCCAAGGTTCGGGAGTCCTGTAACGGCCTGAACCGGGAAGAGATTTGGGGTTTGTGGCATTTCCGGCCATAAGCTCACCGTTAAGAATGAACTGACAACCCATCCAGCTATTGCTCTGGAAATAGTAGTAAACACCAGCAGTTGAATTGTCCAAACCTTCAAACTTGGACAGTGTAAGTTCATTGCTCTGAGACAGTTTGGGTTCCTCTACGAGGAAATCCTTACATGATGCTGTGACAAGTGTCAGGGCAGCAAGATAAATTATTGTCTTTTTCATACTTTCGCCTTATTTAAAATGAAAGATCAAGACCTACAACAAATGACTTTGTCATAGGATATATACCATATCCCATACCGTCAATACCGCGTTCAGGATCCCAGAAATCAACATTGTGGAATGTATATACATTCAAGCCGCTGGTATAGATCTTGCAGCTGCTTAACTTGGCCTTGCTGATTATATTGCGGGGGAGTTCATAGGAGAGTGTGATATCCTTGATACGGAAGTAATCTCCGTTCTCAATGAATCTGTCTGTGCTGAAACTATATGAGTTTGTAGAGTTACCGGCAATAGGCTTGGGGTTGACACCGGTGTCACCCATCTTCTTCCAGTAATTGAGCTCTGTCGAAGACTGGTTCATTGACATCTGGTTACCGTCGGAATGCAGGTAACGGTTCTCAATAATCATGATCTTGTTACCGCCCTTGAATTCGCCCACTGCACTCAGGGTGATACCCTTCCATGATACGGAAGTGCTTACACCACCTGTATATGTGGGTTCAGGACTGCCAGCCTCAATGTAGCGTGCCTTATTGTAGTCATTTGTAAGAGAACCGTCTTCGGATACAAACAGAGCCTCACCGTTAATAGGATTAACTCCATAGTAGTCTAACAGATAGAATGTAAGAAGGCTGTTGCCTACGATATGCTTAAGACGGCTGTCCTCTGAATAGTTGAGCATCTGGTCATCACCCAGGTCAAGAATCTTGGTCTTGTTGTGTGAGATGTTGAAACCTACTGTCCAGTTAAGATCCTTCTTGTCAATGACATCATAGTCAATCTGGAACTCAATACCCTTGTTCTCCATCTTACCTATGTTCATAAGGGCGCTGCCGAAACCTGATGTTCTGGAAAGAGACTTGTTAAGAAGCATATCCTCGGTTGTACGGGAATAGATATCAATGCTACCGTAAAGTCTCTTGAAGAAACGGAAGTCCAGACCTACGTTATATGACCTGTTCTTCTCCCATGAAAGGGTAGGATTGGCAGGTGTGGAAGGATACATTCCGCTTACGCCGTTGTAAGCCACGGTTGTATAGAGACCGTACTGGCGGTAAGGAGAAATGTTGTTGTTACCGTTAAGACCGTATGACAGACGAACCTTGAGAAGGTCAACTGCATCAACGCCGCTCATGAACTTCTCATTGTGGATGTTCCAGCTGGCACCTACTGAATAGAATGTACCCCAGCGGTTCTCTTCACCAAACAATGAACTGCCGTCTTCACGGATAGAAGCCTGCAGATAATAACGTGAATCAAAGTTATAATCCAGAATACCGAAGAAAGACAGCATGGTCCTGCGGTTTGTTGAATAATCAACATCGTTAGTGGTATTGCCGCCAGTATGATAAGGTATATCAGGATTCAGGTTCTCGGCAGACTCATAGAAATAGCCGTAATCACGTGAGTTAGCCTCCTGACCTGCAAGTACACGCAGATAATGCTTCTGGAAGGTGTTCTCGTAAGTAGCCGTATTTGATGTAGTCAGAAGGTGGTACTGAACCTGTGAAGTCTGAAGTGTAGCGGACTGGTTCTTGCCTGAAAGCGGTGACCAGTAACGGCGACCCTCGTTGAATGTCAGTTCAGCAGCATTTGTTGTCTTGAATACCAGACCCTTGACAGGCTTGAACTCCAAATACATGCTTCCGTTGAAACGGTACTGCTTCTCCCACTGGTCATCATACTCGGCTGTGGCGCGGGGGTTGGTATTGGAGTTTTCAGGAATCTCAATGGTATGAGTTCCGTCGGCATTGTATGCAGGCGACCAGGGAAGTATGGTCATGCCGGCAAATGCAGGGTTAGAATAGTAAAGGCTCTGCATTGGGACATCCTGATTGTACATATAACCGGCATTGATACGGGTACCTGTGGTAAAGTACTTGTTGATCTCATGGTCGGCATTGATACGTGCCTGGAACTTATTGAATGTAACTCCGTAATACACACCGTCGTTCTTGTGATATGATACAGAGCTGTAGTACTTGGTCCTTGAAGAACCACCGGTCATGTTAACCTCATACTCCTGCATCTGGCCCAGACGCGTAAAGTGGTCCATCCAGTTGGTCTGAGGCCTGGAAAGGAGCTCGTACGGACGGTAATATGTAGCGTTGGGGTCATCAGGATCCATTCCTGCATTCACGATGGCGTCACGCTGATAGGAAAGCAGCTCTGCACCATTCATTATGCGGAAATTGTTGTCATTGGCAAGTGATGAAACACCATACTTGGCACGGGCGGTGATTACGCTCTTGCCCTCCTTACCGCTCTTAGTGGTAATAAGGATGACACCGTTAGCGGCACGTGAGCCATATACGCTTGCCGAAGCGGCATCCTTAAGGACTGTAACGCTCTCGATATCATCGGGGTTGATCATTGCTATGGCGTTGTTGGTGTTTGTGAACACACTCTGGTCACCGTTCATTACGGGAACACCGTCAACAACATACAGAGGCTCATTGCCAGAGTTGATTGAGGATGTACCGCGGATACGGATGCTGGTTGATGAACCGGGCTGACCGGACTGTGAAGTGATCTGCACACCAGACATCTTACCTGAAAGCATCTTGTCTATTGACGATGCGGGGATAGTAGTAATCTTGTCCGATGTGACAGAAACCACGGATCCTGTCTTGGCCTCACGCTTGGTAGTACCGTAAGCCACAACCACCACGTCTTCCAATACCTCTGCGTCCTCATCAAGTTCTACTGTTACGTTAGCAGAGACGGGAACTTCCTTGGTATGCATACCAAGATATGAAATCACCAAATTCTTAGCCTCTGCAGGAAGCCCAGTCAATTCGAACCTACCGTTCAAGTCAGTTGCGGCACCCATTGTAGGTACCTCCTTGACAACGACTGACGCGCCTATGATCGGCTCTCCATCTGTACTGCTGGTTACCTTACCGGTCACCCTTGCAGTCTGAGCTGTTATTGCGCTTATACCTAAAAGAATACAAGACAATAACATAGTCAATCTTTTCTTCATAGATAATTTAATTATAAAATTTAGTTTGACAATAGTTTTCTATGCATTTTCACCCTCTTCAGAGTCGGGGTGTAAATTTGACTTGGATTTTTATCATAATACCTATAGTCCTTAATATCGGGCAAAATTACACATTTTGCATTTATATCAGACATTTTTCATAAAAAAATATTAAACACAGGCCATATCATATAACAAACCGCACATATTCTGCCCACAAATCTCCCTTTTTTTCTTATGAAACTACTCATTAAATAGCATATTTATTCTATAGTTATTCCTTTTTATAAATGAAAGCCTGTTGAACAACAACTTTTTTTTCAAAAAGATTAATAAAACAATGCAAAATGTGTATTTTTGCCGCATATATAAGGGTGCAAAATTGACAGAAAGATGTATAAATATCCAGACAAAAAAGCTGCACCTTTTTATATGAATAAAATGCATTGAAAACTATTGTCAAACTTAACAAATTATCTATGAGAAAGATTCTCTTAATGATGACTGCAATTCTGAGTGCAGGTCTTGCTTTTGCTCAGGAAATGCAAGTTACGGGAATTGCCACTGCCGCTGATGACGGAAGTCCCATGCCGGCGGTTTCAGTTTCTGTTCAGGGAACAAGTAGAGGTACCACAACCGATCTGGATGGTGCCTATACTATTTCAGTACCTTCAAACGGCACACTGGTATTCTCATTCATGGGTTATGAGGATGCTATGGTACCCGTAAACGGAAGGAAAGTGATTAACGTGACTCTGAATCCGGGTTCAATCCAGATTGACGAGGTGGTAATCACTGCTCTGGGTATATCAAAGGCAGAAAAGGCCATTGGTTATGCCGCAACAACCATAAAGGCTGATGACATCATTTCGGCACGCACCACAAACGTTGCCAACGCATTGGCAGGTAAAGTGGCTGGTGTACAGATCCAGTCAACATCAAGTGATCCCGGTGCTGCCAGCAACATCATAATCCGTGGTTACAACTCCATTTCAGGCAGCAACCAGCCTCTTTATGTAGTGGATGGTGTGCCATTGCAGAATACCGTAACCTATTCCGGTGAAAAGAGCACATCTCTGGGCGGTATAAGCAACATCCCGTCGGAGGATATCGAGTCCATGACTATCCTTAAAGGTGCCGCCGCTACCGCATTGTATGGAAGCCGTGCCGCCAATGGTGTTGTGGTAATAACAACCAAGAACGGTAAAAAAGGCCAGGGACGCAACTACACAATTGAGTACAGCGGAGGCATGCAGTTCCGTCAGGTATCCGTATTCCCCGATATGCAGAATGATTTCGGACAGGGATGGAACGGCACACAGACTTACATAGAGAACGGTTCTTGGGGTCCTGCATTGGACGGCTCCACCCAGGTCTATGGTCCTATCTGGAACAACCAGCAGAGAATACACAAGTATTCGGCTGTTCCCACAAACGTCAAGGATTTCTTTGACATAGGCATATCAAACAACCACACCGTATCATTGAGCGGTATTTCTGATGACAGCAAGATGACATACTTCCTGTCATATTCGTACAATAAGGACGATGGTATCATGCCGTCTGACCATGATGTATTTAAGCGTAACACCATTGCGTACAGGTCAACATACCAGGCTGCCAAATGGCTCAAGCTCTCATCGTCAATGAACTTTGCACGTTCAGAAAGTGACATTGTACCCACTTTCCAGGGTGCATCTGTAATTGACGGTCTGTATGAGCTGCCCCGCGACATATCCATCTATGACATGAGGGATCTGAGCAATGCCTTCAACACTCCTGAGGCATACCTTACTCCTTACGGAATCACCAACCCATACTGGGCTATAGAGAACAACTATAACCACAACAACTCAAAGCAGGTGTTTGGTAAACTGCAGCTTGACGTTAATCCCATCAAGGAAATCACTCTGACATACCGTATGGGATTTGATTATACTGATTATGACCGCAAGGTGGGTTATCCTGAAATAGCCCTTGACGACGCTCTGATTCAGAATGATTACGGATATGCGCCATCTAACATGAACCAAAGCGGATATGTATTTACAAACTACGCCCGTAGCTATGAGACCAACCATGACTTCCTGGCCAACTACAGTAACAAGTTCGGAGATTTTGATCTGGGAGTTGTTGTAGGCGTAAACATCAATGAAAGAGGCAATACTCTTATGAACGGTGAGACCGACAAGCTTACTTTCGCATCCGGATTCTGGGACCTGAGCAACGGTGCCACCAAGACCACCCTTGAGGAATCACAATCCAAGAGACGTCTGATAGGTGCGTTTGCCGATATCAACTTAGGCTGGAACGACCTTCTGTTCCTGGAACTGACCGCACGTAACGACTGGTCATCAACACTGCCTGTAAATTCAAACCACTACTTCTATCCCGGCGCTACCTTGAGCTGGCTGTTCAGCAACATGCTGGAGGATGACGATATTCTCTCACACGGTAAACTCCGTCTGGCTTATGGTAAGACCGGTAATGATGCTCCGGTATATAGGACATCGGCTTCATACGTACAGGCATTCGCCAACGGTTACTACTATTCGTCTATGGCCCAGTTCCCAATGAGCGGTACAAACGCTTTCATGAAGAGTGCAACCATGGGCAGCAGCACCTTGAGCCCTGAGATGACGACCGAATTTGAAGCAGGTCTGAATCTGGAATTCTTCAAGGGCCGTCTGGGATTGGACGCAACATTCTACAACCGCACTACCGATGACCTTATTTTCTCACTACCCGTTGACCCAGCCACCGGTTACCAGAGAATGTACACCAACTTTGGTTCTATCGGGAACAAGGGCTTTGAGCTGGTACTTAACACCACTCCCGTCGAGACACGTGATTTCCGTTGGGATTTAGGTTTCAACTTCTCCAAGAACTGGAACAAGGTGCTCTCATTGCCTGAAGGACTTGACGAAGGCAAGAGCGTAATCAACAGCTTCTCGGCTGGAAACGATGCCGTTTATGTATATGCCGAGGAGGGTAAGCCCCTTGGACAGTTCTACACATATCTCCCCTCTTACACTGCCGACGGCAAGATTATAGTTGACACTGACGGACAGCCCATTCTCAGCAAGGAGGTTATGGACACCGGCAAGAACATGCAGAGTGACTGGACAGGAGGTATTACAACCTCACTTTCATACAAAGGCATTTCATTGAGCGCAGTTCTTGACATACGTTATGGAGGATATATGTTCTCACGCACCAAAAACCTTATGCAGTTTACAGGTAACGGCGTGGTAACAACCTACAATGACCGCAAGCCTTTTGTGATTCCCAACTCTGTAGTTGAGGTGGCAGAAGGTGATTATCAGCCCAATGAGACTCCCATATATCTTGCCAACAGCAGCTATCAGGATTATTTCAATGAGTACGGTGCAGGACAGGGAGGTGAATTCTATCTGATAGACCGCTCCTTTGCAAAGCTGCGTAACATCAGCCTTTCATACTCCTTCCCCAAGAAACTTGTCAAGCCACTGTCTCTGAGCGGTCTGACCATGACAGCGTTCTGCAACAACCCGTTTATCTGGACAGCCAAGACCAACAGATACATCGACCCGGAAACCACTTCTTACGCTGATGACGGAGACCTGGGTTCACAGTTCGGTGAGCTGTACTCCAATCCTGCCTGCCGCACATACGGTTTCAACATTAACATCACATTCTAAAACAGAGGAGGATACAATATGAAAAAGATTATATTTGCATCAGCTGTTGTAATCGCATTAGGCACAGCCTCTTGCTCTGATTATCTGGACATAAACCAGGATCCCAACGCTCCGGCCGAAAAGGATGTGTCAACCGACATGATTCTTCCCGCCGTAGAGATGAACCTTGCCGCCACATACGGAGACTATTTCCGCATTACCGGCGGATACTACGCACAGATATATGCCCACCAGTTCGGTACAAGCAACTATGTGGACTATTCACAGTTCAAGATGTCTGCAACCCGTAGCAGCGGCAGTTACACGCAGCTCTACCAGAAAGTTCTCCAGAACGCCAAGACAATAATCAGCAAATCAGCCGAAGAGGAGGACTGGGGTACATATATTGCAGCCGTTACTTTACGTGCCTTTGCTCTTGAAGCCTTAGTCGATGTCTATGGAGAGATTCCATATACCGAAGCTCTTGACCCAAGCAACCTCACACCCAAGTATGACGAAGGTGAGGATGTTTACAAAGGTGTCATTGCTGAACTTGACGAAGCTATTGCAAAGGCTGCAATCACAATGCCGGTTGCCACCAATTTCATATTCAAAGGACAGAAAGCCGACAAATGGATCAAGTTTGCCAAGTCACTCAAGTTCAAGATGCTGATGCGCATGGGAGACACTGCATCCGCCAAGGCACTTGTTGATGAGAACGACTTCATTGATTCAGATGTAATGCTGGCCGGTTGCTGGAAACAGGAGGCACAGCAGGAAAGCCCGTTCTATGCTGAGGAGTTCTCCACCCTGGGAGGTTCCACACAGATTAACGTGGTTGCAAACCTGGCTATCATAGGCACTATGCTTCAGAAAGACATTGACGGAAACGTGATTTATCAGGATCCGCGTCTGACCAGCTATTTCACCCCCAATTCATCGGGCGAATTTGTAGGAAACATTTCGGGCAGCAACATGAGTACCGCTTCAGCACCTTTCAACACCACAGCTTATTGGTGCCGCCCCGTTGCCAGCTTTGATATGCCGGTATATTTCCTCACTGTTGCAGAGATTGACTTCTTCCTGGCAGAGTATTATGCAAAGGCAAATGATGCCGCAAAAGCCGCCAGCTACTATCAGGAGGCAATTGAGGCATCGTGCGCAACAAGCGGAATCGGAGCCTCGGCTGCTGCAACCATACTTGCCCAATATCCCTATGACAACGACAATTTCAAGGAATGCATAGGAATACAGAAGTGGATTGCTATGGCCGGTATCAACCCGTTCGAGGCTTATTGCGAAGTACGTCGTCTGGACTATCCCGCATTTGACACTACACTGACAGGAAATGACATGTATGCCGGTAAGGGTGCCCTGAACACAGATGGCTACATACCCGGAACACTCTACACTCCCTATGATGTGGAAGCTGAATTAGGTGCCAACAAACTGCTTGAACGTTGGCCTTATGCTGAGTCATCACAGTCAAGAAACGCAAAAACGCCCAAATTCAAGGGTTACAGTACTCCTATATTCTGGGGTAAGTAATAACTATTAACGGTATTACAATGAAAAAATATTTATTATCTACAATTGCGCTGTCAGCTTTATTGCTGACCAGTTGTGAAAAGGAGTCAGAAGGACTGACCCGTACTACATATTATCCTGTTCTTAATGTTGTTGGCGGTTCGGTAGTTATGTCTATAGGTGATTCTTACACAGAACAAGGTTGCACGGCAATTCTTAATGGTGTAGATGTTACAGACAAGATAAAAACTACAAATAATATTGACAATACAAAGCCCGGAGTCTATTCCGTCAACTATCTCATTGTCAATGAAGACGGATTCGCCGCGTCTGCCAGCAGAAATGTTTATGTGACTAATGGCAAAAACTTTGATAATCTCTATCTGTCGGAGTGTCAATACGGATCAAGGCACTACTATGACCTTCCTATCAATATTGTTGACAATGGTGACGGAACTTACCTGATTGATGACATCCTGGGAGGTTTTTATGCATTAGGAAGATATCCAGGTTATCCATATGACTTCTATGCTGAAGCAGTAATTCAAGTAAATCCAGACAACAGCATTTCACTTGTTAGTGTAGGAAGTTGGTATTTTTCCCAATACGAAATATCTATAGTAACGGGTGTTTATGACCCAGCAACTTGTACTATCACTTTAAATCTTGATTTTGACGGTGACCCGGTCTATGTACAACTAGTGGTGCCCGGTAATAACTAATACAATATTAGACAGATATGAAAAAAACAATATTTTTGGCTATTGCAGCCATAGCATTGAGTCTTGTTTCATGCGAGAAAGAGGAACCGGGTGGAACCGCTACTCAGTCTCTTGCCGGTGATTGGGTATGCACGGTATATTATTCCGACGGTGTCAAGTGGAATATCTACATGGGCCTTGACCTTCTTACATACAACACTTCGGCCAATCTGTCTTCCGAGATTTGGTTGGATGACGTTGAATCTTTCTGGGGAACCCTCTGCAAGGTAAACAGCAACGCAGATAACATGACCTTTGGAGCTAAAGATTCTATCTACACAGACCAATACAATGATGTAGGTCAGAAAATCTGGGGCGGTAAAGTTACTCCTAACGGTGCAGTAGGACCTACCGGTAAAAACGTAGATAAGATTGAATACTACATCCAGTTTGGGGACGAAGAAGATGATGAGGGTCTTAATCCATATGGAACCACATTTTATGTTGTAGGTTACAGAAGGACAGGCTTTGATGAAGGCAATGCAGATCAGCCAAAGGAAGATTGGACACTTCCCGAAGTTATCTGATCAAACTCATCTGAAACATAACAATCAATTGAGTCCGGCTATAGCAATTATAGTCGGACTCAATATTTTTTTTGTATCCCGCCAAATTATTACTTTTGTATTTTGAAACTGATTTGACAGAGAATGGCTAAAGGAAAAAACGGTAAAGGACGCGGTATGGTTATCATACTGCTCAATGTGCTGGCAATGGTTGTCATAGCTACCATCCTGGTGCTTCTGACATTCCGATGGATCAAATCATACACTCTTCACGGACAGTATATTGCTGTGCCGGATATAACAGGCATGTATGAGGAGGAGGCCGCAAAGGCTCTTGCTGCGGCAGGACTCAAGTATGAGGTATCGGACTACAAATATGACAACCAACTGGTGGAAGGCGGAGTTATAGAGCAGAAACCAAGACCGGGCGCATACGTAAAGGAGGGGCGCAAGATTTACCTCACGCTCAATTCCGGCAAGGAGCCCGTCAAGGCTGTACCCGACCTGGCCGACAACAGTTCATTGCGTGCCGCCGAGTCACAACTGCTGGCTGCCGGATTCAAGCTGACCGAAACGGAATACATAGACGGAGACCTGGACTGGGTATATGAAATAAGGTATAAAGGCAATGAGATAAAGGCTGGAACCGAAATCCCTGTAGGTTCCGTGCTCACAATCGTGGCCGGAAACGGCATTCCGGTTGAGGAGATTGAGGAGACAGACTCACTGACTTTGATTGACTCTGATTTCTTTTGATGATGCTGGATCTTGAGGACGAGATTGAGGAGTCACTTGATGACCTGGAACCCACCCCCGATGCGGTAGAGCTCTATGAACACTTCCGCGTGGTGGCCGACAAGGGCCAGAGTCTGCTCAGGGTTGACAAGTTCCTTTTTGACCATCTGGAGCACTCGTCACGCAACCGCATTCAGAAAGCTGCCGACGCCGGAATGGTTATGGCAAACGGCCGTCCCGTAAAGAGCAACTATAAGGTCAAGCCGCTGGACGTGATAACGGTCATGATGGACCGTCCGCGCTACAGCAGCGACATAGAGCCTGAAGATATTCCGCTGGATATAGTATATGAGGATGAGTGTCTGATGGTTGTAAACAAGCCGGCCGGTCTGGTGGTACATCCGGGATGCGGCAACTTTCACGGAACACTGGTAAATGCTGTTGCCTGGCATTTGAGAGACAATAAGGATTATGACCCCAACAGCCCGCAGGTAGGACTTGTGCACCGCATAGACAAGGATACCAGCGGTCTGCTGGTTATAGCCAAGACGCCCGATGCCAAGACCTGCCTGGGCCGTCAGTTCTTTGACAAGACCACCAAGCGTGCCTATCAGGCTCTGGTATGGGGTGTGCCCAGCCCTGCTGAAGGGACAGTAGAGAGCCAGATAACCCGCAACCCTAAGGACCGCCTGCAGATGGCGGTATCCTTTGACCCCGAGGTAGGCAAACATGCGGTCACGCACTACACAGTGCTGGAAAGGTTCGGTTACACATCACTTGTGGAGTGCCGCCTGGAGACAGGACGCACGCACCAGATAAGGGTACACATGAAACATCTGGGGCATCCGCTGTTCAGCGATGAACGTTACGGAGGCAATCAGATACTGAAAGGGACCACATACAGCCGTTACCGCCAGTTCGTTCAAAACTGCTTTGAGGTATGCCACCGCCAGGCCCTGCACGCCAAGACACTGGGGTTTGTACACCCTGTTACCGGACAGGAGATGTTCTTCAACTCTGAACTGCCGCAGGACATGGCCACCCTCATAGCCTGCTGGCGGGATTATGTGAGTTCAAGGGATTACGGGAAATAGACAAATACACATATTATATATATAATGAAACGTATTATTGCAATAGTGGCAGGAGGTGACTCAAGCGAGAATCCAGTATCGCTCCGCAGTGCAGCGACTATCCTTGAGTACATGGACAAGGACAGGTACGAACCATATATTCTGGAAGTTGAAGGCAAGAGCTGGCTGGTTCACGTAAAGGAGGGTGTTACCGCCCCCGTTGACAGGAACGACTTCAGTTTCACGTACAACGGGCACAAGACCGTGTTTGACTACGCTTACATAATAATCCACGGAACCCCCGGTGAAAACGGTGTTTTTGAGGGTTATCTGCGTCTGATGCGCATACCTTTCTCCACATGCGATGTGCTGGCATCGGCACTCACGTTCAACAAGTTCGTGCTCAACAAGACAATGAAGAGCTGCAAGGTAAACGTGGCAAACTCCCGCCGTCTGCGCAAGGGAGACGTTGTGGATCCCGACAAGATTATCCGTAAGGTTGGACTGCCCTGTTTTATCAAGCCCACCGACGGCGGTTCCAGCTTTGGCACCACCAAGGTCAAGACACGTGAACAGATAATACCTGCCGTAGAGGAGGCTTTCAAGGAGAACAATGAGATAATGATAGAGTCATTCATGCAGGGTATTGAGGTAACCAACGGCTACTACAGGACCCGCAAGCGTGAGGTAAAGCTGCCGGTAACCGAGGTGGTTCCCAAAACTGATTTCTTTGACTACGACGCCAAGTACAACGGCAAGGTCGAGGAGATTACCCCCGCCCGCATTCCCGATGAGTTGCGTGACCGCATACAGGACCTGACAGCAAAGATCTATGACCTGCTGGGCTGCCACGGCATTATCCGCAATGACTACATCATCACAGACGGTGACAAAATCAATCTGCTTGAGGTGAACACCACCCCCGGCATGACCGCTACCAGTTTCATACCGCAGCAGATAAGGGCTGCAGGCATGAACCTGACCGACGTTCTCACCGAGATAATAGAAGACAGCTTCTGATAAAACATTAAAAGGACTATGGAGATTCCCGCTGAGTTTGAGAAGATGCGTTCACTGGAGGACAGCGAGGTACGCGGCGCCGTACTGACTCTGCTTGATGACCCCGCTTTCTGCAAGATAATCAAGAGACTGGTCAAGGGAGTGCCTATCTGGGCCCACAAGCTCTATACCAGGCGATTCAAGACCGTGAACAGCTTCCAGATTGGAATGATACATCCGTTCCTTAAGAAGATACTCAAAGAGGGATGTACTGGTTTCAGCAAGGATTTCAATGCCATTCCGCAGGGAAGGGAAGATTTCATTTATCTGTCTAACCATCGCGACATTGTGCTGGATTCGGCATTCCTGGACTACATACTGCTGCTGTCAGGTAAGAAATCGGTGGAGATAGGCATAGGTAACAACCTGCTCATTCACCCTTGGATAGAGACTCTGGTACGCCTTAACCGCAGTTTCATAGTAAACCGCTCCGCCACGGCCAGCGAACTGTTGGAATCATCCAGGCAGCTGTCCAGATACATAAGGTTCGTGATTGAGGAAAAGAAGAGCCCCGTATGGCTGGCACAGCGCGAGGGCCGCGCCAAGGATTCCGATGACCGCACCCAGAAGAGCGTGCTCAAGATGCTGGCCATGTCAGGCCCAGATGACATGCCGCTTTCCGAGCGCTTGCAGTCACTCCACATCTGCCCGCTTACCATCAGCTACGAGTACGACCCGTGTGACTGGCTCAAAGCACAGGAATTCCAGCTGAAGCGTGACAACCCCGATTATACCAAGAGCCAGCAGGATGACCTGGACAACATGAAGACCGGCATCTGGGGATTCAAGGGACACATGCACTATCAGGTGGCGGCACCCATAGACCGGGAGATTGCGGCTCTGGACAGTTCCGTTCCACGCAACCAGTTCCTGGACCAGGTGGCACAGATAATAGACCGTCACATATTCCGGAACTACCGCATATACCCATGCAACTATATAGCTCTGGATATGCTGCGCGGAGAGAAGGCCCAGTCTGCCCACTACACCCCGCAACAGGAGCAGGATTTCAATAAATATCTGGATGGCCAGCTGGCCAGGATAAAGATACCTGACCCTGATTGGGATTACCTGAGGGAGCGCATTCTCACCATGTATGCCAATCCGCTCATTAACCACTTAAGTGTAATGCAGTCATGAAAGGTTTCATATCGTTCATAGCAGTTTCGGCGCTGGCCGCTGTCATGTCACTGGCTTCATGCCAGGATGAGAGGGAACCGGTAGATACCATGTTTAGCGGGTTCATGACCGGCTATACAGACTCTCAGGGTTATATTTCCTCACTCAAGGATGACATGGGTAATACGTATAAGGTTAACAACAAGTCTGAAAAGCTTCAACCCGACACTCTGGTCAGAGTGGTTGCAGTCATTACCTTGGATGACCAAAAGCAGGCACAGATAGTCCAGGTAGCCTACCCTATTTCATACGTCGCCCCAAAAGACAAGATTCTCCATGACTCCGTGCGGGTGAAAGACCCCATCCAGATTGAGAGCATCTACATCGGTGGCGGACACCTTAACGTTAATATCGGAATCAAGGTACAGAAAGAGGGAACCAAGCACTCCCTAATATACTCACAGCTGGAGAGCCCGGGTAAGCTCAAGTTCACGTTCTACCACAACGCATACGGTGACAAGCCAGTCTATACCAAGCATGCCTACGTGTCGATTCCGCTGTCGGGATACGGGCTACACAAAAATGACACAGTCTTCCTGAGCTGCAAAGGCTACGAGGAAGACTATGACTATAAGTTGGTTTACAAATAAATCTTATTTCAGACCCTCCAGAATCTTCTTGAGAACCACCGTAGCTGATATCTCACGGTTGGCGGCCTCGGGGATGACAAGAGAGCGCGGACCCTCTATCACGTCATCAGTCACAATCATGTTGCGGCGTACCGGAAGGCAGTGCATGAAGTAAGCGTTGTCAGTCACCGCCATCTGACGGTCACAGATGGTCCAGATACGGTCCTTGCTGAGCACCTGTCCGTAATGCTCGGGACTTGCACATGACCAGTTCTTGCCATATACAAAGTGGGCACCCTCAAACGCCTTCATCTGGTCATACTCTATTGTAGCACCTGCCGTAAACCTGGGGTCTAGTTCATAACCGCGAGGATGAGTAATGACAACTTCATATCCTGCAGCCACCATCCACTGTGCGAATGAGTTTGGAACGGCTTGAGGCAGAGCCTTGGGATGCGGAGCCCAGCTCATGACCACCTTGGGACGCTCTACGGTCTTGTACTCCTCGATTGTAATCCAATCGGCAAAACTCTGTAGCGGATGTCCTGTGGCAGCCTCCATTGAGAAAACGGGACGGCCGGAGTACTGTATGAACTGGTTGAGTATCTTTTCCTGATAATCATCCTCACGGCTCTCAAAACGGGCAAAAGAGCGGACACCTATCACATCACAGTAGCAACCCATAACGGGAATGGCCTCAAGCAGATGCTCGGATTTGTCACCGTCCATTATCACGCCGCGCTCCGTCTCCAGTTTCCATGCGCCCTGGTTCACATCCAGGACTATAACGTTCATACCCAGGTTCAAACCTGCCTTCTGAGTGCTCAGTCTGGTGCGCAGGCTGGAATTGAAGAACACCATGAGCAGGGTCTTGTTACGGCCCAGCTCCACATACTTATAACGGTCTCTCTTTATCTCAAGGGCCTCCTGCAATGCCTCATGCAGGTCACCCAGATCAAATACACTGGTAAAATGTCTCATATCCTGAATCTTTTTTATTGTCTGGTCTGGCCGTCTCCGTTTATCAGCCATTTGTAGGTTGTCATCTCCTCAAGTGCCATAGGGCCGCGGGCATGCATCTTCTGGGTGCTTATGCCTATCTCAGCCCCTAACCCGAATTGCGCGCCGTCAGTGAATGCCGTGGAAACGTTCACATATACACATGCAGCATCGGTCAATTGCTGGAACAGACGGCCATGCTCGGCATTCTCGGTAACGATACACTCGCTGTGATGCGATGTGTAGCGGCGTATGTGCATCATGGCATCTTCAAATGAATCGACCGTTTTGACCGACATACGGTAGTCAAGGAACTCCTTGCCGAAACTCTCAGCCGTGGCATGCTCAAGCAACTCTGCCGGATAACGGCCGTCAAGAGCCTTGTATGCCTGCTCATCGGCTTCTATCACCACGTTCTTTGCGGCCATCCGGATGCAAATTTCCGGAAGGTCGCTGAGGCGGTCCTTATGTATTACAAGAGAGTCCAGGGCGTTGCAGACACTCACACGCCTGGTCTTGGCATTGAACACTATGTCTGAACCTTTTTTAAGGTCTCCCTCCAGGTCAAAATAGGTGTGGCATACACCTGCTCCGGTTTCTATTACAGGAACCTGGGCCTGTTCACGGACCGACTTGATAAGCCGGGCGCTGCCACGCGGTATGAGCAGGTCAACCATCCCCACCGCTTTCATCAGTTCCTGGGCGGCATCATGGCCGGCGGGGAGCAGTTCAACCACATGCGAGTCAATACCCTTGTCAGCAAGCACACTATGTATCAGATCCACAATAGCCTTGTTTGAACCATATGCATCGCTGCCGCCCTTGAGAGCACAGGCGTTGCGTGACTTGAAACAGAGCGAGAAGACGTCAAAACTCACATTGGGACGCGCTTCATATATAACGCCGATTACGCCAAAGGGAACTCTGACGCGTGTCAGTTTCATTCCATTGGGACGCACACGGTCATCAATCACCTTGCCTACGGGATTCTCCAGTTCCGCCACATGGCGCATATCTGACGCAATGCCTTTAAGACGCTCATCGGTAAGCATAAGGCGGTCATATACAGGATTGTTACGGTCCATACGGGCCAGATCCCTTGCGTTGGCCTCAAGCAGGCCGGCGGCATTGCTTTCTATGGCATCTGCCAAAGCAAGCAGCACATCATTGATACGGTTCTCCTCCAGCATGGGGAGAGAGTACGATGCATTCTTAAGCAGTTCTAAGGTATTCTCTATCATGGCTTACTTTTTTGACTGCGAATGGAAACGGGTGCAACGGGCATTCTCGGGATCGGTAAGGACATCAATGAGTACATCCTGACGACGTCCGTTTGCTATGCGTACCTCTATGCCATCGGCAGCTACGCCAAGTGCGGTCTTCATCTTGGTCATCATGCCGCCACGGCCGAACCTGGACTTGGTGCCGCTCACACAGCCCGAGTAATCATCATCGGGCCAGACATCATGAATGAGTTCCGATCCGGGTTCATCGGGATTACCGGTGAACACGCCATCCACGTTGCTCAGTATGACCAGTATCTCAGCCTTCATCATTCGGGCCACAAGACCGGAAAGCTCATCATTATCGGTAAACATCAGCTCCTGCACCGATACGGTGTCATTCTCGTTTATGACCGGTACCACGCCATTGTCTAGCATGGCGGTCATACAGCGCATCTGATTGGCCAGCAGCGTCTCGTTCACAAAATTCTCTTTTGTGGTAAGTATCTGGCCTACAGTGATTCCGTACTCCTGGAACAGGTCATAATAATGCTCAATGAGTTTGGCCTGGCCCACAGCGGCAAAAAGCTGACGGCCTGTCACGCTCTCATCCTTGATATGAGGTAAAGCTCCCCTGCCCGATGCCACGGCACCGGAGGATATGAGCAATACCTCTATACCCCTGTGGCGCAACTCGGCAATCTGGTCCACCAGAGCTGCCATGCGCGATATGTCCAGACGTCCGTCAGCACGTGTAAGGACATTGCTGCCTACCTTGACAGCTATACGTTTAGGCTGGTTCATTCCTTAAGAAGTTGTTCGGCACGGTCCTGGTCCTGCGGGTTTACAAGCACGCTTACCGGACCGGCCATTGCGGTATATGTTGAAAAAATGGCACTCATGGAGTTGTTCATTATCATGGCGGGTATCCCGTCCGATTCCAGACGTGACCTCACAACCTCAGCTTCAAAGGCCTGGCCTTTGAAAATGCATACCAAATCCTGTTTTTCATTCATAGCAACCGGTGTTTTACTATTGTGAACTCGCAAAGTTAATGATTTTTCCATACCTTTACACCGATATGCAGGCCAAACACATTGTCATAATAGCATTATTGGCGTCAAACATACTGTCAGCCAGTGCAATCATGGTTCAGGACACCACCCCTGCCATACAGGACACCATCCGTTTTGATGATGGTTCCTGGTATCTGGGGCAGATTGCCGATTCGCTGTTCAACGGTTACGGCAAGATGGTATATCCCGACAGCACGGTCTATGAAGGCAACTGGAAAGACGGCCTGTGGAACGGCAAGGGAGAACTCTCCTACCCTGACGGCGACCATTATTCCGGAAATTTCAGCAATCACCGTTTCAGCGGATACGGCACATACCTGTATGCAAACGGCGACAGGTATGAAGGCTATTGGGATAACGGTATGTTCAACGGTCCAGGTACCATGGATTATGCCGACGGCAGCACCTATGCGGGCTTATGGAAGGATGACATGAAGGAAGGACTTGGGGTCATGTACGATGCGCGCACCCAATCCCTTTACAAAGGTTATTTTGTGAAAGACAGATTCAGCCATCCGGTATCAGACAACTCCGAAACTCCGGATAATAAACCTTTGCTGAACCCCTCTCCCCGGCCAGTAGTACAGGATGGAAGGTTTCATTACAAAGGGCTTACTAATATCAGTCTGTCTTACGGATTGGGACAGATACTGTCAATACACGTACATTATCACATATCGGACTGGTTCTTTGCCGGCGGACAACTAGGTCTGAACATGGCAAACTACGGGATAGGCGAAGTGTCGGAGACTACGAATGACGACACCGGCGAAAAAGTTACGCTTGTGGAATGGGACAGCTACATGGACGAGGTCCTGACCGAACATACCTACCCGTTTTTCAAGATAGCCGCAGAGTGCGGCGTAAGCTGGAAGAGGCTATCGTTGGGAGCATCCGTAGGCTTAGGGCTTGACAACACCGTGCGCAACTGCCGCAGCAAGGAGGGCAACGACAGCTACTATGAGCCCGGCACGCTCTATTTCCGAAGCCGGACCACCGGTGCCCGTTTTGCATATGACATCTACACCGAGTTCGTACCCAAGATGAACCTTCCGCTCATTGACATATCCATCAGGGCCGGTTACTCCAATCTGGACCTTTTTCATCTTGGACTGGGCGTAGTGTTCTGATTATTGTTATTTTTGCCGTATGCTGCATAAGATATCCGTCATAACCGTATCATTTATGGCATGCCTGTTCTGTAACGCACAGGCACTGCATGACAGCATCCCTGTTGATACCATACTGCTCAATGACGGCTCACTCTACATGGGGCAGATAGCAGACTCCCTGTTCAATGGGCACGGGACACTGATATATGCTGACGGCACGGTCTATGACGGAGGCTGGAAAGACGGTCTGTGGGACGGCCAGGGTACGCTGGTATATCCCGACGGTGACATTTACAAGGGAGGTTTCCGGGCACATATAAAGGAGGGGCTTGGCACATACATATACAGCAGCGGGGCACGGTATGACGGTGAATGGAAAGATGACAGGTTCAACGGAAAGGGCAAACTTCTATTTGAGGACGGCGGCATGTATGACGGAGCCTGGAAAGATGACATGAAACACGGGTACGGCCAGCTTACGCCACCTCAAGGGCGTCCCATTACGGGCTACTTTTACTATGACGAATATCTGGGTTGGCCGCATGACACATACATTGATATCGACAGCACCCTTACCGATGAACTCAAAGAATGGGGATTCAGTCATGAACCTGAAGAGATGTCCGGAGACATATATCTGGGATTCTCTTATTCTGACACAAGGATAGCCACGCTGTCACTGTGGCTTGATTATTCAGACAAATTCTTTTGGGGCATGTCAGTGGGATTCAATCTGGATCCTCCCACCCAAGGCAAGTATGGGGCATTCGGCTGGACTGCATACCCCAAAGATGTCCACATGGAGGGAGAATACACATCGTCCATCTTCACCTTAGACATGGGACTCAAATGGAAGAGACTCTCCCTGGGAGGTGCGGCAGGAATAGGCCTTGACAAGGCTTACAGGAACTGTAAGGCAAACGGGAACTACAAGGAATATATCAACTACGGCTTATCATACGGCGAAGCATATTACATGACCACCCCCACTTCCTCTTCTTTCATATACAGGGCATATATACGCTATTCCATCATCATAAAAAACCGACCCAAGGCATTGACATACCTTGGGTACGGTAATTCCGAGGGGTTATTCCTGGGAGTGGGAATCAATCTGTAACCTCTGTCCGCACGTCAGACAAGATGACGTACCAGGTCCTCCCTGTCGCCATACAGATAGTCAATTACAGGAATCTCTATCATAGTATAGCAACCCGGTTTCTGGAGCATAGATGCGCGTGCGGCGCATACCAGGATCTGACCTGTCAGGGCCGGATTGTTTATCTTCATGTCAAATTCAAAGAGCTGGTTCTGTGTCTTGCCCGATACACCCTTGCGGGTAAGGTTCACGCCGTGTCCCATATCCTTGAGAGCATCCACGCTCTCCACCTGCATCACGTGGGTCTCATCATTCACAAAGTAGGGATCTGCCTTGATTGCGGCGGCCACATCCTCAAAGCGGTAACCGTCAAGAATCTCAACATATACCATACGGCGATGGATACCTGTACCCACCGGAATGGTCATTGAAAGAGCGGCCTTCACGCCGGGGACGGCCTTTACTGCAACCGAGTGTCCCATTGACATTCCGGGACCGAAATTGGTATAACTCACTCCCTTGGGAGCCATGGCCTGCATCAGGGCGCGGACAATGGAATCAGTACCCGGATCCCATCCTGCAGATATTATGGCCACCTTTCCGGATTCTGAAGCCACCTGCATCAGACGCTTGCGGGTTTCCGGGATAAGGGTGTGAATGTCAAAACTGTCAACTGTATTTATACCCAGCGGGAGTATATCATTTGCATACTCCTCGGTCTTGCGTGACGGGACGCACAGTATAGCTACATCGGGCTTGGGGAGTTCCTGAATTTTCCTTACAATCTTATATCCTGCAAGCTCCTTGGGGCAGTCAGCGTCACCGTTACGGCGCACTATTCCCGCAACCTCAAAATCAGGTGCCGTCTCCAGTGCCTCAAGCACATACTTGCCAATGTTTCCATAGCCTACAATTGCTGCTTTTATCTTTTCCATAGCTCAATGTTGTTTGGTTTACGGGGTGCGAAGATATGAAAAAAGGGCTTTATGTATATACGCGCGTGCAATAATAACGCATGGATTACGTTATTTTTTAGCATACGCACATAACAAACGCATATTTATCATGATTGAATTCATACAGGGAAAGATAGAGGAACTTACTCCCACACAGGCGGTGCTGCTTACCCAAGGCGGCGTGGCATATGACCTGAACATATCACTCTATACATACTCTGCCATACAGGGCAAGGATGACGCCAGGCTGTATGTTTATGAGGCCATTCGCGAGGATGCATATATCCTGTACGGTTTCAGCGGCAGGCAGGAGCGCGAACTGTTCCTCATGCTCATTTCCGTGCCGGGCATAGGCGGCGCATCGGCCAGAATGATACTGTCATCATTCTCACCGTCAGAGCTGACAGGCATAATCAGCTCCGGCAATGACGCGCTCCTTAAGAAAGTGAAGGGCATAGGCGCCAAGACCGCGCAGCGCATCATAGTTGACCTGCATGACAAGATAGCCAAGACCCAGTCCGATGACATGCCATTGGACCTGCAGACAGGCGTACAGACCGGACAGGTGGCAACTGAGGCCGTGACAGCCATGGTAACGCTGGGATTCCCGCAGGCAGCGTCCCAGAAAGTAGTACAGGCCATACTCAAGGAACAGGGCGGCCTTACCGTGGAAGCCGTAATACGCGAGGCTTTGAAACGGATCTGACTCCAAAGATACTGAATGATTAAGGGAAGACATCTCATAGCGGCACTGCTGATCACAGGCTCCTGCATCTGCGGGAGCCTTGACAGCCTTTTTGCGCAAGGTACGCCGCAGAGAGTGCTCCCCATTCCCGAGAACATAACCGAGGAGATAACATACGACGAGACCGACGACACCTACAGCATGGGATACAAGATGGGCGACTACTACCTGGAAGTGCCCACCGTGATGACCCCAAATGAGTACAACAGGCTCTTGATGAAACGCTCGCTTGAGTCATTCTACCGTGACAAATATGCCGAGGAGCTTGCCAACCAGAAAGAGAACCGTTTTGACTTTACCGACATGAAGTTTGACCTGGGCCCTGCCGAGAAGATATTCGGCCCGGGCGGAGTACAGGTCAAGACCAGCGGATCGGCAGCCATAAAACTGGGCTATAACCGCAACAAGGTCGATAATCCGTCACTGTCAGTACAGAACCGCGCCACAGGTGGTTTTGACTTTGACGAACAGATAAACCTGAACATCAGCGCCAGCGTAGGTGACAAGATCAACATGAACCTGAACTACAACACCGAGGCTACGTTCGACATTGACGCCAAGATGATAAAGCTGCGCTACGAGGGCAAGGAGGATGAGATAATCCGCCTGCTTGAGGCCGGCAACATAAGTTTCCCCACAAACTCGTCACTGATACAGGGCGCATCCTCACTGTTCGGAATCCGCACAGACCTGCAGTTCGGAAAGCTGAAGCTGCAGATGGTGCTTTCACAGAAGGAGTCATCATCGGCCACCGTGAACTCACGTGGCGGTCAGCAGATTACGGACTTTGAGATTGACGCCAGCAGCTATGACGAGAACCGCCATTTCTTCCTGGCCCATTTCTTCCGTGACAACTACGACGACAACATGGCCATGCTGCCCAGCATAGTGTCTGGTGTGCAGATAACCCGCATAGAGGTATGGGTTACAAACAAGCGCAGCAACTATGACAACCCGCGCAACATAGTGGCGTTTACAGACCTGGGTGAGACCGGCCATATAAGCAACAACATCTGGAACGCACAGGGAGGCCCCGCCCCGGCCAACAACGCGAATGACCTTTACCGCCGCATATCTTCCGACTACCCTGCCGCACGTGACATAGACCAGGTGGCAACCACGCTGGGGACATTCCTGGAGGGCAGCACAGACTACGAAAAGATATCCAACGCCCGCAAACTGAACTCATCGGACTACACGCTTAACAGTGAGTTGGGTTACATATCACTCAAGAGCGCGCTGGCATCGGACGAGGTGCTGGCCGTGGCGTTTGAATACACCTACGGCGGCAACAGCTATCAGGTGGGTGAGTTCTCATCCGACAGGACCGATGCCAAGGAGACCCTCTACGTAAAACTGCTCAAGTCCAACTCTAACTCACCCGGAAGCGGAACCTGGGACCTGATGATGAAGAACATCTACTCCATCACGCAAGGCAGCATACAGAGCGCACAGTTCCAGCTGGGCATATACTACAACAGCGACAGCACGGGCAGCCGCCTTACCTACATACCTGAGCCGGGACTCAAGAACACGCCACTGCTCAGGCTGCTCAACCTGGACCGTCTGGATGACAAGAACAACCCCCACTCCAACGGCAAGTTTGACTTTATTGAAAGATATACCGTGCAGGCGCAGAACGGAAAGATAATATTCCCTGTGGTGGAGCCTTTCGGAAGCCACCTGCGCAAGGTCATAGACAATGACGCCGTTGCACAGAAATATGTATTCCAGGAACTCTATGACTCAACCCGCGTGGTGGCCAAGCGCATAGCCGACAAGGACAAGTTCATGCTCATAGGCCAATACTCGGGCACCAACAGCAATGTCATAAGCCTGGGTTCCAATAACATACCCAGAGGATCGGTTATAGTGACAGCCGGAGGAACAACCCTGGTGGAGAACAGCGACTACACCGTGGATTACAGCATGGGTACGGTTACCATTATCAACCAGAGCATAATAGATGCCGGCACAAGCGTGAGCGTACAGCTGGAGAGCAACACCGAATACAGCATGCAGCGCAAGACCATGGCAGGAGTGAACTGGATGTATGACTTCAGCAAGGACCTGCAGTTGGGCGGTACCTTCATGCACCTGAACGAGAAACCCCTGACCAGCAAGGTCACCATGGGCGACGAACCGCTGGTAAATACCATGTACGGACTCAACATAAGCTGGAAGCATGAGAGCCAGGCCATAACGAACATACTGGACAAGATACCTTTTGTAACCGCCACCAAGCCGTCAACCATTAACTTCAAGGCCGAGATGGCGGCGCTGCAGTCATCGGTATCGGACAAGGTTCAGGGACAGGCTTCATACATTGATGACTTTGAGGCGGCCGAGAGTGGCATAAGCATCTCCCAGCCATCGGCATGGACGCTAAGCGCAGTACCCAAGGGCATGAAAGGCTACGGCAAGTCGGGTCAGGTGGAGGCAGGTTACAACCGCGCCCTACTGAACTGGTTCACGATAGACCCGCTGTTCACCCGCAGAAACTCACCGCTAACGCCGGCACATATCAAGACAGACCTGGACCAGCTGTCCAACCACTATGTGCGTGAGGTCTATGAGCGTGAGCTCTACCCCAACAAGGAGTCCACATCAAGCGAATCCACCACTCTGCAGATACTCAACCTGGCTTACTATCCCACAGAGCGCGGCCCCTACAACCTGAATCCCGACCTGGATGCAGACGGTCACCTGGGCAACCCGCAGGACAACTGGGGCGGTATAATGCGCCGTCTGACCACGACAGACTTTGAGGCGGCCAATATTGAGTACATAGAGTTCTGGATGCTTGACCCGTTCATATACAACCCGGCGGCTGCAGGCGGTGACCTGTACATGAACCTAGGCGAGGTATCCGAGGATGTGCTTCTGGACGGCAAGAAGTTCTTTGAGAACGGCCTGCCCGTAGATGACGATACAACAAAATGGGCACAGTCCGTATGGGGCAAGGTACCCACAGGCAAGAGCCTGGTATATGCTTTTGACAACAACGCCGCCGACAGCCGTGACCGTCAGGACGTAGGTCTGAACGGACTGTCATCGGACGAGGAACGCAGCTGGCCTGCATATGCAAACTATCTGAGTGAGATACGCGGCAAGGTCAAACCGGATGTGTTCCAGTCTTTCTATGACGATCCCGCCGCCGACACCTACCACTACTACCGCGGATCGGACTATGATGATATTGAAATGTCTGTGCTGGACCGTTACCGCAAGTACAACGGCACTGAGGGCAACTCGCCCAATTCGGGCCAGAGCGGCAGCCGTTATGACCAGTCGGCCCGCACCACCCCCGATGTGGAGGATGCCAACGGTGACTATACCATGGACGAGTATGAGAAGTTCTTCCAATACCGCATCTCACTCAGACCGTCAGACCTGGAGATAGGCCGCAACTACATAGCCGACAAGCGTGAGGTGAAAGTCAAGCTACGCAACGGGGCCACCGAGACCGTCAACTGGTTCTGTTTCCGCATACCCATTACCGAATATGAGAAAGCCGAGGGCGGAATACGCGATTTCAGTTCTATAAGGTTCATGCGCATGTACCTTACTGGATTCAGCCAAGAGGTTCATGTACGTTTCGGCTCACTGGAACTTATGACCAGCCAATGGCGCAACTACGAGCAGCCCATTTACAGCGCCACCAACCGCACCCCCACCGTATCGGGCAAGTTCTCGGCCACATCGGTCAACATTGAGGAGAACGGTGACCGCGCCCCTGTGAACTACGTGGTTCCCCCAGGCGTGACGCGCATACTTGACCCCAACCAGGTGCAGTTGGTGCAGGACAACGAGCAGGCTATGAGCCTTAAGGTGATGGGGCTGGGCGCAGGCGAGGCACGCGGCATATACAAGAAGAGCTCACTGGACCTGCGCAAGTACAAGCGCATACAGATGTTCAGCCACGCCGAGGCCGTGATACCCGATGACGGCACGCTCAAGAACGGCGATGTATCCGTGTTCATACGCCTGGGTTCCGACTATTCCGGCAACTACTATGAATATGAGATCCCTCTGGACCTCACCCCCGCCGGACACTACAGCGGCACCAACGAGAATGACCGCCGCATGGTCTGGCCGGAGCGCAACATGCTGGACATAGACTTTGATGTACTCACCCAGGTCAAGAACAACCGCAACATACAGAGGAATCTGGGTGCTATAAGCGCATCGGCGGTATATAGCGAGTATGACCCCAATAACCCGGAGAACCGCATCAGCGTAGTAGGTAACCCCACCATAGGCAATGTCCGCGCCATAATGATTGGTGTGCGCAACAACTCCATGAGCTCCAAGAATGCCGAGGTATGGGTAAACGAGCTGCGTCTGGTTGGTTATGAGAGCAAGGGCGGCATGGCGGCTCGCAGTACCCTAGGCCTGAGGTTGTCTGACCTGGCATCGGTTGACCTGGCAGGACAGATGAGCACAGCCGGCTACGGAGGCCTGGAGCAGAGCATCAAGGACCGCAAGACCGATGACTATTACAAATACTCCATAACCACAAGCACCAATGTGGGCCGTTTCCTGCCCGAAAAAGCCAAGATATCCGTTCCTATCTATTACTCATACACCAGGGAGAAGACATCGCCGCGTTACAGTCCTTATGACACAGACCTTATACTGAACGATGTGATAGAATCCTACCCCGAGGGCCATGCACGTGACTCTGTGCGCAGCATATCGCAGGACCTGCGGGAGAGCCATAACTTCAGCATATCAAATGCCAAGATAAACATAAGCAGTGACAAGCCCATGCCTTATGACCCGGCCAACTTCTCAGTAAGCTACTCCAAGAGCGTGAGCGACAGGAGCAACAGCACCATAGACTATGAGCATGATGAAAACTGGAAAGCATCGGTTGACTACAGCTATTCGCACAACATAGACGGATGGACACCGTTTGACTCGCTGCCTGACAGCAAGTGGTTCCAACTGATAAGGGACACCAAGATAAACTTCCTGCCGCAGAGTTTCTCATTCAACACGGGCCTGCAGCGCAACTACCATGAGCTCCAGGAACGTGATTTGGAGGGATCTGAAGGTATCCCAGTCATATTCTCCCAGCAGTTCTACTGGAACCGTGACCTCTCCATCCGTTGGGATCCCCTGCAACTGCTCAAGCTTAATTTCAGCGCCAGTACCAGGGCAGAGGTAGAGGAGCCTTACACCGTGGTGAACAAGGATCTTTACCCGGACCAGTACCAGCTGTGGAAAGACTCCGTCAAGATGAGTCTCAGGAACCTGGGACGTCCGCTGGACTACAACCAGTCCTTCAACGCATCGTACAACATACCGCTCAACAAGATTCCGCTCCTGGACTGGGTGACCGCCGATGCAAGCTTCAACTCCAGTTACTCATGGAACCGTGGTACCACATACGCCAACGGAGCCAACTACGGCAATATCATATCAAACAGACGCTCCATATCCGTAAACGGCAGGCTTAACCTGATAAATCTGTATAACAAGGTGACATACCTGCACCGTATCAACACCCGTTACAACACAAGCAGGACTTCGGCAAACTCATATGCCACAAACCGCAACAAGAGATATCAGGAGGAGGTCACGCTGCTGCCGGGCCAGAGCAATATCATTGTGCATAATCTTGGCACGTTCAATCCGCAGCTTACCGCCACTACAAAAGACGGCAGCACCGTAAAGCTCAAGTTCCGCAAGTTGGGAGCCGACAGCGTATCAATCAAGGTCAAGGACACGCTTAACCTGGTGCTCAAGATGATACAGGATCCCGATATGCCTGTAAGGACCAAGAGATTCAACCTGCGTGAGGGTATGGATATTGGCCTAAGGGTACTGATGATGGTACGCAATGTTTCAGTAACTTACCGCAATGACTACTCCATGTCACTGCCCGGATTCATGCCCAACTCCAGGATGCTGGGCCAGAACAACTCATCGGGATTGCTGGCACCCGGACTGGACTTTGCATTCGGCCTTACGGGTGATGACTATCTGTACAAGGCCATGAACCACGGCTGGCTGCTTACAGGTGACAGCATAGCCCACACGGCCGCATCCACAGCAACAGAAGACCTCCAGATAAAGATGACCATAGAGCCCTTCCGTGACATCAAGATAGATGCCAACGCCAGCTGGAGCAAGAGCGGCAACAACCGCATCCAATACATGTACGCCGGTATGCCCAGCACACGCGGAGGCAACTTCAACATGACCACCATCACAATATGGAGCGCGTTTGAACGGCATTCCGCCAGCAACAACTACCATTCCCGCAGCTTTGAACGCTTCATCAGCAGCCTGCCCGACGTCCGTGACCGCATAGAGGCACAGTATGAGGGGGCACGCTATCCGGCCCGCAGCTCACTGTCAGGACAGACCTACAACAGCGCCAACGGCGGAGTTGACATGTATTCATCGGATGTACTCATCCCCGCGTTCCTGGCGGCATATACCGGCCGTGATGCCAAGAAAGCCACCCTGGACCTGTTCCCGGGCATTTTGAGCATACTGCCCAACTGGTCATTCACATACAGCGGTCTGAGCAAACTGCCCTTCTTCAAGAAATACTTCAAGAGCTTTAACCTGACACATGCCTACAAAAGCGTCTATTCAATAGGCAGTTTCAACACATTCAACAGCTACATGGAGTACATGAACGGCCGCGGATTCATAGAGGACGTGACCAGCGGCAACCCCATACCCAGCACCATGTTCAACATAAGCTCAGTATCCATAAACGAGTCATTCGCACCGCTGGCCGGCGTGAACATGACATTTCTCAATGACATATCGGCCCGGTTCGAGTACCGCAAGACCCGAGTCCTGACCTTGAGCACCACCGCCGTGCAGGTGGTAGAGACCACTTCCGATGACATAACCGCCGGTGCCGGCTACAAGATAACCGGAGTCAAGCTGTTCGGGGCCCAGCCCGGCAGCGGCCGCAACAAGGTGAGCAATGACATAAACATGAGCCTGGATTTCTCACTGCGCAACCAGAACGCCCTGTGCCGCAGCCTGCGCGATGAGACCACCCAGGCCACCAGCGGTAACCGCGCCGTCAAGCTCTCGTTCAGCGCCGACTACACCTACAGCCGCATGCTTACCCTGAACTTCTACTACGATTTCCAGAGCAACTTCCCGCTGGTATCCACATCATCCTACCCCACATCCACCCATGATGCCGGCATGACCCTCAAGTTCACCTTGACACGGTAATTCCAAGATAGGCTTCGCCTCGGGATAAAAAATGAGTAAACTCCTTTTTTCTCCTCTCGGCTTGCACTATCTTTGTGCTCAATGAAGTTATACAGTGATGAGGAACTTGCCCGGCTGCTTGACCGTAAGGAGTTCAGGCTGCTGTCACGGACTGCAGACAGTCTGGGACTGGAGTGCTATGTGGTGGGAGGATACGTACGTGACCTGTTTCTGGAGCGGCCCAGCAAGGATATAGATGTGGTCGTTGTGGGCAGCGGTCTGGAGATGGCCAAAGCTTACGGCAATGCGCTTGGTAAGGGAGCTCACGTGAGCCTGTTCAAGAACTTCGGAACCGCTCAGGTAAAGAAGGGTGATCTGGAGGTGGAGTTTGTGGGAGCGCGCAAGGAGTCATACCACCGTGAGTCACGCAATCCCATTGTTGAGGATGGCACGCTTGAGGATGACCAGAACCGCCGTGACTTTACCATAAATGCAATGGCCATCTGCCTGAACGGGGAACGGTTTGGTGAACTGGTTGACCCGTTTGACGGAATCTATGACCTTCAGGACCATATAATCCGAACCCCGCTGGACCCCGATATCACATTCAGTGATGACCCTCTGCGCATGATGCGCTGCATAAGGTTTGCAACTCAACTGAACTTCTATATTGATGACAATACGTTTGCATCGTTGGAGAAAAACCGCGAGCGCATAGGTATAATATCAAAGGAACGTATTGCCGAGGAACTCAACAAGATAATCCTGGCACCCATTCCGTCCAAGGGATTCATTGACCTGGACCGTTGCGGCCTGCTGGAGCTGATATTTCCGGAACTGGCTGCCCTGCAGGGTGTGGAGACCGTGAACGGACGCGGTCACAAGGATGTGTTCCTGCATACCCTTGAGGTGCTGGACAACGTGGCACGTAACAGTGATGACCTGTGGCTGCGCTGGGCCGCACTGCTGCATGACATAGGCAAGCCTCGTACCAAGAAGTGGGAGCCGGCTCACGGCTGGACATTCTACAACCACAACTATGTGGGCATGAAGATGATTCCCGCCATTTTTGAGCGCATGAAACTGCCCAAGAACGAGAAGATGAAGTATGTGCAAAAGATGGTTGAGCTGCACATGCGCCCAATAGCCATTGTGGATGATGAGGTTACTGATTCAGCTGTTCGCCGGCTGCTCTTTGATGCTGGCAATGACATTGATGACCTTATGACCCTGTGTGAGGCCGATATAACCTCAAAGAATGAGCTTAAGAAGAAACGTCATCTGGAGAACTTCAAGCTGGTGCGCCAAAAGATGGTGGATCTGGAGGAGAAAGACCGCATACGCAATTTCCAGCCGCCTGTAGATGGCATGGAGATAATGCGCGTGTTTGGGCTGGAGCCCACGGCGATAGTAGGCGAACTCAAGGCGTCAATAAAGGATGCCATACTGGATGGAGTCATTCCCAATGAGCACGATGCCGCTTATGCTTTCCTGCTTCAAGAGGCACGCAAGCGTGGTTTGGAACCCGTACAACAAGAACCCTAAATACTGACCTTATTATGAGTAAGAGATTGTCTGTGCCGGCTGTATGCCTTATGCTGGCTGTCGTCCTGTTTTCATGCAACCGCACTGTAGAGTTTGGCAAATCACCTGTAAAGAAGGTGGTGGCGGCCATGACCCTTGAGGAGAAAGTAAGCCTGCTGGTGGGCGTAGCTGCCTGGAACGGCGATGACATTGCCCAGGAGATAAAGGATACCAAGGCTCTTATTCCCGGTTGCGCGGGTCAGACCTATCCCATACCGCGTCTGGGCATACCGTCGGTTATGCTGCCCGATGGCCCGGGCGGACTCAGGATAAATCCTACACGTGAGGGCCAGGACAAGACCTATTACTGCACATCATTCCCGGTAGCCACAATGCTTGCCCAGAGCTGGAACCAGCAGCTTGTAGAAGAGGTTGGAACAGCCATTGGCGATGAGGTAAAACGTTACGGAGCGGACTGCCTGCTGGCACCGGCACTGAACCTGCACCGCAATCCATTGCTGGGACGTAATTTCGAGTACTACTCCGAGGACCCCGTGGTATCGGGCAAGACAGCTGCCGCAATGGTGCGTGGAGTGCAGTCAAACGGCGTAGGTGCCACAATCAAACACTATGCCCTTAACAACCAGGAGACCAACCGCATGGCCAACGATGCAAGGGTGGACCAGCAGACTGCCCGTGAGCTTTACCTTAAAGGGTTTGAGATAGCCGTACGTGAGTCACAGCCGTGGGCGGTGATGACCTCATATAACAAAATAAATGGCACGTACGCCCCCGAAAACGCCACTCTTATAGACAGCATACTGCGCCATGAGTGGGGATTTGAGGGAATGGTAATGACAGACTGGGGCGGTGGCCGTGATGCTGTGGCCACAGTTAAGGCCGGCAACGACCTGCTTATGCCGGGCAGTGCAAACCAGATTAAGGCTATTATTGAAGCCGTACAGAATGGAACACTGGATGAAAGAATTATAGACCGTAACGTGGAGAATATACTTGCCTTTGTGGAGCGTTCACCCAAAATGCAGGGATATGAGTTCCTTAACGACCCGGACCTGACAGCCCACGCACAGGTGTCACGCTCCAGCGCAACGGAAGGTATGGTGCTGCTCAAGAATAACGGAGCACTGCCTTTGGGTAAGAGCTGCAGGATGATAGCCCTGTACGGCGTAAGTTCATACGATATGTATGTGGTAGGCACTGGCAGCGGCAGCGTGAACTACAAGCATGCCGTGGGTCTGGATGAGGGCCTCAAGACCGCTGGGTACAAGCTGGAGCCTTCGGTGTCACAGTCATACAGCAGGTATGTTACGGAGAACAACAAGCGTGTAGGCGCCAATGACTTTATGCGCACCAACCTGACCAACCATGTGATACCGCAGTCACTTGTGCGCAAGCCTTACCAGTACCGTGCCGATGCTATAGCAAGTGATATTGCCATAATCACCATAGGCCGTAGCTGCGGTGAATCGGCAGACCGAGGCTATGAAGACGATTATCTGCTCACAGATATAGAACAGGGGCTGATAAAGGATGTGTGCGATGCCTTCCATTCCAAGAGCAAGAAGGTTGTAGTGATACTGAACATAGGTGCTCCCATAGAGACAGCCACCTGGAAAGGGTACCCCGATGCCATACTTCTGGCCGGTCTGCCTGGCCAGGAGGCCGGCTATGCGGTGACCGATGTACTCAAGGGCATAGTCAACCCGTCGGGCAAACTGGTGGATACATATGTTGTGGATTATATGAACATGCCATCTACAGCCAACTATCCCGTCCGTGCCCGTGAACTCCAGAATCAGGCACGCGCCAACCGCGGTAATCCCGATGCCAAGCCTGTACCGGGCTATGACTACACTGAATATAAGGAGCGTATGGATATAGGCTATCGTTATTATGACCGCCATCCGGAGCAGGTATCCTATCCGTTCGGATTCGGACTGAGTTACACCACATTCTCTTACAGTGATCCGCAGGCCAAGGTAGTGGATGGCGTGGTCAACCTTTCCGTAAAAGTGACCAATACCGGTAGCGTAACCGGCAAAGAGGCCGTGCAGGTCTATGTAGAATCTCCTGACGGCGGGTTAACCAAGCTTGTCAAGGAACTCAGGGCATACGGCAAGACCGCCCTGTTACAACCGGGTGAGAGCCAGACGCTGGAGTTCAGGCTGTCGGAGTATGAGCTGGCCGGGTTCAATTCAGAAACCTCCGTCTGGCAGACACTGCAGGGTGACTACAAGGCCCTCTTTGCCGCCTCGTCTCAGGATATCCGCTGCCAGGCACAGTTCACCATAGCCGAAAGCTGTAACTATCCGGCTTACGGCAAACTGTAAAAGGCTTGTTTACAGGCAGATAACCATAGCGGGAAAGTTTTGTCCCGAATTTGTCCCATATCTGTCCCGCCCATTATTTCAGTTGCTTATACGCATTCTATACATTTGGTGTATAGAAAAAACAGGATAAAAAGTGAAAAGAACAGGTTTAATATTGCTGTTGCTTATGCTTGCCGTATCCTGCCGGGATAACGGCGCATACCGTGACTTGCAGTATGCTGAGCAATTGCTTGAGACCGATGCTGTGGCGGCCGATTCACTTCTGGGCACCATACAGCTGCCGGACAGCAAGCGTATCAGGGCTTATTATGCAGTACTTAAGACACAGGCCGATTACAAGAACTATGTAATAGCTCAGGATGACAGCCTGATACGTACCGCCACCGGTTATTACGGCAGTAGCAGGAAAGATTATCATGCCGCAATGGCCTGGTATTCGCAGGGATGCGTCTATTCGGATATGGGCAATGACGTTGAAGCCATTGACGCATATATCAAGGCAAAGGCCCTGTTTCCGGATACTTTGGTCCGTTACTATGCCCTTGCGGAACAGAACCTGGGCCAACATTATCTGAACCAGATGATGTTTGACCTGTCACTGGACAACCTGAACGCATGTCTAAAGAACTCGCTGCGGCTTCATGACAATGTGCTTACATCGAATGCCCGTTATCTCATAGCATTGAACGCACTGCACCAGGCTCATTATGCCCTGGCAGACTCACTGTTCAACATTCTGCTTAAAGACCCGCATGCCTCAAGCCTGCGTAGCCGCCAATGCTACATGAACCTGGCCAAGATATACCTGCATGGCTATAATGACCATTCCAGGGCAATGTATTACATAGACCGCTATCTCTATGAGCTTAAAGACCCAGCAGAGGTTGGAGTAGGCTACAGCGTAAAGGCGGACATATTCTTTGATGCCGGGCAGTTTGATTCGGCATACATCTATTACAGCAAGTCCATGGAATGCCCCGCAGAGCTTTACACCGTGTGTGACAACAGCGGCAAGCTGGCGGTATTATCCATCATGAAAGGATACTCTGATGAGGCCCTTGAATACATGCAGCTGCATGATGCACTTGTGGATTCCATCTATGACATACGCAAGGACATAGCTATAGAGGACGTTATACGCAACCATGAAATAAAGTTTAAGGAGAGCGAAACCAGCTACAGGAACAAGAGGCTTATCATTATCACCCTCTCGCTTCTGGCACTAATGGCAATGGCATATCTGCTCTATCTGTCAGCCCGCAGTAACCGAATAGCCCGTATGCAGATACGCCAGCGCGACCAGGCCCGCAGCAACAGCATAGAGATAATGAAAGCCCACATGCTTGATGCCCCGTTCAATGACAGGAATCTGTCCAGAGAGTCCATACTTAAAATGTACAAGGACAAGCTTGAGGTATGCAAGGAACAGTTCCGCAATACCGATGCCTACTCCTGTCTCTCTTCAAAGCTGCTCAACAACGACCTGTCATTCACGGCCGATGAACGTACCGCCATAATCAACCGGATATCGGAATCATTCATAGACACAATACTGGACATGAACATAGAGATAGAGAATCTGGTGCGAGAGGATATAGTGATATGCTTACTCTCCAGCCTGAACTTCAGCAACAGGTTCATATCAGCGTTCATAAACCTGTCAGAGAGCGGAGTGCGCAAACGCAAGCTGAGACTGTTGGAGAAAGGATCCAAGGATTTTCTGGACTTGTTTATTTAAGAGTATTGACGATAAAGCAACAGTTGATATGAAAAGAATATTGTTTTCATTTTTTATTGTGTTGTTTATTGCACTGCCATCAGGTGCTAAGGTCTTTATTCCTTTGGTAAAGAACGTTCCTCCCGGTACCAATGGCGGCGGTAATGCACGGGCCTCCACAAGAAACTGCTCATATTCCCCTCTGGCATATTATGAAGAAAACAAATTATACATTTTTTATCCTAACAGTACCACATCAAACGTTATAATTACCAATGACTATACAGGTTCCGAAGTAGTAAATGGCGTGTTTGAAGAAACCACATCTATTCAGATTAAGACAGATTCTTTTGATAAAACCGGCTTATATCTGATAACGATCAATGCATACGGAAACACATGGACCGGTTACCTTGATTTTCAAGAAACATTGTATAATGAGCAAACCATTAAAGTAGGTGATGGACAAAGTATAACGCTAAGGATTGGTGAAAGCAGACAGCTTGTCATTGATCCTGCCGCCTCTGACATAAAATGGTTTGAAGATCTGAATTGGATAGATAATCCCGTTTTAGTTATTGACAGAAACGGATTGATGACAGCTTTAAGAGCGGGTAATTCTTATGTCAGAATAGAATCTGATGATTACAGTATTTTTGATTATCACCAGGTTTCCGTTCTTAATAAGGGATACATTAGCACAGGCCAAAGAAAATTATATCCGACTGATGAATGTGAATGGCGGGATATGCAATACACATTAACGGATAATGGTAAGTTCATAGCAGAAGGAGTGTATTGCGGTAGCGGAGCTCAACCCAGTTATCTTAATTATACAGTTACTGACCAATGCATCTTCTTGCGGTTTGACATTAATTATGAAGATTCTTCAAAGATGTTTTATAACCAGCCTTTCTACCTTGAAATAGAAGACTGTAATGCACCTAAATACACCATCTATCTCAATAATAGGGCACAGGTGATTGAATCACATAACAATATGGTCAGACATGCTATTTCAAGAGGCACCTCAATATCAGGACAGGATAAAAAAGATACTGATGTTTATTATTATGATGGTTGGACGGAAGTCTGTCTTGTTAAGATTCCAGACAATCTGATTGTCCAAAAGAATGCTGATGTGACAAAAACATATTTGTCAACTCTTTTGGACAGCAAGATTTATGGTTCATTCCAAATAGAATGGGGTGGCGAAGATGTATGCAGAGTTACTGCAGATGAAGTTCAGATTGACGCTGCGTTAGACGAGTTGCTGAAAGAAGATGTTATAGCGGCAGCAAGTCATTTATATGTCAATAAAGGGGATTATGAGTGTTATCTCATGAATAATTGCCCTGAATCAATGGAGTTGATTCCTTTAAACAGTATAGTATATAGACTTAATGATGCATATAATAAATCCGTAATGGATAGTTTGGCTTATGTTTATGATCTGACCATACCTTCAGACGTGTATCTCCCGGAAGACATGAGCCTGTTATATACATCCAAAACGACAGATGTTTTTGAACTTTCAAGAATACTTTTTGAGACCGGATACTTTATGTATGCATACCCTGAGTTCGTCCACTCACTTTCACAGATAACTGACGTTACTCAAACAAGTGCTGAAGTTGAATATGAGGAGTATTATAATTTGTCAGGACAACGTGTAGATTCCAAGTCTGGTGTTACAATTGTAGTGACTCGTTACAGCGACGGAAGCATATTTATAGAGAAAAAGCTGTTTCAGTAATAAACCGCCTTGCAATACAGAAGACGGATTCCCGATGATTGGAATCCGTCTTCCATATAAATTTACTAGTGGGTTCAAAGGCTCGCTATCTGTTCTTCGGTCAACCCTGTAATCTCAATAATCTCAGAGATGTCATAACCTCTGGCCTTCATTGCTTTAGCGGTTTCAGCACGACCTTCAACGCGGCCTTCTGCACGGCCTTCGGCAATACCTTCGGCACGGCCTTCGGCAATACCTTCGGCAATACCGTCCTCACGGGCAGTACGCATACGGCTCTTCTGGTCCATCTCATACATGAACTCACGGAAGTATCGGTCTTGCAGTTCTGGTGTCATGTTTGCAAACATAGTGGTTTCAAATAACCTGTCCAAATTTTTGTCCTTAAAATAAGCGGGAATCTCTTTCATCTCGCCTAGATTACGGAACAGAAAGAGCATATTGTCAAGCACACATGGGAAAGGTTTGTCCCGAAATTGTCACATAATTGTCCCACAAAAAGTTATACATTATTTGTTGTCAATAATCAACTAAACACTACCTTTAACGGCGAGTATTAAGGTGGGGATTGAATTTACACTTTTGGTTGAATTAATTTGTCTTTTAAAAATGTAAGGCTTATGAAACAAATTCTACAAACTCTTAAGGCTGCAATGACCACAACATTGCTTGCACTGCCCTTGTTGGCAGTTGGAAATACCGTAAAGGTTTTTGATTTAGCTATAGATAATGTTTATAACATCTATATTGATACGACTGACAGCGAAGTTTCATTCTGCTTTCAGACATCAGACAAACTAATCAAGACTAATCCGCAAGGAGAAGTTATTGAACGAACAAATAACCCCTACCGCTATTTTACAGTCCTTAATGGCGATACGCTTATACTGAAAGGTCATGCGGTAATTGACATAAATGGTGAAACTGTTGTTGACTACTATGGCATAAGGGGGTCCTATCAATACATTGCGGCATCTTCAGCGGGCATATTTGTTTTTCAGAATGTGGGCAATGGAAGTTCTGTTCAAGATTTTTTAAATGGAAAAAGATTATTTTTTGCCTCCAATTTAAAAGGATTATGCTGCAGTGGAGGGATAGTTTATAGTATCCAGCCACAATCTGTGGAAACATACCCTAGTCTGTTGATTTGGCGCAATACGGATGATTCTAACTCCAGTTCTTATCAACTACCACTTCAAATCAGTGACCCAAGAGGGATAGCGGAATACGGAGACTATCTTTACATATACTCCAATGCCGACAAGGCTCTGTACAGAATAGAGGCACCTTTACCGCAGGATCAGACAGTCACTGAGAGCAGAGCTGATTCACTTAAGATTGGTACGGATACCATATATTACTATGAGCCTAACAGTAACTTTTCAAATCTGATAGGTGCCGGAATATCACCGGATAATATTGATTCCGTTGTCCTTTATTCATTGACTACAGATCTTTATATACAAAAGACTGATGACGCCAGTAAAAGGAACATAGAATCGCTTGTGAAACAATATCTGCCCGATGCCCGCTTTAAATGGGATTCCGGACAATATGACTATCGTTGCTCTGTAACCACAAACACTCCAGGACTGGATGAGGCAATCAAGGCTCTGCTTACCGATGATGCGATTGTGAGCGTAAGCAAAAGATATATCAGAAAAGACGTGAAAGACCTAATAGACCTGTATCCGTTTGCAGATGAGGTTAAAGTATCTACATTCTCGGACCAACTACAGGTTATCTATCTTGATGAAAGTACATGGGACGAAGCTAACAGTCTTATTGAATCTATGGGGCTGAGTTTTGTGTTTGTTGATGATAGCCGCACAGATGTTTACAAAAGCGCAATGCTGAAAGCTCCAAAATCGATGAATGTTGTATCTGCAGCCAATCAGCTATATGAATCCGGTTATTTCCTTTGTGCAAGGCCAACTGCATTACACGGAACAAAGAAATATCAGGTTCAAACTATAGACCACTCCGGCATACCATTCTATTATGGTGATCAAGACGGGTCTAAGCAATATCTGTATATGGTTCCCGGCAGATTTGCCGTAAGAAAAGGCCGTGGAACAGATAGAGCACAAATGGCATCCGTTATCAAATCATATTGTGGGAACTACTGCCGCATAACATGGCTGGACGAGGATTACTGCATGGTCTATACTTATCCTGATGTGGCTGTGACAGCAATGGAGGCTTTGAAATCGCTTGATGATGTAAAATGGGTAAGTGAACAGTATCTGGATAATACGTTTTACGTGCAAAGCCTTAAACATGCTGAAAAAATGACGTACTGGGGTCTAGATGGAAGGCTGACGCTGGTTTTCAAGGACAATGTTACCGATGCTGTCAGGAACAATATCATTAATGGTTATAATCTGAGTCTGGTTTCTACCCAGACCGAAAATGATATAGTCAAATTAGTATATGAAGTGCCCAAGACAAAAGATGTTGTATCTGTATGCAACAGCATATATGAGACTGGGTATGTGCAGTATGCTGTGCCTAATATAATCAAGGAGAGAGAAGCTGGATTGCATTTTGACGGGTCTACTGATACAAGAGTCAGGGACATTAATCCTGGCGTCAATACAATAAGCATACAATACTACGATCTGCTTGGTCGCCGAATGGATTCTCCCACAGGCATTACAATTGTAGTTACCCGCTACAGCGACGGCACCGTCCGCACGGAAAAGAGATTGTATTAGTAATAAGTTGCCCCAAATCATGGGTGCATACCCCCATTTTTATACTCATATAGCAGAACTTTTAGAGATATAAATATTAAGCCTTATAGAGATAAACTTTCTTTTTTGCTCTATAAGGCTTATTATCACATGTGTAGCTACACTTTCTATAGGTATATCATGATATATATAATAATAAAAATAGCATCGGACTTGACGCTTGACACTTGACGCTTGACGCCCCTTAAAATCGACCTTGGAATGGCCTGATTTTTTTCCTGGGCAGGTAACAATTGTTTCCTAGGCAGGCAGCAAAATTTTCCTGCCCAGGCAGCAAAAAATATCTGTCCGAAAGGCGTCAAGCGTCAAGTGTCAAGCGTCAAGTCTTAACCTCCCGGAAATTTGCAATAACGCAGATACTGAAAGTGTCCGGGATTTTGAATCCTGTGGAACCGGAAAACTCTTTTTTATTAGCAATTATCTGAGTACTTTTGCATCTGTTTAAAACAGACACAATGAAAAAGATACTTGCAATAATTACCGTATGCGCTGTCCTGCTGGGTTGCGCAGAGAATGTTGAGAAACTGGCTGCAAAGCACCTTGACAATGCCAAGGAGGCGTTCAGCACAGCCAACTACAATGTGGCCAAGCAGGAGATTGACAGCATAAGGATTCTATACCCCAAGGCTTTCGAGACCCGTCGCCAAGGCATAAGGCTCATGCAGCAGATTGAGGAGGCCGAACAGATGCGCATAGTGGAGTATGAGGACAGCATGATAGCCGCCACAACAGCCGCATTTGAGAGAATCAAGGACAACTATGTGTTTGAAAAGGATGAAGAGTACCAGGACCTGGGCCTGTACACCATAAAGAGCCAGGCTCCCAACCGCAACATAGACCGCACTTATATACGCGCTCAGGTGGATGAACTGGGACGCATGACGCTGGTATCGAGCTACCGCGGCAGTTCATATATTCACCATGACTGGCTAAAACTGAGCGTAGGTGAGCTTTATGTTGATACGCCGGAATCTAAAGACCGCCATGAGTTCACTGACCTGGGAATATGCTATGAGCGCCTGAGTTTCATAAACGGCAACGACGGCGGTGCTGCGGCATTCATAAGCGCCAACAAGGACCAGGAGATTACCTACACTCTTTACCGCAAGACCGGCCCCGAAAGCAGCCGTGCAGTATATAAGAACCTGAGGATGACCAAGGATGACCGCTACGCGATAGCCCGGCTCTATGACCTGTCACAGATTCTTTTGTCACTGAACGAGCACAAGAGCCTGCGTGACGAGGCAGACCGTCACCTTAAGTTCATACGCTCCAAAATGAAGGAGGATGTTTCAGCTGAACAGGCAGTTCAGGAAGATAAGTGATATCCCCACAGGTGCCACCAGCTTGACCAGATAGTAGATGGTAAGCGCCAGCCAGCGCGGTATATTGAGCTTGCCGCCGTTGGTCAGTTCATCCAGATAGTTGGCACGCTTAAGTCTCCAGCCGGCAAACACGGCAAGCAGCAGGCCACCCACCGGAAGCATTATGTTTGACGTGATGTAGTCAAAGAAATCAAACACGCTAAGGCCGAACAGCTTGAATCCCTCCAGCGGGCCGAACGATAGCGAGCAGAACACTCCCACCACCCCGCATACAAGGAAACTCATCAGCACAGCCCTGGCACGTGACCTGCGCAGTTCCTCTATGATGAAAGCCACAACCACCTCCATCAGCGATATGGCCGATGTCAATGCCGCCAGTAGCAGTGCCAGGAAAAACAATATGGCCACCACTCCGCCCAGAGGCATCTGGCTGAATACGCCCGGCAGGGTTATGAACACCAGTCCCGGACCTGCGCTTACATCGGGTTCCACACCGTTCATATAGGCAATGGCATATACAGCCGGGATGATGGCCAGTCCGGCTATTATGGCGAACAATGTATCAAAAAACGAGATCCATGCCGATGACGCCAGGATGTTCTCCTGCTTGCTCACGTAAGATGCGTATGTGAGTATGGTTCCGCAACCTATGCTGAGCGAGAAGAAAGCCTGCCCCATAGCCGAGATGCAGGTACCGGCCGTAACCTTACTGAAATCGGGCACGAACATGTACCTTACGCCATCTACTGCCCCCGGCAGAGTGAGCGAGCGTACCACCACAAGCACTATTATTACAAACAGCACCGTAATCATGATCTTGCTCATGCGCTCTATGCCCTTATGTACCCCGAATACTATTATCAGACCAGTCAGGCCCAGGAATATGAGGGTATAGAGCAGAGGCTTGAACGGACTGCCTATGAAACCGCCGAAAGCAGCGGCATAGTCACTATGTGGATTGGAAAAAGCCAGTGTGCAGGAATCCAGCAGATACTTGACCGACCATCCGCCCACCACGCAGTAGAATGACAGTATGCAGGCCGATGACAACACTGCCAAGAAACCTATCCAGCGCCACTTGGAGCCAGGAGCAAGACGGTCAAAGCTGCTGAACGGATTGAATCCGCCACGCCTGCCTATAAGGTACTCCGATACCATGACCGGCAGACAAAGCACCACCAGCATGATTATGTATATGAGAATGAACGCCGCCCCGCCGTTCCGGCCCATCATATAGGGGAATCGCCAGATATTACCCAGACCTATGGCAGAGCCTGCCATAGCCATAAGCATGCCCATACGGCTGTTGAATGTCTCGCGGGGTTTATTCATAGACTAGAACAGACGTATTATGTCATTAAGGTTTGCGAATATGAGCAACCCGAACAGTATAATCATTCCCACGGTGTTGGCCACCTCAAGGAACTTGTCACCCGGTTTCTTGCCTGTAACCACCTCTACCAGCAGGAACAGCACGTAACCTCCGTCAAGCGCGGGGATGGGCAGTATGTTCATGAACGCCAGGATGATTGAAAGGAAGGCGGTCATGAGCCAGAACGCGTGCCAGTTCCATTGCGACGGGAATATGCTGCCTATGGTGCCGAATCCGCCCAGGCTCTTGGCACCCTCCTTTGTAAACACATAGCGGAAATCACCCACATAACCCTTAAGTGTGTTCCAGCCGTACTTGATTCCGGCAGGTATGGAACTGAAGAACCCGTATTCAAGTACCACAGGCTCGTATTCATCGGTGAAATGGACTATTCCTATACGGAAACCGTCATCGGCAGTTACGGCAAGGGTATCACGACCGGCTCCAGGACGGCTTATAACCATACTAAGGTTACGATCCACATAACTCTCTTCGGCACGGCTGCGCATATCGGCCAGGATGGTCTGGAACTGTGTCCATGTGGAGGCGTTCAGGCCGTTCACCGTAAGTATGGTGTCACCCGCCATGAGACCGGCCTTGGATGCACCGGCACCGGTAAGGACACTGTCAACTGTCATGGGACTGAGTATGGAGACGAACGGAACGGTGCGGGTAAAGTCAAACAGCGACAGTTCATCGGGCATATCCAGTGTTACTTCACGGCCGTCACGTTTTACGGTTACCTGCTTTGCCTTGGCTATGGCACGGTACAGGTCACCGTCAAAAGCTGTGGTGGGTTTACCGTCAGTAGCCACAATCACATCGCCGTCACGGAATCCAAGGGACTCGGCATGTTCATTGAACTCCATTCCATATTTGAGTCCCTGTGCGGGAGTATAGCTGTCACCCCACTTGAAGAGCACCATGGAGTAGATGAAGAATGCCAGTATCAGGTTGAAAAGCACGCCGCCCACCATTATGAGCAGACGCTGCCATGAAGGTTTGGTGCGGAACTCCCACGGTTTGGGTTCCTGTTTCATGGCGGCTATGTCCATGGACTCGTCTATCATGCCTGCTATCTTGCAGTAGCCTCCGAACGGTACCCAGCCCACACCGAACTCTGTGTTCTCGGGTGAACGTCGCCAGTCATCCTCCGGCAGTGACTCCAGGTCTATAGGCTTGTATGTGACCTCCTCTTTGCCTTCAAAGTTGAAGTGTTTCTCCTCCTCATAGCTTTCAGGTACATTTGGACTGAAGAACCTGACACGGATCTTGCCGTTAACACGCTTGATTCTTACAAGTGAGAAACGGGGATTGAAGAATGCGTAGAATTTTTCCACCCTGACCCCGAACAAACGTGAGAACAGGAAATGACCGAATTCATGGAATACAACAAGTATGGTAAGCGAAAGGACAAGTTGGATAAATTTGATCCAGAAAGTTGACATATCAATTTGGTTTAGTTAATCATTTAATCAGTGATGCTGCCACCCGACGGGCCTCGGCATCGGTTTCTATATACTCATCAAGCGTGGACTTGGCACGGAACGGGACACGTTCCATAGTCTGGGCAATAACATCACTCATTTCAAGGAATCCCATCCGGTCATGCAGGAACGCGGCCACACACACCTCATTGGCTGCATTCAATATGCAGGGCATGTTGCCTCCACGTTCTATGGCCAGATATGCCAATGCAAGATTACGGAAACGGTCAGTATCAGGCTCCTCGAATGTGAGCGTACCTAACTTTGTAAAATCCACCCTGGGGAAATCGGCATTCAACCGGCGCGGATATGAGAATGCATATTGTATGGGCAAGCGCATATCGGGAGCTCCCAGCTGAGCCTTTACGGCACCGTCGGCAAACTGCACCATGGAATGTATCACTGACTGCGGATGCACCACCACCTGTATCTTGCTGTAAGGCACACCGAACAGCCACTTGGCCTCAATCACCTCAAACCCCTTGTTCATCATGGATGCTGAATCTATGGTAATCTTGGCACCCATGTCCCAGTTGGGGTGCTTGAGAGCCTGAGCCTTTGTTACGGTCTTGAGCTGGTCCTTGCCAAGTATGCGGAACGGGCCTCCGCTTGCGGTGAGAAGTATCTTCTCCACGGGGTTCATGGTCTCGCCGCTCAGACACTGGAATATGGCCGAATGCTCCGAATCAACCGGAAGAATAGGCGTTTTATACTCAAGCGCAAGTGATGTGATAAGCTCACCTGCCACCACCATGGTCTCCTTGTTGGCCAGAGCTATCATCTTGCCTGCCTTGATAGCCTCAATTGTGGGGCAAAGGCCTGCAAATCCAACCATAGATGCTAGCACAATGTCAATAGGATCTGCAGTAACTATCTGGTTGATTGCATCAGCTCCGGCATACACCTTTATAGGCTGACCGTCCAACGCCTCCTTGAGTTTAGAGTAGTGCTGCTCATTGGCTATGACCACCGCCTCGGGGCGGAACTTCAACGCCTGCTCAATGAGCAGGTCCACGCTGTTGTTGGCAGTAATGGCATATACCTGGTATTCGTCGGGATGGGAGGCAATCACGTCAAGCGCCTGCCGCCCTATGGAACCTGTTGAACCTAATATCGCTATCTGTTTCACTGAAAGAGAATGTATTTTTCGGGATCAAGGGGCTGCCCCTGATACCACAGTTCAAAATGAAGATGCGAGCCCTGCAGCGAATGGTCTGTGCCGCGGCCTACAAGCGCCACCACGTCGCCCTGTTTCACGCGGTCACCGCTTTTCTTAAGCAGTGACTCGCAATGCTTATAGACCGAAATCAGTTCCCCCGGATGGACTATGCAGATGGTGTAACCCATTTCCGATGTGTATGTAGCCATAAGCACCGTACCGTCCAGGACCGACACCACGCTCTGGTTAGGGCTGGCGGCAATATCCACGCCCAAGTGCTGTTCAAGCTGGTCAAAGCTCTGTGACACCAGGCCGGCGGTGGGACGGAACATGCTGATGCTGCTCACATCATTTACAGGCTGTGACTGGGAGGTAATGTTGTATCGCTCGGCCTCCTCATACTGACGCATGAACTCCTCCTCACGCTGCGTACGCTCCATAAGTTGCTCACTGCGCTGGCGGGTAAGCGAATCCACCGAATAGACCGTGTCTATCTTTACAGTTCCGGCAATTATGTCCTGCAACATCGTGACATATTTGTTCTGCAATTCAAACACCATCTCAAGAGAATCTATGCGAAGGGCCTCGTCAACAATGGCCTGGCGTATCCTGTAATCCTCAAGGGCAGTGCCTTTCTGTTTTGGGGAATGCTTATATAACACAATCCCACCCCATGCGCCTAGTCCCGCAACCGCAAGTATTGCCAATGTCAGGATCAGATGTGAAATCTTCATGACGAAGACCCTGCGCTGCTCATCCTCGTTGACTACAGTGAGACGATACAGATAGACAAACCTGCGGAAAAGGCTCTTGCGGCCCACGGCCCTGCGTTTCTGGCGGATGCTCTTCATATATTACAGATCGGCTAACCCTTCCGGGAGTTTGTACTTGAGGGTGCGGTTCTTACGGTCCACAGCGGTAATCCATTCCTCATTGGCCGGGATGATACGCTCACGCCCGCCGTCCTTGACCAGGAACAGTATGTTTGGCGTGCTGTCATCAACGGCATGAATGGTGCCCAGCGGACCGGCAGCGGCATCCACCACTTTCCAGTCCAGGAAACAGCCCCACTCCAGATCATCATCGGCACTTTCAGCCACATATTCAAGCGGCATATAGACTGTAACCCCCATAAAACGGCTGGTGGATTCTACAGTGTCATAGCCCTCAAACTTAACAAGGATTACGGTGCCGCTCTTTTCCCTGATTGACTCCACATAGAACGGCACCAGGATGCCGTCCATGGAGCAGACCAGGCAATCCAGGTCATCGGTCCAACTGAGTGAAGCGGGCACAGTGACAGCCATCTCGCCGCCCACTCCGTGCGGTTTGACTATGGTGCCTATTCTCTGTACTTCACTCTCCTTTATCATGTTTCTATTCCTCTCTGGTTATCCTTGCGCCAAGCGCGTTCAGGCGGCCGTCTATATTCTGATAACCGCGGTCTATCTGGCCTATGTTGTCTATGCGGCTGGTTCCCTTTGCGCTCATTGCGGCTATCAGAAGGGCTATACCGGCACGTATATCGGGCGATGACATGCGGCGTGCCGTAAGCGGGAACTGGCGGTCATGTCCTATCACCACCACGCGGTGAGGGTCACAAAGTATCACCTGCGCACCCATGTCTATCAGCTTATCTACAAAGAACAGGCGGCTCTCAAACATCTTCTGATGTATGAGTACGCTGCCCTTGGCCTGCGTAGCAGTAACCAGCAGTACGCTCAGCAGGTCCGGCGTTAGTCCCGGCCACGGAGCATCGGCCAGCGTCATTATGGAGCCGTCTATGAACGATTCTATCTGATAATGCTCCTGCTCAGGAACATAAATGTCATCGCCGCGCTGCTCCATCTGTATGCCCAGACGTGCAAAGCTCTCGGGGATGATGCCCAGGTTCCGGTAAGAGACATCCTTTATGGTTATCTCACTCTGCGTCATGGCTGCCATGCCTATAAAACTGCCCACCTCAATCATGTCGGGCAGAACCTTGTGGCTGGTGCCGTGCAGTTCCTTTACACCAGTTATTGTGAGCAGGTTACTGCCTAATCCCTCTATCCGTGCACCCATGCGGCAGAGCATGCGGCATAACTGCTGAACGTATGGCTCACAGGCAGCATTGTATATTGTGGTCACGCCCTCAGCCAGCACGGCCGCCATTATGATATTGGCAGTACCTGTTACCGATGCCTCATCCAACAGCATATAGGTGCCCTTGAGGCGGTCTGCCTTGAGTTCGTAATAACCGCGTTCCTCATTCAGCACGAATGTGGCTCCAAGTGCCTGAAATCCCTTGATATGGGTATCAACACGGCGGCGGCCAATCTTGTCACCTCCGGGTTTGCTCACTGTGGCGTGTCCCAGGCGGGCCAACAGCGGGCCAAGCAGCATCACCGAGCCTCTGAGCCCTGCGCTTCTGGCCACAAAGTCCATGCTCTCCGCATAGCTGCGGTCTATGGCATCGGCCTTGAAACTCCAGCATCCGGGAGCGGTATTGTTTACCTTCACGCCCAGATTGGCCAGCATGTCTATCAGGTTCCTTACATCCAGGATATCAGGAACATTCTGCACCGTCACCTCATCCTGTGTGAGCAGCACGGCACAAAGTATCTGCAGGACCTCGTTCTTGGCACCCTGCGGACAGATGGTTCCCTTAAGTCTGTGACCTCCCTCTACAAGAAATGACGGCATAATCTATCAATATCTGCGTTTGTTCTTTTTCTTTCCGTGTTGCTGCTGGCGCTGCTGCGGCGGAGCCTGCGCAAACTGCACGTTCAAATCACCCTCCTGCAGGCTGAGACGGCCGTTTGAGAAATAGGCAAGGTCATCGGCTATGCGCTCGTCGCTGACCATCTCCTTGTTCCAGGTCATCAGGTCCTTCTTCATCTGCACGGCAAGCAGGCGCACCAGCTGGCTACGCTCCGGACCTTCAGGCATGGAGACAGCAACCTTTACAAGTGACGGCAGGATGTGACCGTAGTGGCGGTAACGTATGTCACCTGCCGGATAGTCAATATGCTCCGGCTTCTGCTGGGTCTTTTCCAGGCGGGTAATCTCAACCGGATAGTCTATGTCCAGCTTGTAATCAGACATGAATGCCAGATGATCCCACAGTTTGCCCTGGAAATCAGGCACATCACGCAATGTAGGGAACATGCTCCCCATTATGTTGATTATTGTATTGGCGCAACGCTGACGCTCTGCACGGTCAGGAATTGTAACGGCATACTCCACCATCTCCTGTACGGCACGTCCGTACTCGGGCATTGGCAGTCTTTCTCGTTGTGTATTGTAGTTCATCAAACCAGTTTTTTAGGTTTAACAGCTATGAAATCTTTCAGATAGTAGGGCTCAAAATAGGCCACGTCACGGAACTCCTCCCTATTGAACGACTGCTCAGCCAACGGGAACATCCAGCGCGCCTCCGGATTCACGTCATCCAGGAAATGGGCGTTAGGATGGTTGATTGTCTCGCGGCACTTGGCAGAACCGTTACCCATGAACCATACGGGATGCTTTTCCAGATACTCCCGATAGGTATCGGCGGTTACTATATCTGCCCTGATCTCACGCACCGGGTTCAATGCGCGGTCATAAACGGCGCTATAGACCTCCATGCGGCGGGCATCGATCATGGGACAGAGCAGGGCATCATCGGGCAATTCCAAGCTCAAGAGCGGCTGCACACAGAGTAGTTTCAGGGTTGATACCGATATCAACTTGAGCCCACGGCCGTAACAAACGCCCTTGGCCATTGACACTCCTATGCGCAACCCGGTATAGGAACCCGGGCCCTCGCTTACCGCAACGGCATCCAACTTTAGCCCACGGCTGTCAACAAGCGACAACGCCTGGTCAACCAACACACCCAGTGATACGGCATTGTTGTGGCCCTCGCGGTCAGCCTTGTCAAACACCAGCTGCCCCTCATCACTTACAGCAACAGAACAGCCGTCTGTAGCAGACTCTATGTGCATTAAAACGCTCATCCCTACAAATCTACTTGTTTAACTTGCAAAAATAAGGATATTTTTCCAAAGGAAAAGGCCGTATCGGGACCTAATTGATGCCCCGGTACGGCCTTTAAACCGTTTTAACGTAAACTTCAGTATTTACTTGCCGAAATAACGTTTGTAAAGAGCCTCGAATCCCTTGCCGTGACGGGCCTCGTCCTTGGCCATCTCATGAACGGTGTCATGGATTGCATCCCAGTTCTGGGCCTTGGCGGTCTTGGCGATTGCCAGCTTACCCTCGCATGCTCCGTGCTCGGCTTTCATACGTTTTTCAAGGTTGGTCTTGGTATCCCAAACAACCTCACCCAGCAGCTCGGCAAACTTGGCGGCATGCTCGGCCTCCTCAAAAGCGTAACGCTTGAAAGCCTCAGCCACCTCGGGATAACCCTCACGGTCGGCCTGGCGGCTCATGGCAAGATACATGCCCACCTCACTACATTCGCCGTTGAACTGCATACGCAGGTCGTTCACCATCTCCTCTGATCCTACCTGGCCGTCACCAAGAATATGCTCACAGGCAAACTGCAGGGAATCACCGCCCTCTACAATCTCCTTGAATTTCTCTCTAGGTGCCTTACACTGCGGGCAGCGCTCGGGTGCCTCGTCTCCCTCATGTACATATCCGCATACCGTGCAGATGAATTTCTTTTTCATAATCCTTCTTTATTAATTGGTTTGTTAATAGTCATCTTTTGGCAAATATAGTGCAAGCCGAGCGAAGAAAAAAGGAACTTGTTCATTTTTTATTCCGAGGCGAAGCCTATATTGGACCGAAGGTCAAATATAATCCTCGGAAGAAAAAAGGAGTTTACCCATTTTTTATTCCGAGGCGTAGCCTATATTCAATCAAACATGACACGCGGGTTCATCTTTGAAGGAGAGAGCCATTCTATTCCCTTTTGGGCCAGGACAGCGGTTTTTGTGCTCCAGTATTCAAAACAGAATCCCATACACCTGGGTTCATCTTTAAGCCTGGAATCACATTCTGACTCTACCTCATAGATACACCGTTCCCACTCCGGGGTACGCTCAACGGGATCAAACTTAAGGTGCCGTCCAAGCATAGTCTCAAGCCTGGACATGGGAACATTCTTTGTATCGATATATGCCTCAAGCTTTTTCTTAAGTTCCTGACAGGCATCGGTATATGACGCTATCTCCAACGTCAGTCTGGGCACATCATAGAAAGGAAGCAGTTCATCCTCCAGTACACGTCTGCAGAATAGTTCCCTGTCCGAGCCGTCTATCTGTTCCAGGCCCTGTGAAATAGCCTGCTCCAGGTCATCAAGAATAGCGCGGGCCAGAGGGATGTTACGCCACAGTTCACCTTCAGACTCATTATCGACCATCTGCTTGAACGCAATGGTTATGCGTTTTTCATATTTGCCTTTCTTTTCCATTTTTACACGAATCAAGATTAAAATGTATGCATGACGCACACCACCTTGTCAAACCGGCATGCCTTGAGATCTTCCTTGCTGATCAGGAAATCAAGCATACCGCAATCAAAGAATCTCAGCCCCCAGTCATCATCTTCATCAACCTGCAAAAGTGAAATCATATCAGGATAAGCATCGGAAATCTCGTCAAAGAAAGGTTTGCCAAGCAATCTGAAACCATCAGAATGTATGCCTGGGGCAAAACTTATTCTTTCAGGCGGGATACAGGCGGGAGTTCCGTCATCATACAGCACCTTATGCTGATGCAGGTTTTCACAATCTGGAGAATAAAGGACCCTGAAATACTCCTTACCCCACTCCGACGACCCCGGACAACATGCGTCCAGATCCCCCAGGAAATAATCCAGTGATGCAAAGAAATAGAGCATACCGTCATGAGGCAACACGCCGTCAACATCATAACCGGCTATGTCACTGCATCGGATCTGACATATAAAGGTCAGTGGATCGGAAAAAGTCTCGCCGTCTTCGGTCAACTCAATTTCAGGATAATCCAGATTATCTGGCAAATCAGGAAACCCCCACCATTTGCTCTGTCCGGTACAATCGTCCTGAGCCTTTGAAAACAACAATTTTACTGACATGATCTTTTATACTTCCGTTAATGATTTGAGCAATATTGGAATTGCAATGACAAATATATCTCTATTTTTGAATAGACAAAGCTAAATGAGTAATTTTGCAGTACTAATGAATATGTAACAGAGATGATTCAGTCAATGACAGGGTACGGCAAGGCTACTGCCGAGACCGCAAACCGCAAGGTGATAGTTGAGATCAAGTCCTTGAACAGCAAGGCTATGGATATTTCCACCAAGATTATTCCCGCATATCGTGACAAGGAGCTTGACATACGTTCCCGCATCACAGCGGCATTGGAGCGTGGCAAGGTTGATTTCTGTATCTATGTGGACCAGAGCGCCACGCAGGGTGCACAGTCCATCAATGTGCCCGTTTTCAAAAATTACCTGAAGCAGATTGAATCCATATCCGATGAAACAGGACAGGAAATGCCCGATGACGTTTTCTCCGTGATATTGCGCATGCCCGAAGTAGTGAGTACCACACAGATGGATGAGGTTAGCGATGAGGAGTGGCAGAGCGTATCGGCGGCAGTTGACAGCGCGATAGCTGCACTTGTGGAGTACCGCAAGGCCGAGGGCGTGGCGCTGGAAAAGAAGTTCCGTGAGAAAATTTCCAACATATCGGCGCTGCTGGCATCGGTAGAGCCATATGAGCAGGACCGCGTGGCCAAAATAAAGGAACGCATCCGCACCGCCATGCAGAACACCGTGGGCGGCAACTATGATGAGAACCGCTTTGAGCAGGAGATGATATTCTACATAGAGAAGCTGGATATAAGCGAGGAGAAACAGCGCCTGACAAACCACCTGGACTATTTCATCAAGACTCTTGAAGAGGGGCACGGACAGGGCAAGAAGCTGGGATTCATAGCCCAGGAGATGGGACGCGAGATCAACACACTGGGCAGCAAGAGCAACCAGGCCGAAATGCAGAACATAGTTGTGCGCATGAAGGATGAACTGGAGCAGATAAAGGAACAGGTTCTTAATGTGATGTGACCATGCGTGGAAAATGTCTTATATTCTCAGCCCCTTCGGGCTCAGGCAAGTCCACAATAGTGAACTGGCTCCTGACCCACCCCGAGCTCAAGATGGTATTTTCCATATCGGCCACCAGCCGTGCACCGCGCGGCACCGAACAAAACGGCGTGGAGTATTTTTTCCTTACATCCGATGAGTTCCGCACCCGCATAGCCAACGGCGATTTCCTGGAGTATGAAGAGGTCTATCCCGGCTGCTTCTACGGTACACTGAAAGAGCAGGTAGAGAAACGCCTTGATGAGGGCATGAACGTGGTGTTCGATGTGGATGTGGCCGGCGGCTGCAACATAAAGGAATACTACGGAGATCAGGCTTTGTCCATGTTCATACAACCGCCATCGGTAGAGGAGTTGGAACGCCGCCTGATATTCCGCGGCACTGACAGCCCTGAGATGATAGCCAAACGTGTGGCCAAGGCCGGCTATGAGCTTACATTCGCCCCAAGGTTTGACGTGGTCATTGTAAATGATGACCTGGAGGAGGCTCAGCAGAAGGCACTATCCACTATCAGGTCTTTCCTGGATATTGATTGAATAAATCCCATAATTACAGACTGTTCCAACACATGCCTGGTTCACAAAAGATAAGGACTGCACTGTTCGGAGGTACTTTCAACCCTCTGCACAACGGCCACGTAGCCATTGCCCGGAGTGTTATTGAGCAAGGGCTGGCCGATGAGGTCTGGCTGCTGGTCACGCCCTGCAACCCATGGAAGAAAGGTCAGAAACTGCTTGATGACCACCTGCGATATGACATGGTTGCACAGGCTGTAAAAGACATGGATGGAGTAAGAGCGTCTGATTATGAATTCAGCCTGCCCAAGCCGTCATACACGGCAAACACCCTGCGCCACATCAGCACCGACTATCCTGACCGTCGGTTCATTCTGACTATAGGGGCTGACAACTGGGTCAAGTTCCATGACTGGAAGGAAGCAGACTATATTCTGGACAACTACCCCATTATAGTATATCCGCGCAAAGGCTATGACATAGACTGTCCGTTGCCTGACGGGATTAAATTGCTTGACTGCCCGCTGGTGGATGTATCATCCACACAGTTGCGCCGCATGGTCAGGAACGGAAAACCTATAGACAAAATGGTCCCGGCATCTGTTGCCAGGACAATCCAAGAACTAAATCTCTATACTAATAACTGACAAAGTCAGCTATTCGAGCAAAAACTTGAAGGGTATAGTCTCAGAAACCGTCGCCACCCTCGGCGCGTTAGAGGGAGGGGCCCGCCACGAAGTGGTGGGAGGGATAGGCCCGAAGGGCCGTAGTTTCTGAGACTATACCCTTCAAGTTTTCAGTTAAAATCTTTAGATTCTCTCGATAAGGGCCACAGCATGGGCCGAGATTCCCTCCTCGCGGCCCGTAAAGCCCAGTTTCTCGGTTGTGGTGGCTTTGATTGATACCTGGTCCGGATCCACTTCCATGACCTGTGCCATAACGCGCTGCATTTCCGGAACATAGGGATTCAGCTTAGGACGCTCGGCGCAGACAGTGGCGTCTATGTTCACTACCTGCCAGCCCTTGGATGCAAGCAGTTCAACAGTACGCTTAAGCAGTATCTTGCTGTCAATGTCCTTATACTGCATGTCGGTGTCAGGAAAGTTGTAACCTATGTCACGCAGGGTGGCTGCACCCAGAAGAGCATCGCATACGGCATGTATCAACACATCGGCATCAGAATGGCCAAGCAGGCCAAGGGTATGCTCTATTTTTATCCCGCCTATCCAGAGTTCACGGCCCTCCACCAGGCGGTGAACGTCAAAACCGTATCCTACGCGAATGTTTGTCATCGGCCCAGTATCTGTTTGATGCCATCCATATCAAATGACAGTGTAAACCTCAAGGTCTGGTCCAGAGGATTGCTCTGGGCAGTTGAAATCAGGTAAGCGGCATCGAGCGAGAACACGTTCATACGGAAACCGGCACCAACGGTAAAGTACTTGCGGTTGCCCTTGTATTCATTCTCATAATGGTAGCCGCCGCGCAGGAAGAACTGGTCATTGTAGTTGTACTCGGCACCAACACCCCAGTAAATCTCGCGGAGCTCCTCCTCAAAACCGCCGGGAGCGTCATGGAATGACTTGAATATACCGGCTATAGGCGACATCTCATTGTAGCCGGTAGCAGCAAGCCACTGGGCATAGTCTGATGTATAACTCAGGTCACTGGGATCCTCACCGGGATAGACCTCGCTCATGAACTGGTTGTATGTAGGTCTTGTAGGCACCATGAGCTTATTGGCATCGGCACATATGGAGAATGAGTTGTACTCATCGACAGGGATGGTGAGCGATGCTCCCAGACGCAGGTTTGTAGGTATGAATTCATTGGTCTGACCACCGTCATACGATATCTTGCTACCTATGTTTGATGCGTTAAGTCCCAGACCAAGCAGACAGTCCCTGCGCCCAAGTCCTATATAATTTGAGTAGAACATGGAAATATCGGCCGAAAAAGCCTTACCGGGAAAAACGTCATCCGAATAGTTGTACTGAAGGTCCGAGTAGATGAACCTCATGCCCACGGCAGCCGAGAAATGTTCTGAAAGCTTACGTGAGTAGTCAAAGTCAACGGCCATCTCATAAGGACGTATTATCACCTGTGAGCCCTCGGTTATGGCAATCACCTCACCAAGTGAGAAATAGGTAAGCGATGCGCTAAGTGCCGAATAGTCATCAAGCTTGTAGAATCCTGTCAGGTTGGCCAGGTCAATGTCACTTACCAGTTTCCGCAGCCAGGGGGTGTAGCAGAGCGAAATGCCGGCCTGGCTGTTGGTAAACGGATACTTGGAGGGGTTCCAGTACTGGCTGTTGTTGTCCATATAGGGATCGGTGGCGCAACCCACATCACCCAAGGCGCCGGCACGGGAGTCAGGGGCGATGGAGAGCGATGTCACACCGGTATATACAGGATTGAATACCTCTTTCTGTGCATGGATAGCCTGTACCGGCATGAGCAGTACAAACGCTATTATAAGTTTGGATATATTATTTAGTCTCATAATGATATTAACTGCAAATTATGGCTTTTATTGTATCAGCGACCTACTATGACCAACTTACATGAGGCCGATGAACTGCCGCCTCCCTCGGTTCCTACCGATGCCCTCACTATGTAGAGTCCCGGCTGCATCCTGTGTCCGGAATTGCCGTGCAGGTTCCACTGTACAAGAGTCACTCCTGTATTGGAACTGTCAGTCACCGTGTTTGTCCACTGTACGGAGCCGTTCATATCGGACACCTGAATGTTCACGTTTGCGCTCTGGCCGGGACGGTCATGGGTAATGACAAATGTGGTTTGTTCACGGGCAGGACTCTCCGTAACGTCTATCGTGAATCTGGGCTGAAGGTCATAAATTACCTTGAACCCAAGATATACAGTAGTTGAGTTGTTCATCATATCCCATGCGCGTAGCATAAGCTCATGCCTGCCTTCCGGAAGTTCCGGTATGGGGAATGTAACCGTTCCGCTTGTATAGTCGCCCGAAGCCTGTTCAAAATAGCTGTTAAGGACCCATGTCCAGTTGGGGTTGTTGTCAACAATAAGCAGTATGTCATGCCCTATACCGTTGCCTGATGTGTTGATGCCTGAACTGTCCTTCAACTCCGCAACCAGCAGAGGCGTACCGTTCACATTACCGCCGTATTGGAATGACGGGGTATTCAAATAGAGGTGAAGGTCAGGTCCTATGGAATCACTGGCCAGGTTAGCAGACGTTCCGCCCACAGTGAAGTTGCTGAAATGACCGTGGGCTGCCCTATCCCTGCTGTTGTTTACCGCATATAACGTAATCAGGCCGTTCTCATTGGAATAGTTTATATCCATAGGTACGGGGAATGTGAGCGTAAACTCTCCGTTACGTACAGAATCCATTCCCGAATAGAGTATGCGGTCACGGTACTGGAACTGGAACGGCTCGTCGGCAGTCCTAAGGTTATCGTAGCATTTAATGGTACGTTCATTGTCATATACAGTACCTGACAGCATACCGGAAAAGTCATCCTGTTTCTTTCCGTTATACTCTATATGTCCGTGCACGGTAATTACGGAACCTGCCGAAGCTGTTCCTGTGGTTGACGAGTCTTTGCCGTCAAACGAGTCAACCACAACACTCATCTCTGGCGCAGCCAGACGTAATGCAGGATCTCCCAACAGGACGTAATGTATCTTGTTCTCAGACAGGTCCGTCTCTCCGAAGTCCCTGGTTACCAGCTCGTTCTTGGCCAGACGCAGGGCATCGCCAAGCCTATGGGGCTGTCCGTTGTCGCCGTATGCAAGCACATAACGGCTGAAACTCCGGTTTATGGTCTTGTTCAAAGACGCATATACAGTACGGGTAGTTGAGAGAATACCTATGGCTCCACCCTGCTCGTTACGGACCAGGTTCATGCCAAGGCTCTCTTCGGGAGAATCAAACGGTGCGATATCGCATGATGCAGTAATCCAGAACGGCAGATGTCTAGAAGTCAGTTTCTTCATGTCAGACTTATTGACTACCAGTTCGTGCGAAAGGACCTCGGCACTGCCATGCCCCGAGTAATTCACTATCAATGCGCCTTTGTCCAGTTCCTCCAGCAGTTGCTTGCGCACGGTGGGATACCCGTTGTATGATGCTGAAATCTCCATCTTGTAAGCATCCCAATATATCTTACGGATATCCATGTCAGGATATGCATTAGCGTAAAGGATTGCCGTGGAGTCGGCATCAATCATGTGTGTGTTGTTGTCGCCGTCATCGCCAAGTACCAATATCCTGTTGCACCATGAACCTGCCCAGCGTCCTTTCATGTAATCTATTATCTTATCAACCTGACTCCTGGCCTGGGATGCGGTACTGACAGGAAGTCTTCCAACACCGATGTCAACCTTTTCGGCCAATAAGTTAACTCCTTCAACATCATCAAGCAGGCCAAAGTAATCCTCCATAACGTATGAAGCCGTATGGCTCATGGACTCGTATGATTCATAACAAAGCAGATAGTCGTCGGGGTTCTCTCCCTTCCATTCAGGTACATGCATGCGGTTATCCCATGCACCGTCACCCATAAGCAGCAGGTAGAGTGGACCGGCACCCTCTCCGCCACGGTCATACAGCATCTTCATGAACCTGCGCAATGCAGTGGCATCGGGTGTTCCTGACGAGAACTCGTTATATATCATGTCGGCCCTGACCACGGCAACGCTTAATCCGTCAATGTCGCGGTGTGCCTGCGCCAGACGCTCAGCCTCGTTTGTGAGCTTGCCGGATGTAGGCACCACTATCACCAAATCAATGGAATCCATTCCATGCAGGTTCTGGTTTTCGACATGGCCCACAACCTTGGGTTCAGGAAACTGTCCGTTGGGATTGACAGCTATCAGTATGTCATCGGCGGAATATGAAGCACCTAGTGTAACCGTTTTGCCGTCAATGAATTCTGACGGGATAATATCGGATGAGCCGTCATCCTTTATGCGCCATACCAACACATCCTTATTTGAGTTTGCAATACTGAAACTTGCGCTACTCTCATTCCTGCCTGTGCGGAAAACGGTGGCAGAACCATAAAGGGCCAGCTTGCGCTTAAAATTCAATCTTATGAAATCCAGACGTGCTGTAACACCCGTCCCTCCACTATTGGAGAATTTTATTACAGACTCCTCCTTGAACTGTCCAAGGCTTACGTAACTCTGTTCCCTTATCCTGGCCGCATTCTGGGTTGCCTTGGAACGTATGCTCATGGTGCCGGTTTCAAGACCATTTACAGAAACGGACAGCCTGGTGGTCTCCGATGCGGATGCCGAAACGGCTATTGTCATCCCGACGCTGTCAGCTATTATGCCTTCAGTTGAAAAACGGTATGAACGGTTGCTTCCGGTACAGTCGGCCGACTCAAAAAAGCGCCGTCCTGAACCAAACCAGCTGTATTCGTCAGGATCATATACAGCATAATCGGGATAGCGGTCAATGGGACTGTCCATGATGCTGTCGGCATCTACCGTGCTAAAGACAGCCGCCTCTCCGTCGGCATCGTCTGTAAGGAAATAATAGCCCCAGTCAGAATATGTATTCACATAATGTACATAGTTTTTGGATTCGCGCTTCCAGCTGACGGGACCCTGAGCGTAGAAAAGCATGAAACTGCCTGCATGCCATAACGGCTGTTCCGGCAGGTCGTCTGTCAGGTTCTGCAACCTGGTCTCAGGCAGCACAGCGCCACCGTATCCGAACAGACGTACCTTTGACGGATCACTGAATCCCATTGAGCGCAGCGAGCTGTATGTAAGCCTGTAAATACCCGTCTCTGATACCTTTATCTTGACCCAGTTGCCACGGGACAGCAGCGATTTTGTAGTGTACCTGTTACCGGCATCAGCGTCCGGAGCCCTTCTGCCTGTTTGTGACAGGCGGGAGGCAATGACAAGTTTGAAAGATTGTATCATGAAATAATCCTCACCCCGTCTGACAACCGGCATGAAACCCACATCAAGAGTGGCCTTTCCATGTGTAACCCCAATGAATGTATGTACATCGGGCCATTCGGGGATATCCCCGGAATCAAGTTTCCAACGGTTAATGTCATCGGAACTGATCCTGACCAGTTCAGGATACTCGATATCGGCGCTATATACGGAATCTTGCCAACCGTCTGCCAACGGCACGGCAAAGCCATACCACGGACGCACAGAATCTGAACTCATTGACCTCCAGTCAATATTCAGGATGCTATTCCTCTGCGCACTGAGGCCTGCGCTCATGCAAAGGAACAATAACAGGATATATAGTATCTTTCTCAACTGTAACTCTATCTAATATGAAAATCCAAAACGTTCTTACCCTCCAGGAACCCTTGCAGATGCTGTCCTATGCTTACCGGCCCCACGCCCACGGGAGTGCCTGTAAAGATAAGGTCACCTGTCTTAAGGGTGCAGAACCCGCTCACATACTCTATTATACGCGCCACAGGAAATATCATATCGGCGGTATGCCCCTGCTGCACCGTATTGCCGTCTATGTCAAGGTTAAAGTGCAGGTCCTGCAGGTCTTTAATCTCATCCTTAGGAATCCAGTCACCCACTACGGCAGACTGGTCAAAGCCCTTGCACAGTTCCCACGGCAGTCCTTTACTACGGAAATCATTCTGCATATCGCGTGCCGTGAAGTCTATGCCCAGCGTCACGGCATCCCAGTAACGGTCTGCAAAACGGGCACCGATGCTCTTGCCAAGACGGTTTATCCTCACCACAAGCTCCGTCTCATAATCCACACGCCCCAAATGGTCCGGCAGAAAGAATGGACGGCGATTCCTCAATATCGATGAATCCGGTTTCATGAAAATGACCGGACTCTCCGGTTTTAATAACGTTTCACCCAGCTCTTTATTGTGCCGGGAATAGTTCATTCCTACGCAGATGATTTTCATATTACCTAAACTTTTGCATTGGCTTGGGCCTTGCCTGCAAAGTTACTATCTTTGGCAATATAAACCACACTGATTATGGGTAAGCAATCAAACGATTACAATAAGCCCGGCGCAAGGGCCAACGACTGGAAAGACAGGCTTGGAGTGATGTACTCCACCAACCCCGACTTTAATTACCAGACCAATGAGGAGCCTGAGCAGGAGCTCCTGCCGCCCGGGCAGCAGAAACTGCGCCTGCGTATGGAAAAGAACGGCCGCGGCGGCAAGACCGTAACCGTGATAAGCGGATTCCAGGGCCCGCAGTCCGATATGGAGGCACTGGCCCGCACACTCAAGACATTCTGCGGCTGCGGAGGTTCTGCCAAGGATGGCGAGATAATAATACAGGGCGATTTCCGCGAAAAGCTCAAGGCCAAGCTACTATCCATGGGCTACTCACAAACCAAAGGATAGTCATCGGGGCTATTCAATACCGGCAGCCAGTTCATCCACCTCTGCCCTGATTTGCCTGGTGGAAGCGGATTCCACTCTAGGCCTGAACCTCCTTATGCAATCCACCATATTCCTGAACTTTATTGTATCGCCATTATCATAGTACAGCCGGGCAAGCCTGGACAGAGGGTATAATCTGTCCGGAAGCACATAAAAGGCATTCATGTAATCCTGCTCCGCCTCATCAGGTCTTTCCTGCGCCTTGTGTATGTCTCCAAGAAGGTTGAAAAGCAAAGAATTGCAGCATAACCGCATAGCCTGTTCCACATTATCTTCACTTTTGGACAACTTTCCGTTCATGAAAAGTGAATAGGCATACTCATAAAGGAACGGGTAATTGTGTTTCATCTCGGGATAGAGTTGGGAACAGCAATACTCGTATGATTCATAGTCGCCCGACGAGAAGAAAAAGCGTTCTTCCTCCCACTGCTTTTCGGCATTGTGACGTTTCATCAGCCCATCCGCCTTTGTAAAAGAGACGAACAACATAACAAGAGTCATGGCAAGAGTAAATACCACCCTTCCGGTACTGCGTCCACCAACATCCCTGACTGAGCCCGATGCCATGAAAACCACTGACATTATCCGGAACTGCCATAGAGATAGCGGATATGAGAACAGGGCAAAAACCAGCATTGCCACCAAGCCGTAGCTTAAAGGGGAACGTGTGAACACCAAATTACGCAACACTGTCAGAATTACCGCAATGAACAGCAACATTGTACATATCCCATACTCAATCCCCATCTGCAGATAATCATTGAACGCCGCATTGGGATTATCAGCCCTAAGCCTGTCCTTATAGGCAACATCATACGTAAGGGTGCTGTCGGCAAAAAAGAAAGGCCTCCATCGCTGGAAGCCTCTCTTTCATTATAGAGAAATCTTGAAATTAATCCGTGATTTATTCAGACTTTAAGGTAAAGCGACGGAATGCAGTTACGGTGAGGTCCTTGTCCAGAGCCTTCAGATACTCGGCAACGGTCTTCTTCTCGTCAACGATGTACTTCTGGTTCAGCAGGCAGCTCTCATCGTAGAACTTCTTCATTCTACCCTCAGCTATGCGCTCAATCATGTTCTCGGGCTTACCCTCCTCACGTGCCTTGTCGGCAGCGATCTCCTTCTCACGAGCCACGATGTCGGCGGGAACCTCCTCGGGCTTAACGGCGATAGGATTCTGAGCGGCAACCTGCAGGGCAATCTCGTGAACGTACTCCTTGTCAGATACCTCCTTGTTGAAGGCAACCAGGCAGCAGAGGAAATTCTTACCCTGATGGTTATAAGAAGCAAGCTCGGGAGCTTCAAGCCAGTTGTAACCGTCAAGCTCAAGCTTTTCACCTACAATACCGGTACGCTCCAGAACGATATCAGCTACGGTCTTGCCCTCAAAAGGCAGAGCCTTGACCTCATCAAGTGACTTGGCCTTTGCAGCAACAGCGGCATTCAGGATGCTCTGTGTAAGAGCAATGAAATCCTTGTTGTTGGCCACGAAGTCGGTCTCGCACTTAAGAGCTATGATAGCGCCAAAGTTACCGTCAACCTTAACCAGGACACAACCCTCGGAAGCCTCACGGTCAGAACGCTTTGCAGCAACTGCCAGACCCTTCTTGCGGATTATCTCGATAGCCTTCTCAAAATCGCCTTCAGCCTCAGTCAGGGCCTTCTTGCAATCTGACATGCCGGCACCGGTCTTGGTGCGCAGGGCTTTAATATCATCAAGTGTTACAGCCATTTCTTTTTAATCTTTAAAGGTTAATAAAATCAAGCCTCAGCCTCACCCTCTGCCTTGGGAGCAGCGGCCTTACGTGTACGCTTGGGTTTTGCAGGAGCCTCCTCGGCGGGAGCTTCAGCGGCAGGTGCCTCCTCAGCAGCGGCGGGAGCCTCAGGAGCAGCCTCAGCGGCAGGAGCCTCTTCAAGGGTCTCTTCCTTCTTGGCTACCTTACGGATGCGCTCACGACGGGGCTTCTCAACCTTCTCCTCTTCACCTTCCTGTGCACTCTCTTCACCCTTCTCAGCCTTGCGCTCTGCAAGACCCTCGGCGATAGCGTCGCAGCAAGCAGTCAGGATAACGTCAACTGACTTGGTTGCGTCATCGTTGGCAGGAATGATATAGTCAATATTTGAAGGATCGCTGTTGGTATCAACGATAGCGAATACAGGGATACCCAGACGGTTGGCCTCACGTACGGCGATGTTCTCCTTGAGAACGTCAATCACGAACAGAGCTGCCGGCAGACGTGACAGGTCGGCTATGGAACCAAGGTTCTTCTCCAGCTTGGCGCGCTGACGTGTGATCTGGAGGATCTCACGCTTTGAGAGGTTTGAATATGTACCGTCCTGTGTCAGCTTGTCGATAGTGGCCATCTTCTTCACAGCCTTGCGGATTGTGGGGAAGTTTGTGAGCATACCACCGGGCCAACGCTCAATCACGTAAGGCATACCTACTGCAGAAACCTTCTGTGCAACAAGCTCCTTGAGCTGTTTCTTGGTTCCTACAAAGAGGATCTTCTTGCCGTCACGGGCCATACGCTTGAGAACCTCGGCAGCCTGATCGATAGCGGCCACAGTCTGGTTAAGGTCGATGATATGAATGCCATTGCGCTCCATGAAGATATAAGGAGCCATAGCGGGATTCCATTTGCGGCGCAGGTGGCCGAAATGACAACCAGCTTGGAGAAGCTGTTCAAAATTTGTTCTTGACATAAATAGTTTGTTAGTTTGTTTACATTCTTTTTAAATCAACCGTCGGGTAGCTGTCTTAAGCGGCAGATCCCGACAGTTTAGATACTAAACACAGATCCCGTAGGCCTGATTCCAATTGAGAATTGAGAATTGTACAGGCATGGGAATATATCCAGAGCTTAACGCTTGCTGAACTGGAATCTGCGACGTGCCTTGGGCTGACCGGGCTTCTTACGCTCAACAGAGCGGGCATCACGGGTCAGGAAGCCTTCTGAACGAAGGGCCTTCTTGTCATCAGGATTGATTTTGACGAGAGCGCGTGCAATTGCAAGACGCAGGGCATTGGCCTGGCCATTGTAACCGCCACCGTCCAGGTTCACCTTAATATCGTACTTCTCGGCCACCTCAAGTTTCTTAAGAGGCTGGAGAACTACATACTGAAGCAGTGATGACGGGAAATAGACTGCAAGGTCTCTCTTGTTGATGGTAATCTTACCTGTTCCTTCTGTGACGAAGACACGTGCCACGGCGCTTTTTCTGCGGCCTATTGCATTGATTACTTCCATTCTATTTCAAATTAACTAAGTGAATTGATATCTATTGCCTTGGGCTGCTGTGCCTCATGCTTGTGCTCTGTACCGGCATAAACATAAAGGTTGTCAATGAGCTTGTCACCAAGCTTGGTCTTGGGCAGCATTCCCTTAACAACTTTCCTCATAAGTCTCTCAGCGCCGTTGGGCTTAGCCATCAGCTGGGCAGGTGTAGTCTCACGCTGGCCGCCGGGATAACCGGTGTAACGCAGATAAACCCTGTCAGTCCATTTCTTGCCGGTCAGGACAACCTTGTCGGCATTAAGAACGATGACATTGTCGCCGCAATCAACGTGCGGAGTGAAATTTGGCTTGTACTTACCGCGCAGCAGCTTGGCAACCTTCACGGCGAAGCGGCCCAGGACCTGGTCCTTGGCATCAACCACGACCCATTCCTTATTAACGGTAGCCTTGTTGGCCGAAACAGTCTTGTAACTTAAAGTATCCATTCTAAACTTTAAATCATTAATTAAACATTTTCTTTCTACGCAACCACTCCGTCATCCCGACGTCACGGAAACTCCCTAAACGCTCGTTTTCAGCGGTTACGCTATACCGCAGAACCCTTACTCGGGGGTTTAACACGCTAATAACTAACCCTTTATGTAAGGGTTGATAATAATCGGCTCGCAAAATTACACTTTTTCAGTGAAATAGCGCACAAATCACTGCAATTTTTTTTGAAACAACCTATACATTCATCCAACCCTTCCGTTCCGGCTCGGGCATCTTCTCGATGGCGTAACGGAGCATGGTGCGTGGCATCTCGTGGGCATGCTGATGAAGGAAATCGCGAAGAAGATCCATAGAGCAACGCTTGCCCATCTCGCGTAGCATCCAACCAACGGCTTTGTGCATTAGGTCATGAGGGTGATGAAGATGAATCTCCGCATATCGCAGGCACCATGACGCATCGCACGCCTGCAAGGTTCTCAACGTGCATACCATACTTATGCGCTGCTTCCACAGGCAGTCGCTCGCGGCCAGTTCATCAAGCACTTTCAGTTTATTGTCCGTATCTCCCGGGGGCAACATCAGCCAATGTCCCAATATCCCGGGGGCAGACAGGTCCACCTGGTCCCAGTTGTTTGCCCGCTCGGCATACTGCAGATACATAGTCAGTATCTCGTCACGTTTTCTTATGGCCCCGGCATCCTTCTCAAGGCGCTTTGTTGCCTGCTTCTCAAATTCTGCTACCAGTATCAGCAGTCCGCACAACCGCACTTCATGCCATTTAGACATAAGCAGTTCTGGCACTTCATCCAACGGAAAATCCGTTCCTGCCGCCTTCACCACCTCCCTGGTCTGCGGCACCTTCAATCCCAGAAACTCATCACCATAGCCGTACTCTCCCGGTGCGGTCTTGAAGAAACGCATCAGATTCTCCCGCTGCTTTTCGTCCTGCAGCGACTCCATGTACGCTATTATTTCCTTCGCCGTCATCATTTACACTTTTCACTTTAAATGGTCTTTACGTCTCCTTGACGGTCACGTTCCACCTGGGCAATAATCTTCTGACGGGCGTTCTTGTGCATCTTGATGCAGAAAAATACCAGGACTATGAAACTGATGCCTCCCAATACGGGTTCAACTGAACCTGTCAACGCAAATGCATCATAGCATCCGTGAGCCAGCACAGGAATTAAGAAGATACTTAATAGGTTCTGTGTCGTTTTCTGACCAAAATGATATAGCGAGTAATAATAGCCCATGAAAACGGCAAATGCATAATGACCTGGCACGGCCAGGAGAGCACGGGTTATGGCTACTGAGAGCCAGGCATCGGCATGCATCAGGACATATCCCACATTCTCGATTGCCGCAAAACCCAACCCCACACAGACCGCATAGACTATGCCGTCATAGTGCTCGTCAAAGAATGGATTGTTTCTGAGTATGAGCCATAAAGCCAACAGTTTGAAGCCCTCTTCGGGCACGGCAGCCACCAGGAAAGCCTCAACCGTGGAACCTATCAGAGTTGACGGACTGCCTTCCGGCGCAAACAACATCCCGCTTATATAGTTCTCGACAAAAGCCACGGGAACAGATATCAGTGCACCATACAGGAACGCCTTAAGCATTTGTGACATGGGCTCAGGTTGGGCATCTTTCCTGCAGGTGTACAACCAGAGCAGTATGGCAGGCAATATTGCAGCGGCAATCAGAATCATATCCTTTAAATTTTATTCCAGACCAGAGAATGGTGCTGGCATACGTTTGGTGTAACCTTGAGCATGGAAAGTGGCAATGATGTTGCCATTCTGGTCTGTAACCACAACCTGAGCTGCCGGAATCTTGGGATGACGGCTGGTAAAATGGCCCTCGGCGGTTAGTACATCACCAAGTTTGGCCGATACGTGATAATATATGGTGGAGTTTATGGCAAAAGCCATGTTCTCACCCTGATTGACAAGGGCGGCAAACACAAGGTCTGCCAGTGTGAACAATGCCCCTCCCTGACAGATGTTGCCGGCATTCATGTGGTTTTCTGTTACTGTCATTGTGGCCTTGGCTGTACCGGGTTTGACCTCAGCAAGTTGAATACCTATGTATTTGGCGAATTTGTCACCCTCATTCAAAAAATCCTTGAGTGTCATGATTAGTGTAATTGATTGGCACAAAGATACACTTTTTGACTATCTTTACGCCAGAATTAAAACTAACCTTATTGATATCTATATGAAAACAAGAACATTTATCATCGCATTATTGGCTTCAATGACGGTGTTGCCAATAGCGGCAAAGAGTGTAGAACTTTCATTCAACTATCAGAAACAGAGCGGTGCAGGATCCAACCAGTGGGCCGTATGGATTGAGAATTCAGAGGGCAAGGTTGTACGTACGCTGTATGTGAGCAAGTTTACCACACAAGGCCGTGCCATGGGCGGGCAGGAGCGTCGTCGTGGTTACACATTCCGTCCCACATGCGTTCCCACATGGGTCAAGAATGCCGGAGCCGAGCAGATGACTGATGAACAGATTGATGCCGTAACAGGTGCAACACCCTCCCAGAGTGGCATACAGACCTACACTTGGGATTTCAAGGATGCAAGCGGCAAGGAAGTTCCCGCTGGTGACTACAAGTTATGCTTTGAAGCCACCCTGTATTTCAACAGCATCATACTTTACAGCGGATCATTCTCAACCAAGGACAAAGCCGGTGACATTAAACTCACCTCGACCCTTACCGAGGAGGATGAGGCCCACAAGAACATGATCACTGAGGTCAAAGCTCAACTCAAGTAAGTAATCGAAAGATAAGAGTAGGGGCACAAAAGGGACGGTTCTCTTTGTGCCCCTTTGTTTGATTCAAGTATGGGTAGCTCTATAGGGGCACAAAAAGAACCGTCCCTTTTGTGCCCCTATGTGTTAATGAAGAATCGAGAAAGTGGCTTTGCGGGTGAGTGAACCTCCCCACGGGCTGTCGGTGGCGGTAACCGTATATGAATCTGCTTTACGGCGGATATACAACACCATCTTACCCTGATAAGTGCTGAATTCCATGCTCTTGTGGGTTGTTTCGTGCGCCAGGACATCGGCATTGTCAACGGCTAGGATTTCTGCTCCCGATATTCCAAGCCGGAGTTTTCGGTCACTGTTAGGGCATACTATGTAATCCTTATCAGTTATCTGTATAGAGACTATCTCAACAGAATCAAATTCTACGGGATTTCCCGAAGAAATCCTCTCCATATGTATGCGCACAGGCTCACCAGCTGTTCTGGCAAAGCAACGGGTTGCTTCAGTAGCATTATTATAGCCCACAATCTCCAGTTTACCGGGATTAAAGTTCACAGTGAACAATGCGGGGCGGCCATTATCGGGCATAGGCTGGCGACCTAATGATTCACCGTTAAGCAGCAGCTCCACCTCCTGACAGTTGGAGTAGACCTCTATTACTGCCTGGTCATAGGTATCCATATCGGCCGGAGTCCAATCTGAGATGAGCGGGCCTGCTCCGTTGTTGTCGGCATGGCGTGCAAATGCCACATAGGGATAATTCAGCCACCAGCTGGCACGTTGCATACCGGCAGGCTTGACTCCGCCTGTCACATCAAGCAGTGAGGTGCTCCACATAACCTGCGGCCAGGCAGCTTCACCCAGATAGTCTATACCTGCCCACAGGAACTGACCGCAAAGTGAGGGGTCACCACGGAGCATGAGCCACGACTGGACATCATGAGTGTTCTCAGTGCCGATGATAGCTTTCTCGGGATGTGCATCGTGATATGCCTTGAGTTCATCAACGCGGTAGTTCTGCCCCACCACATCCATCATCTCGGCAAACCCGTTACGGTACACACCCGATGAGTTGGGCCGGAAGAGCGCCATAGTTACGGGACGGGTATTGTCAAGAGAATGTATCAGGTCCTGCTGTTTACGGTACTTTTCAAAACCGTCGGGATTGTTCAGGTTGTCACGTATCTCATTGCCCACACTGTAAATCACAACGCAGGGATGGTTGCGTGCCTGCTCCACCATAGCGCGGGTATCAGGCTCCCACCACTCATCAAAATAGAGGTTGTAGCCCTTTTCAGCGTGGTTCTTGGGAGTGTTCCAGGTATCAAACGACTCTGCCATGAACAGGAATCCCATGCGGTCACAAAGTTCCATCAGCACAGGGTCAGCCGGATTATGTGCCATCCTTATGGCATTAACGCCCAACCTGCGCAACTGTTCAAGCCTGTACTCCCAGACCAATTTAGGAACAGCAGTACCCAGCCCGCCTGCATCGGAATGCAGACACACGCCGTACATCTTGATGTTCTCTCCGTTCAGCCAGAATCCGGTCTCATTGTCAAACCGTATGGTACGCAGGCCTGTGGTTATGACCTCAGAGTCCAATTCACTGCGCCCTTCCATTAACGAGACCTCAAGCGTATATAAATAAGGGGTTTTGATTTTCCACAAGTGGGGATTCCTGACATTGACCACCTCTGTCTGCTGGGATAAAGAACCTGCCGCAATCCGAATTTCCGGGCCGTTATTACGTGATATAACCTTGCCATCACAGTCCTTAAGCACATATTGTAGCTTTACTTTTACTGGCTTGGCCGATGTATTGGAGACCGATGTCTGCACATTCAGTTTACCGTCCTTATACCATGCAAAAACGCCCTGGGCAGGAATATAACAGGCATTCTTACGTACCAGACGCACATGCCGGTTTATGCCGCTTCCGGTGTACCAGCGGGATGCGGGCTGTACTGAATTATCCACACGCACAGCAACCACAGCATCCTTTCCGGGCGTAATCAGTTCAGTAATATCATATGTAAAGCCCACGTAGCCGTTAGGGCGGTATCCGGCCAGTTTTCCGTTCACATAGACACTGCTGCAGGCCATCACACCGTCAAATTCCAGGAACAGGCGTTCATGTGGAGCGATATCGGTCTTGATTGTTCTGCGGTACCAGCCTATACCGGCCGGAAGGTAAGCACCGCCCTGCCCCGCAGGATTGCTGCGGTCAAACTCTCCCTCTATGCTCCAGTCATGCGGCACATTCACCTGGCGCCAGCCAGTGTTGCCGTCAAGTTCTTCAATAGACAAATCACCAAGCAAAAACTGCCAGTCATTATCAATACTTTGCACATCACGTGCTCCAGCCAGGAGCGACATAAGTATTGTCAGCGCAAATAAAATCCTTCTCATTTGTTACAATCTATTATCGCATCTATCAACTCCTGTGACGGAAAATCCATGGGAATTATTCCTATCGGTCCATGATGATCCTTCAGGTACTCCTCAAGATGAAAGTTGATATAGTCTGAGCATCTTTTAATATTGGTGCTGATGCCTGTTCCTGTATAGCCCGATGCATGATTTATGCACCACACCGCATCATCGGCACCACAGAATGCCCGCATCACACGGTACATACTGTCCCATTTGCTACTCAGGTAAGCATCCTTATCATTGTTTCCTGATGTAAAATAGTCCTGTGCCCATAGTTCTGCACTCTTTTCGTCCGATGATACCATCCGTGCATTCCGTGACGTTCCGTTTCCGGGCCAGCCACGCACCACCACGCCCGGAACATCAACGCCACGTGAAGGCGTGTTTCTATGTATGAACAGAATGCAGCCACGCATATCGGCCACAGTCATATATGCGTTGAAAACAGCCAGCATATCTGTGGAAATAGTGGAATGTATCAGATCCATCATCATATCAGTAGCCTGCTGTCCACCGCCCGCCATATTGGTCATCACTATGCAGAACTCTGCAGGGTGCTGTTCAAGTTTCCTTGTAAGGATAAGCAGTGCCTCATCAAATGTCAGATGGCAATTTGCCGGGCCGTGATAAATCTTTAGCTTTCCACCCTCAAGTTTTGGACGCAAATCAAAAAAACGGATCCCTGCATCCCACTGCTCAGAGAGATTCATGGTCTGAGTCCGTGCATAATGTTTCATAGGAAACCGTACGCCCGCGGTTCCCGAATCATGAGTTCCCGGAATAGATATCCTGCAGACCTTGACTGTATCCTCAAGCCCGGACATCCATCTGTCACGTATGTTCTGGGCCTGAACCGGAACCAGACTCAGGATTATGAATGAAACAAATACTGTGTATCTTCTCATATAGGCCACACCGCCGTCTTGCTGCACCTTACCTTCTCCGACAGTCCGCCGGTACGTATCATGAAATCGCCCTCCTCCAGCATCCACTGCCTGCCGTCTGCGCTCACGAATGCCATATCGCTGGCCTTAAGAGAGAACACTACAGTACGGCTCTCACCCGGCTTGAGCTCTATCTTGGTAAACTCACGCAACCGTTTGTTATCGGGCACTACCGATGCCACCAAATCGCTTGTATAAAGCAGCACGGCCTCCTTGCCCGTTACAGAACCCGTGTTTTTGACATCCACAGATACAGTAAGCACATCATCGGCAGTGAATTCGCTGCGGTCAACCTTAAGATTGGAGTACTCAAACCTGGTATAGCTCAGTCCGTAACCGAACGGCCAGAGCAATGAGACCTTGGCGTCATAATTGTAGGCACCGGACATAGTTCCCACCTCCTCGCTCACCTTGTAATCGTATGTAGCAAGTGAGTTGATCTCACGGGGATAGGTATAAGGCATTTTGGCCGAGAAGTTTGCATCGCCGGTAATCAGGTTTGCCAGAGCATCGGCACCGTAATTACCCGGAAGCATAATGTGAATGACAGCCTTGACCAACGGTTCTATATCGGTTATCAGGCGCGGACGGCCCTCGTTCAGAACCAGAATCACCGGCTTGCCGGTAGCGGCCAGAGCCTTAACCAGATTACGCTGATTCTCAGACAGCCACAGGTCTGTAAGATTACCCGGAGTCTCGCAATAGCTGTTTTCACCTATGCAGGCCACAATCACGTCGGCCTTGGCAGCTGCTGCCACAGCTTTTTCTATTTCAGGACGGTTTTCGCTGTCATAATTACCACGCTCATTGTAAGTCACACCCTGTTCCAGAATGATATTGTCTTTACCGAACTTGTTACAGAAAGCCTCATATATGGTGTTGTATTGAGTGGTCAGGTCCTCGGCTCCACCCTGCCAGGTGTAGCTCCATCCGCCCAAAAGACATCGCATCTGATTGGCATTGGGGCCGGTAAGCAGTATTTTGGTATCCTTTGACAGAGGCAGTATGCCGTCTGCGTTCTTAAGCAGTACCTCACTCTCCTGGGCTGCAATCAGAGCCTTTGATGCATACTCCTGACTACCGAACTTTTCAAATCCCTGACCGCCGGTATCGGGAGTGTCAAACAGGCCCAGACGATATTTGAGGCGCAGGATACGGCTTACGGCATCATCAATGCGTTCCATACTTACCTTGCCCTCCTCAACCAGTTCCTTTAACAGGATGCAGAAATCCACGCTGTAGGGATCCATGCTCATGTCTATACCGGCATTGATTGCTATGCGTATGGCGTCCTTCTTATCGACGGCCACCTTCTCGCGGGTATAGAGATTGGTAATGTCGGCCCAGTCTGTCACTATCATTCCGTCCCAGTTCAAACCCTCCTTAAGCCATTCGGTCAGGTACTCATAGCTGGCATGAACAGGTACGCCGTTGATACTGGCAGAGTTGACCATTACGCTGAGCGCACCTGCCTCGATGGCAGCCTTGAACGGAGCGAAATACTTTTCCCTGAGCATAGCCGGCGATATGTATGCCGGAGTACGGTCCTTGCCAGAGAACGGAGCTCCGTAAGCAAAATAATGCTTTACGCAGGCAGCCACATTCTTCACTCCCAGATGGTTGGGGTCGGCACCCTGATAACCCAGGATCTCTTTCTCAACCATACGTGAGTTCACAATGGCATCCTCTCCAAAACTCTCGTAGATGCGTGACCAGCGCGGGTCCCTGCCCAGGTCAAGCACAGGATTGAATACCCACGGGCAATCGGCCGCACGGCTCTCGTATGCAGTTACCTGCCCCATATCGTAAGCCAGATCGGTATTGAACGATGCTGCCAGATTGACGGGCTGCGGGAATATGGTAGCACCCTGTACGTATGAAGCGCCGTGGTTCTGGTCAAGTCCGTATATGCACGGAACGCCCAGCGTCTCCATTGACTTTTTCTGGATATCTCCTATTATCCTGCGCCAATGCTCAACGGTGGCTGCACGTCCTCCGGGAGTATTGAGCACGGAACCGGTACGGTACTTTCCGATGATTGAGTCCAGAGCAGCCTCATTCACCTGCCACTCTCCTCCAAAACGACGTGCCGAACCCATCTGATCCAGATTCAGCTGGAGCATCTGCCCTATCTTGTCATCAAGGGTCATCCTGGAAAGTTGCTGCTTGATTTGCTTCTCGATGGCTGCATCCTTAGGAATTGACGGTTCATGCCTTAAGGCCTGCCTGCCGCATCCTGTCAGAATACCCGATACCAATACCAATAATAGGAGTCTGTCTTTTCTCATTGCCTTGTGGTTTTAATATGTCTTCAAAGGTATGAATAAAATACAATCAAACAAATTCACACCATTCAGTTTTACTGTCGCTCATTTAATGGGTACAAAAAATGTCGGGGAGTCACTACTGTATGTTTTTTGAGTAATTTTGCAGCCGGTTTCTGATAAATCGGTTATGGAACGGTTCAAAAGAGTAGTAAAGCAGGCTATACCCAGAGCACTCAAGACAATATGGTGGATATTCAAGATAACCGCTATCGTGTCATTCATTATGTTCCTGCTCAAATATTCAGGAATCCTTTCGTGGATTGCTGCTGCCGTCAGCCCTGTTTTCAGCATATTCGGACTTCCCGGCGACGCATCATTGGCATACGTAAGCGGCTATTTCATAAATGTCTATTCATGCATAGCGGTAGTATCTACGATTGACCTTACTGCGCGTCAGATTACAATACTGGGCACCATGACGCTGGCTGCCCACGCTATGGTGGTGGAGACCGCGGTACAGAAAAAGACTGGCGCACCCGCACTCTATACGGTCCTCATACGTACGCTCGGTTCTCTTTCGCTGGGTATCATAATGAATCTGGTCCTGCCCGGACGTCCTGTAACCGATACCACCGCAGTCAATCTGTCGGAAATTCCGTTCTTTCAGATACAGGGTGAATTCTGGCCCATGTTCATGGTATGGTTCAAGGGTCTGATGAAACTGGCCGTATGGATGACAGTTCTTATCACCTTACTTAATGTCCTGCAGCGTGCATTCTACGAGTATGGCATCATGAACTGGATATCACGCCTGTTCAGTCCGTTGCTCACGCTCTTTGGTCTACCCAAGGAGACATCGTTCCTATGGATAGTAGCCAATGTGGTTGGTCTGTCGTACGGATCAGCCGCAATCATGGACGAGATGGAGCGCGGTCAGATATCGGACCGGAGCATACGCCTGCTCAATACACATATCGGAATATCGCACAGCAACCTGGAGGACCTGATGCTCTTTGCAGCCGTTGGCGGAATGTGGTACTGGATGCTGCTGTTCCGCTGGGCAATGGTCACAATCCTTGCCTGGTCGCTCCGCCTCTACTTCAGCCTCACCAGCCGATAAAACAGTACAATTGGGGACAGACCCCTTTTGTACTATTTCCAATCAAAGCCAGATAGGAAGATAAATATAAATAGCCTCCAGAGTATAATCCAGAGGCTATTTTTACAAAATAGTACAAAAGGGGTCTGTCCCCAATTGTACTGTTTTTAGAACTCTGCGCTGCGGGGTGTACGGGGGAACGGGATGACATCCCTAATATTTTGCATACCTGTCACGAAGAGGATCAGACGCTCAAATCCAAGTCCGAATCCGGCGTGCGGGCAGCTGCCCCAGCGACGGGTATCCAGATACCACCACAGGTGTGTCATATCCATCTGACGGCGGTTGATCTCACCCATCAGCCTGTCATAATCAGCCTCACGTACTGAACCTCCGATAATCTCACCTATCTGCGGGAAGAGCACATCGGTACCCTGCATAGTTGATGCTGGTGCCTTTACACCATGATAGCCGATTGAACCGCCATCGGCCGTAGCCTCATTCTGCTTCATGTAGAATGACTTGATAGCTGTAGGATAATCGGTCATGATCACGGGCTTCTTAAAGTGCTCCTCAACCAGGAAACGCTCATGCTCACTGGCCAGGTCATCACCCCAGTTGCAGGGGAACTCGAACTTCTTACCGTTCTTGATGGCCTCCTGAAGAATGTTGATACCCTCTGTGTATGTAAGACGTACAAAACTCTCTTTCAATACACTCTGCAGACGCTCCAGAAGTGTCTTGTCAATCATGTTGTTGAGGAACTCCAGGTCATCCTGGCAGTGGTCAAGAGCCCAGCGTACGCAGTAATTGATGAAATCCTCCTCAAGGTCCATCAGCTCCTCCTGATCCAGGAAAGCAATCTCGGGCTCAATCATCCAGAACTCAGCCAGATGGCGCGGAGTGTTGGAGTTCTCTGCACGGAATGTAGGACCAAAGGTATAGATAGCTCCAAGAGCGGTTGCACCAAGCTCACCCTCCAACTGACCGCTTACGGTAAGTGAAGTCTGCTGGCCAAAGAAATCATCATCATAAATGATTTTACCCTGGTCATCCTTCTTAAGGTCATAGAGATTCTTGGTAGTTACCTGGAACATGTTACCTGCTCCCTCGCAGTCACTTGCAGTGATGAGCGGAGTGTGGAAATAGTAGAATCCATGCTCATGGAAGTAGGTATGGATGGCCATTGCCATATTATGACGTATGCGCATCACTGCACCGAATGTGTTGGTACGCAGACGCATATGGGCATGCTGGCGCATATACTCGAATGACTGGCCTTTCTTCTGCATGGGATAGTCATCACCGCACAGGCCCAGCACCTCAATATCGGTAGCCTGAACCTCGACAGACTGACCTGAACCGATGCTCTCAACCATGGTACCCTTTACACTCAGACAGGCGCCGGTGGTGATCTGCTTCAACAGTTCGTCACTGAACTTCTCAAGGTCAGCGACTATCTGGACATTCTTGATTGTCGATCCGTCATTGAGAGCTATGAAACTGACGCTCTTACTGCCACGCTTGGTTCTTACCCAGCCCTTGACAAGCACCTCCTGACCGTAATCAGTACGCTTCAACAAGTCGGCAATCCTTGTTCTTTTGATATCCATTGTTTCTAAAAATTCGTAGTTAATTATTCGTATGCACCCATACGGAGCATGTTAACCTCCTTCTCGGTCAGGAAACGCCAGTCACCGCGACGCAGACGCTTCTTGGTCAGACCGGCAAACTGAACACGGTCAAGCTTGGTAACGCGATAGCCCAGAGCATCGAACATACGACGAACCACACGGTTACGGCCTGAGTGAATCTCAATGCCTACCTGGGTCTTGTCATCGTTAACGTAGCTAACCTCATCGGCACGTACGATATCGCCCTCTTCCTCGCCAATGTTAACACCATCCAGAAGCTTCTGCAGGTCCTCTGCGCTTACGGCACGGTCCAGACGTGCATGATATATCTTCTTCTTGAGGAACTTGGGATGTGTAAGGCGGCTTGCCATCTCACCGTCATTGGTAAGCAGCAGCACACCTGTGGTGTTGCGGTCCAGACGGCCTACGGGATATACGCGCTCCTTGCAGGCACCTTTTATATAATCCATAACTGTCTTGCGCTCCTGGGGATCATCCACAGTGGTAACGCAATCCTTTGGCTTATTGAGAAGAATATAAATCTTACGCTCTATGCTAACCAGCTGGTCATGGAACAGCACGTTATCACCGCGATGCACCTTGGTGCCCAGTTCGGTTACGGTCTGACCGTTAACCTTGACAACACCGGCCTGGATGAACTCATCGGCCTCGCGACGTGAGCATACACCGGCATTTGCCAGGTACTTGTTCAAACGTATCTCCTCCTCGGGATCGTGAATGACATCCTGATACTCTATGCGCTTGCGGCTGTCCTGACGTTTCTGCATGGGCTTGCGATAACCGCCCTGCTGGCCGTAACCGCCACGGTTGTAACCGCCCTGACGCTGGTAGCCACCCTGGCGCTGGCCGTAACCGCCCTGGCGCTGGTAGCCTCCCTGACGCTGGTAACCCTGACGCTGGTAGCCGCCTTCCTGCTGCTCGCCGCCCTGGCCCTGTACGCGCTCCCTGTAGAAACGGGTCTGGCCCTCTTCACCATTATTGTTATACTGACGCTGCTGGTTATATCTCTGCTGTCCGTACTGCTGACGGTTATTGTTGTAACCACGGTTCTGATAACCGCCATACTGACGCTGGCCATACTGCTGACGTTCCTCACCTACACCCTGGCCATACTGGCGCTGACGGTTCTGGTAGCCCTGATCGCCATCCTGACGTTGCGGGCGCTCCACTCTGGAGTACTGAGGACGGTTGTTGTAGTCAACCCTCACAAAACGCGGACGACCCTCACGGCGTGTCGTACTCTGACCACTCTCATCGGAGTTTCCGTTAAAACGGTTAAAGCTGTTCTCCTGTTCCTGATTCCCGCTCTCGTCGTAGAATCTGTTTCCATTCTCTGTTTCCATCATAACTGTAATTGTTTAGGGAAGCCCTCGCGGCTTCATCAGTTTTAGATTTTTAAATGACTATTAAATATCACACGCCAAAATAGTTGCCAGGCGTTATGGCTTTAAGTTCTTGTTTAATATTATCGTTGACGTTAAGTCCGTCTATGAATTCGCTGATAGATTGCTGCGTTACCTGACTGTTGGTGCGGGTAAGCGCCTTGAGAGCCTCATAAGGATGGGGATAACCCTCGCGGCGCAGTATGGTCTGTATGGCCTCGGCCACCACGCTCCAGCATCCGTCCAAATCGGCCGCAATCTTCTGCTCGTTGATAAGCAGCTTGCCCAGACCCTTGAGAGAACTTGCAATGGCAATCATCTGATGTCCGAACGGCACACCTATGTTACGTATAACCGTAGAGTCTGTCAGGTCACGCTGCAACCTGGATACCGGCAATTTGCGTGCCAGATGCTCCAGAATGGCGTTTGCCATACCCAAATTACCCTCGGCATTTTCAAAATCTATGGGATTGACCTTATGAGGCATGGCGCTTGAGCCCACCTCACCAGCCTTGATCTGCTGCTTGAAATACTCCATCGATATGTACTGCCAGAAGTCGCGGTTCATATCAATCTGGATGGTGTTCATACGCTTCATGGCATCAAACAGGGCAGCCAGATTGTCATAGTTTGAAATCTGGGTGGTATATTCCTCACGCACCAGTCCAAGCTTATCGCTAAGGAACCTTGCACCGAATGCCTTCCAGTCAATATCGGGATAAGCTACATGATGGGCATTGAAGTTACCTGTAGCACCGCCGAACTTGGCCGACAGGGGCACTGCCTTGAGTTGCTTAAGCTGCTCGCGCAGACGATAGGCAAAAACCTCAATCTCCTTGCCAAGACGTGTGGGTGAAGCCGGCTGTCCGTGGGTACGTGCCAGCATTGGAACATCCTTCCAGCGCTGTGCATACTCCTCCAGCTTATCTATAAGTGACTGTATGCCGGGATAATATACATTCTCCAGAGCCTCCTTTATTGACAGGGGCACTGAAGTATTGTTTATATCCTGTGATGTAAGTCCAAAGTGTATGAACTCCTTATACTGTACCAACTCAGGCACAAGGTCAAACTTCTCCTTAAGGAAATATTCAACTGCCTTGACGTCATGGTTGGTAACCTTCTCTATATCCTTGATGTGAGCGGCATCATCCTCACTGAACTCCTGCCAGATACGACGCAGACCCTCCAATGAAGCGCGTGTTACTCCTTTCAACTGGGGCAGGCCAAACTCGCAGAGCGCAGTGAAGTACTCTATCTCAACTCTTACCCTGTATCGGATCAGGGCATATTCGGAAAAAAACAATGCAAGTTCCTGTGTCTTGCCACGGTATCGCCCGTCTATGGGGGATACTGCCGTCAACTCATCCAATTTCACTTTCAATCAATAAACTTCTTACAAACTTTTTACAAACTATCAACTCCAATCCTTGAACTATCAACCTGTTCTGATAATGATTTTACGTCTTAGTTAGCAACTGCTTCTCAGCTTCGCTGCAAATTTAGCAAGAAATTCATAATTTTGCGCATTCGCAAATATCAAAAATACTAAAATATGTCACAGACCGTAACCAAAAGAATCAGTGAGAGCAAAGCCGCACGTTGGACCGCGCTCATAATAGTGTCATTCACCATGATGTGGGGCTACTTCCTTACCGATGCCCTTTCACCCCTCATGACCATGCTAGAGGAGCAGATGGGCTGGACCAGCCTTGAGTTCGGACAGTTCAACTGGGCTTACTGCTGGTTCAACGTATTCCTGTTTATGCTCATATTCGGTGGCATAATCCTGGACAAAATGGGCGTTAGGTTTACCGGAATCGTGACCTGCTTCCTGATGCTGACCGGTGCCCTTATCAAGTATTACGCCGTTAACTACATATCACCGGGTGCCGAGGCCGGAACCATATTCGGAATGCGCACACAGGTATTCGTGGCCTGCCTGGGTTACGCGATATTCGCCGTTGGAACCGAAAACTGCGGAATCACCGTATCAAAGGTCATAACCAAATGGTTTGCCGGTAAGGAACTGGCACTTGCCATGGGCGTACAGGTGGCAGTAGCCCGTCTGGGAACAGCCGCCGCACTGGTGTTCAGCCCAATGATAGTGAATCACTTCTCGCTGTCTGCCCCGCTGCTCTTCTCGGCTATCCTGCTCTGCATAGGATTCCTGGCTTATCTGGTATTCTGCCGCATGGACAAGCAATTCGATGCCGAAGTTGCACAGACACAGTCTGAGCCCGATGACGTATTCAAGGTAAAAGACCTGAAGCTTATCATCACCAACCGCGGATTCTGGCTTCTGGCACTGCTCTGCCTCATGTTCTATTCGGCAGTATTCCCGTTCATGAAATATGCCGCATCACTTATGGAGAACAAATACGGAGTGAGCACCACTTTGGCCGGCATAATACCAAGCCTTATCCCGTTTGGCAACCTTATAATGACTCCGCTCTTTGGCGGCATATATGACAAGAAGGGCAAGGGTGCCACCATCATGATAATTGGTTCACTGTTGCTTATCCTGGTACACGTGCTGTTTGCACTGCCGCTGCTCAACTACTGGTGGTTTGCCGCATTCATCATGATTATACTGGGCGTTGCATTCTCACTTGTACCGTCGGCTATGTGGCCCAGCGTGCCCAAGATCATTCCGCAGAAACTGGTGGGATCGGCATATGCACTCATTTTCTGGGTACAGAACATAGGTCTGGGATTCGTGCCCCTGCTTATAGGCGGCATTCTGGATAAATACTGCAAGGCCGGCACACGCATAGTAGAGGGTGCAGAGGTTACACAATACAACTACACACTGCCTATGGTAATCTTTGCCCTGTTTGGTGTTGTGGCGCTGCTGCTGGCCATGCGCCTAAAGGCAGTGGACAAGAAAGAGGGCTACGGACTGGAGGAACCCAATATCAAGGAATAAAACGGATTACCGGAATCACGGGATTACGGATTGATGGAGAAGAAGAGGGAACGTTTTGACAGCCACGTTGGAATGATCCTAGCTATGGCCGGATCGGCTGTGGGGCTGGGAAACCTGTGGAGGTTCCCCTTCCTTGCAGCTCAGAACGGCGGCGGCGCATTCATATTTGTCTATCTCATCCTGCTCCTTACCATCTGCATCCCGGTCCTTATGACCGAAATTACGCTGGGGCGCAAATGCCGCACCAACGTAACCCGCGTATATGACAATCTGGGGGCTCCGCGCTGGCGCTGGGCCGGATTCATTACACTGCTCACCCCCATAGTAATCATGGCGTTCTACACGGTGGTGGGCGGCTGGTCAGTCAAGTACCTGATACAGGCCTGCGCTTTCAACTTTACCGCCCCCGATGCCGACTATGCAAGTGCATTCAGCGGATTCATAAGCTCCACTTGGGAACCATTAGTCTATACGCTCATATTTCTGGTTATAACCGCAGCGGCCAATTTCGGTGGCGTAAAGAACGGTATAGAGAGGTTCTCCAAGCCTATGATGACCGTACTGTCAGTGACTATCATACTGGTGGCAATCCGTTCACTCACACTTCCCGGTGCATCCGAGGGTACAAAGTACCTACTTATACCTGATTTCAGCAAGATAGACGGCAAGGTGCTCATTACCGCACTGGGGCAGGCGTTCATGTCCCTGAGCATAGGTATCGGCATTCTGCTTACATACGGATCATACGTAAAAACTAAAGAGGATATAGCAATGACCGCCATCACCACCGGCCTGATAGACACTCTGTTTGCCATAATAGCCGGTCTGGCCATCATCCCCGCCGTATATGCAATCGCCTATATGAACGGCACCGCTCCGGCCGTGAACGCAGGCCCGGGGCTGGTGTTCATTACCCTGCCGGGAGTGTTCGCCTCAATGCCTGGCGGCAGCATAATAGCCATACTGTTCTTCCTGTCGCTTCTGCTGGCCGCCGTGACATCGGCCATTTCAATGCTTGAAGTTATTGTGCGCTATTTCATAGAGGAGTGGAAACTGAGCCGCAACAGCTCCGTAATAGTAAGCATGGTGCTAATAATACTGCTGGGCTGTATATGCTCCCTGTCACAAGGCACGCTATCAGGCATCACTATTATGGGCAACAATATCTTTGATTTCTTTGACGTAATATCAAGTGATGTACTCATTACCGTGGGCAGCCTGATAATGGTGCTCTTTGCCGGCTGGCGCATAAAGAAAAAAGATTTCATGGACGAACTTACCGGCCATAACACCTCCGGCACCCCACGCTGGATATTCAGTTTCGTTTACTTTATGGTCCGCTGGATTTCGCCAATAGTCATCATCGTAATCATGCTCAGCAACTTCCTGCTCTGAATTACAGTATTTCAATTGCAATACGGGCGCAGGCCTCGGCATCGGCCAGCGCGTGATGGTGGTTCTCAAGGCAATAGCCGCAAGCGGCGGCTACGGTCTGGAGCTGGTGGTTAGGCAGGTTACGCAGCTTGCGGCGGGAGGCGCAGAGCGTATCGTAGAACCTGTAATCCGGGTAATCCATCTGATAGACGCGGAATACGGCCTTTAGGCAGCCTTCATCAAACGGACTGTTGTGGGCCACAAGCGGAAGGCCTTCTATAAGTGGTTCTATCTGCGCCCAGACCTTGGGGAACACAGGAGCATCATCGGTATCGGCGCAGCATAGGCCGTGAACCTGCTGGCACCAGTAGTTGTAATAGTTGGGCTCCGGCTGGATAAGCGAGTAGAACGTATCTGTAATCTCACCGTCACACACTATGACCACACCTACCGAGCACACCGACGAGCGCTCGTTGTTGGCTGTCTCAAAATCTATGGCCGCAAAGTCCTTCATTCCTGCCTCTAATCCTATACTGCAAAGGTCATGTTTTTTTTTGTAATTTAGCGGCCCAGAAAACCAATAATACTCAAAACTATAACTGAAATGAAAAAAGCAATCATCTTACTTTCCTGTATTCTGGCAGTTTCCTTTTCCAATGCGCAGAACACAGACCTCAAAGCACGACTTGAAAAACACCTTTATTATCTGGCATCCGACTCTCTTCACGGACGTGAGGCCGGATCGATGGATGATGTCATGGCTCGTGCATACATCCTGGAACAATGGAATGAGATAGGAATTGAGCCGTTCTTTACTGACGAAGGCTTTGAGATTCCATTCTCACGCGAGGGCATCAGTATGGCCAATCTGGTAGGAATCATACCCGGTAATGACCCTGTATTAAAGGATGAATACATATTGTTGGGCGCACACTTTGACCATATTGGTTACAAGAACGGCGAGATATGCAACGGGGCCGATGACAACGCATCGGGATCGACGGCCCTGATAGAGATAGCACGCTTGCTAAAGGAGAATCAGAGCCAGCTCAAGCGCAGCATTATCATTGCCGCCTTTGACGGTGAGGAGAAGGGACTCTGGGGGTCCGAGGCTCTGGCATCCAAAATGATGAAGACTGATCAGATACATCAGGTCAAGTGCATGATGAGCATTGATATGGTGGGCTGGTATGCCAAGAACGGCAAGCTGGAACTGCTTGGCGCAGGCACCTTCAAAGACGGTAAGAAACTTCTGGAGGACAACGCAGGCAATCTTAAGCTCAAGATCAGTGATTTTGAGACAGCCGTCATGACAGCAACCGATACACGCAGTTTTGCCAGAAACTATAATGTTCCTACACTTCATGTGTTTACAGGAGTAAAGTCTCCGTATCACAAGCCCGCCGATGATGCCGACCTGATTGATTATAACGGTCTTGAAGAAATCACCTGTTTCATCTCAAGGGTGACTACCCAGATGGCATCGGACCCGGAATTCGGTCCCACCGGAAAAATAGCGGAAATACACTCCGGTAAGATTAAACCGTTTGAACTGTTTGCCGGTGCGGGCTTTACCGGAACATCAATCAGTTTCCCGAAAGCAGGTCTGACAACCGATGGCAAATTCGGCTGGAATGCCGGTTTGTCTGTTCAGTACAACTATAAGTTCATGGGTTATCGCTTAGGTGCTTCTTATGAAGATACCAAGTGCATTTTCCCTAATCAGGCTGACCTTTACGGATCATCATTCCAATACCGTCACCAGGCTGTTGAAATGCCTGTTACCTTTATATTGCAGAATGTTGATCCAAACCTCAGATTCTATGCGGGTATCGGTGCGAATGCCCGTTACGTTTTTAACTCATCACTTGGCGGAAACCTCAATTACAAGACAGCTGACCTCCAGTGGGGATACCATTTCATGTTTGGTATAAAACTGGGAGATCTGTTCTTTGAAGACTATTTCCTGTATCAGTTGAATGACCTGTTCGATACAAATGCCGGAGATCCCAAGGCCAGAATCTTTGTTACTACATTCAAAATAGGTTGGGTATTCTGATTTTTTCTTATATTAGCGGTCAATTGGCCTTCAAACGGCCCTTGTATCAGTTTTATTTGATATAAATTACTGTAAACAAAATAATTAACTAACTAAACAATGTTTAAAGGACAACCCAAAGGCCTGTTTGCATTGGCTCTTGCCAACACGGGCGAAAGGTTCGGCTACTACACAATGCTGGCCATCTTTACCCTCTACATGAGGGCCAAATTCGGCTGGGATGAGAATGCTGCCGGACAAGTGTATGCTATTTTTCTTGCAGGAGTCTATTTCATGCCCCTGCTGGGTGGTATCATAGCCGACAAGATAGGTTACGGCAAGTGCGTCACCATAGGCGCATTCGTGATGATTTTCGGTTATCTGGCTCTGGCCGTTCCTATGGCCACACAGGTGATAGACAAATGGACCCTGTTTGCCGGACTGGCCCTGATTGCCGTAGGTACCGGCCTGTTCAAGGGTAACCTGCAGGTGCTGGTAGGTAACCTGTATGATGACCCCAAGTATTCCGACAAGCGTGACGCTGCGTTCAGCCTGTTCTATATGGCCATCAACATAGGCGCTATGTTCGCTCCCGCTATGGCCAAAGCCCTCTACAACCCGCATATTGAGAGTGCAGGTTATCATTTTGTGCCTATTGACAACGCTACCGTAGAGTTCGGCGCACAGTCAGGCGCTTACCTGCAGTCACTGGCCGAGGGTTACCGCCTCTGCTTCTTTGTGGCTTGCGCATCGCTGGTGCTCTCGCTGCTTATCTATTTCTTCTGCCGTCCCTGGTTCAAGCATGCCGATGTCAACACCAAGCAGGCCAAGGCCCAGAACGTACAGATTCAGGAACTCACTCCCAAGCAGACCAAGGACCGTATCGTGGCTCTGCTGCTTGTGTTCGCTGTCGTGATATTCTTCTGGATGGCATTCCACCAGAACGGTTCGGCCCTGACATTCTTTGCCGATAAATACACCAAGCTTAACGGCATTACCGGCATCAACCGCATGTGGTTCAACATCTGGTCATTGGCACTCATTGCCGTTTCAATCTACACACTGTTTGCCATATTCCAGAGCGACACCAAGAAGGCCCGTGTGATAGCCACCATAGCTACACTGGCATTATGGGCAGGCGCCATAGCATTCTATATGAATATGCCTGATCCGTTCAATGCCGCCACTTCCGATTTCCAGCAGTTCAACCCGTTCTTTGTGGTTGCCCTGACTCCTGTATCTGTGGCTGTGTTCGGTGCGCTGGGTAAGAAAGGCAAGGAGCCTTCAGCTCCCGTCAAGATAGGTTTGGGTATGTTGCTGGCTGGCGTTGGTTTTGCCGTAATCACAGCTGCATCTACTGACCTTATCTCACCTAAGGACCTGGGTGACCAGGCTCAGAGTGTGCTCAGCCCCAACTGGCTTATCGGCACTTACTTCACTCTTACCGTAGCTGAGTTGCTGCTCAGTCCTATGGGTATCAGTTTTGTAAGTAAGGTGGCTCCTCCCAAGTATAAGGGTCTTATGATGGGTGGATGGTTTGCCGCTACTGCTATAGGTAACTATCTGAGTCGCATTCCGTCGGCCTTGTGGAAGAAGATTCCGCTTATGGCTAACTGGGCTATCCTGATTGCCTTGTGCGTAATTGCCGGTCTTATCATGTTTATCCTTCGCCGCAAGCTAGAGGCTGCTACTAAAGACTGATTTATATTTTTGGGGGAACTGAAAGGGATATAGTCTTGGAAACTACGGCCTTTCAGGCCTATCCCTCCCACAATAAGAAACCATTCCGAAACGCATTTCCGGAATGGTTTCTTATTTCGTCTAAAAGCATTACTTTTGTCCCAATAAACCGTCCAATAAGATGAAATTAAGTAATGTTTTGAAACTGGCAGTTGTGGGCTGCTTTCTGATTTCCTTTGCATCAGGTTGCAAGAATAATTCTGCAACGGAATATGGGTATGAGAAACTGTATCCTAATGCCGACAAGATTGTATTTGATGATTTCAACGTTGTTGAACTCTCCAAAGATGTTCCATTGGGTGATATTCAGAAAATCTTTGTAGAAGACTCCCTAATTTTCATCTCTTCGGATGATAACCTGTATTCATTCAATATGGACGGCTCCCTGCACGCCCGTTATGGAATGAAAGGCCGTGCATCGAACGAGTATCTGTATCTGTCAGCCTATTATATTGACGCCAGCTCCAGGCAGGTCTGTCTGATTGACGGCACGCAGGGTAAACTGCTGTACTTTGGGTATGACGGTTCCTTTATCAGAAAGGCAGAATGCGATGCTTTGAAGTCATTGATTTACGATGTGCGTCTGCTCTCTGACGGCAGGCTGTTTGTTCACAACTATATTTACAATGACAGCGGGCTGCTATATTCCATAGTTGACCTTAAGGCCGGCAGCGTTATTGAATTAAAATCCGTACCGTTCTCAACCGATAACACCGCTGAGTTCTGCGGTGAGCACATGTGTAACGTGTTTGACGGTAAGCTCTATTACATTGCACCCTTTGAACCGGCTATTTATGTGCTGGATGGTGACAAGGAGACATCGTGGAAACAGATACCAGGGGTAGATAATGTTCCAGGCAAGAGTGAACTGAAGAACATCACGGACTTTAATTTCTTCACGGCATTCAACATGTACAATGAAGATGAATTTGTAGGATTTACCGGCCTGTATGAGACTGGTTCATTCATACTTATGAATGAGCTGCATGAATTCAACTACTACATAATAGACAAGAGTACCGGCAAGCAGAAACGCTACCAGTATTCATTGGAGGATGATGTCAAGACACTTCCCGTAAAGAACATCAGGGCGGCATACCAGGATTGGTTCATAGGCATAGGTAAAGTAATGAGTCTGATGCAGTTGCGTGAGGACCTTCCCGAAAAGACATCAGACCCATTCCTGAGAAAGTTTAAGGATGTAGCCGACAAGATCACCATTGACTCAAATCCTTGCCTGTTCTTCTACAAGATCAAATCAATCTGAACACATTGGGGACACATTGGGGACGGTTCTCTGTGTGTTCCAATCTCGCGGAATAGGAAACACACAGAGAACCGTCCCCAATGTGTTCAGAGAGCCTAAATGCCTCAGAACTCAATCAGTATAGGCCGATGGTCTGACGGAATCCAGTACGATGCGCCCTGTTCACGGCGCTGCTCGGTGTAGCCGGAGTTAAGTATCTCGGCACTCTTGATCTGCTTGATAACAGGCTCGGTAGCATAGATGAAGTCTATGCGGCGGCCGTTCTGGCTGGACTGGATGAACTCTCCCGGATGCTTGTTGGCTATCACGTCTATATAGGGAGTCTTGTTCCTGATAAAATCATGCACACAGTAGATTGATGAATCGGCCGACAGTTTGTAGTGGTCATTGTCCAGGCTTGAGATTGAGTTGAAATCGCCCATCATAAGCCACAGCTCATTCTCGGGATGCTCACGGGTAAGAATGGTCTGGTTGCAGACGTACTCCACCTCTTTCTTGCGGAACTCATCGCTACCGCCACCGCCTCCGGGGCCGCCCATTCCACCAAATCCGCCAAAGCCACCAGAAGGTCGGCCGCTGCCTGAAGGCCTATTGCCACTCTGCGCACCACCGTTACCGGAAGGTCTTGAACCGCCTTGGGGTGCAGCACCGCCCTGAGACCTGCTGCTGCCGCCCGACGGACGTCCGCCTCCGAATCCGCCCATACCGCCGGCACCCATTGCGAACGGCATGGCATGCATGCATACTATATTATAGATCTTGCCGTCCATCTCTATCTGGACCCAGCCTGCACCATGGCCTACAATGGTATCGTTACCGCCCGGTATTCTCTTAACGTTGTTGATGGGATGCTTTGAAGTTATGACCTGAGGAGAATTATCCTGCTCAACAGCCAGATATACATACGGATGTCCGTAACGGGCAGCCACCTTGTCCCAGTTGGCAGGCAGATACGGTTCCTGACCTGACTCAAGATGGGTTGTCTTGGCCTCACAGAAGACACAGACATCAGGGTCTGTGGCCTTGAGGAACTCCACAAAGTTGTCATAATTGTTGGACTGGTCTGACCACATTCCGTCCTGAATGTTCCAGGAAATAAGTTTACGAGCCTGAACAGTGCCCACAGCCACTATGGTCATAAGAGCACAAAACAAAATCTTACGCATAAATGTTAGTCCTTTTGTTAGTCCAAAAGTACAAAAATGAAAAATAAATGTAACGCTCCTGCGTAAAAAAATACGCAGGTACAAACGTATCGGAGCGAGCGAATGCTTGGAGCGAGAACGCGGTCCCGGAGGGCCGCCAAGCGAAATGAAATGGAGCGCTTTTGCGTAGCAAAATAAAATGAGGACGAGGGGGCACCAGCCCCCTGGTTCGAATCCGTCAGCGTCCACAAAAAAAGGAGCCTCGACTGAGACTCCTTTTTTTGTGGGCGTTGACGGATTCGAACCGCCGACCCTCTGCTTGTAAGGCAGATGCTCTGAACCAGCTGAGCTAAACGCCCGTGCTTTCCGTAAAAGCGGTGCAAAGATAAGGCCCGTGCTTTCCGTAAAAGCGGTGCAAAGATAAGCACTTTTGCGTACAGGCAAAAACTTTCGGTCCTTTTTTTGCAATATTTTTCCCTGTGTGGCTCTTTTATGGTATCTTCGCGGTGCAAAAAAAGACTAAATATATGGAAACAGTTCTCAGCGGCATACGCCCCACAGGAAACCTTCACCTGGGTAACTACTACGGTGCAGTGACAAGCTTCATCAAGCTTCAGGATTTGTACAGATGCTTCTTCTTCATTGCAGACTGGCACTCCCTCACTACCCATCCTACCCCTGAGAACATCCAGAACAGTGTCCGCACAATCCTGGCCGAGTACCTGGCCTGCGGTCTGGACCCTGACAAAGCTACAATCTATGTGCAGAGCGATGTGCCCGAGGTAGTTGAGCTCTATCTGTATCTGAATATGAACGCCTATCTGGGCGAGCTGGAGCGCGTGACATCATTCAAGGAGAAGGCACGCAAGCAGCCTGACAACGTGAACGCAGGACTGCTTACATACCCCACCCTGATGGCATCGGACATCATTATCCATAAGGCCAACAAGGTTCCCGTAGGCAAGGACCAGGAGCAGAACATGGAGATGGCCCGCAAGTTTGCACGCCGTTTCAACCAGATGTACAAGGTTGATTTCTTTCCCGAGCCGGCATCATTCTCACTGGCAAAGGAAGGCGGCATAAAGATTCCCGGACTGGACGGATCAGGTAAGATGGGCAAGAGCGAAGGCAACTGCATCTACCTGTGCGACGAGCCTTCTGTCATACGCAAGAAGGTAATGAAGGCCGTGACCGATGCAGGTCCTCAGGCTCCAAACAGCCAGAAACCGGATGTGATACAGAACCTTTTCACCCTGCTGGATGTAGTTTCATCAAAGGAGACATACAACTATTTCAACGAGAAATGGAATGACTGCACCCTGCGCTACGGTGACCTTAAGAAACAGCTGGCCGAGGATATTGTTGCAGCTACCGATCCTATCCGTGAACGCATCAAGGAATATGCCAGCAACACGGAACTGCTTGACAGGATTGCACGTGCCGGTGCTGAGAAGGCCCGTGAGAGCGCATCAAAGACACTGCGCGAGGTACGGCAGATTATAGGATTCAAGGTGTATTGAACGCCAAAACAAAAAAGGACTATATGAGCAAAATAAAGGATGCGGCAAATACCGCATGGAGTGCCTTGCAGACATGGAAGTTCTGGAAAGAGCTCATGATAATGACTGCCGGCATGGCTGTATCGGCATTGGCAGTCAACTACTTCCTGGTTCCAAGCAAACTGATTATAGGCAGCATATCCGGTCTTTCCATCGTGATAAGCGGAGTATTTGAACTTATTGGTATGCCTGTCAAGGTCTCTACCGTGATTGTAATCATAAACGCTATACTTCTGATACTGGCTTATCTGCTAATTGACAAGGAATTTGGTCTAAAAACCGTATATACGGCCATGATTTTGGGACCGCTGATGGACCTTTGGGAGAAAATCCTGCCGGCATCGGAACTCATTACTGACGGAACTTCGGTCATGGGCGACATCTGGCTGGACCTTTGCTGTTTCGTGCTGCTGCTCAGTGCATCGCAAGCCATACTGTTCCACATAAACGCATCAACCGGTGGTCTAGACATTCTGGCCAAGATAGTGAACAAGTACCTGCATTTTGACATTGGCGCATCCATATCGGTAGCCGGAGCAATCATCTGCTGCACGGCTTTTGCCATCAACCCGTTCCGTATGGTGGTGGTAGGCCTGATAGGAACCTGGATAAACGGTATTGTGGTGGATTACTTCACAGCCAGCATAAACAAGCGCAAAAGGGTGTGTATCATATCCTCAAGCCATGAGATACTGCGTAAATATATTATCGAAGAGTTGGACCGTGGATGCAGTCTCTATAAAGTGACAGGCGGATACAGCGGTAAGGAGAACGTAGAGATCCAGGCCCTGCTTACACAGGATGAGTTCTCAAGTCTGATGGACTTTATGAAGAAGAATGATATTCACGGATTCATTACCGCCGGTAATGTAAGTGAAATCTACGGACTCTGGAACAAGCACAAGCACGGCCCGATAGGCTAATCAGAACCACTTGGAGATTTCCTCTTCAGATTTAATCACATAGACGTTCTTGCCGTCCGGTGTGCGTGACGCCATGCTGCATGCCTTAAGTGAACGTACCAGCTCCTGCATCTCATTTTCCGACAGATGACGTCCGGCAGGGATTGCAGCTTTTCTGGCCATGGCCAGCGCCATACTCTCCAATTGACGTTCCTCTTCCTGAGTAGGGTTTATGCGCAGGTCGGCAATCATATCTGTAATAAGACGCTCATAATCCTGCCCCTCCATTCCCGACGGTACGCCCTGTACGGCAACAGCTCCGCGACCCATATCCGAAAGGTCAAATCCCAATGCGGTAAAACGGGGTTTCAGTTCTGCAAAGGCGGCTGCATCAGTAGCAGACAGCTGGAACATCTCAGGAAACAGCAGACCTTGCGATGCGGCGCTATGACTCTTGGCATCTGCCATGAAACGCTCATATAGAACCTTGGTGTGTGCACGGTGCTGGTCAATTATCATAAGCCCCTGCTCAGACGGGACAAGGATGAAACGGTCAGCAAACTGATATGGCTTGAGCGGTTCCTCATCAGGCTTTACAAAGGTCTCGCTCATGGGTGTGAACGGGATCCCTCCGTCATTGACCTTGCGTTCAATGACATCACCGTACAGCTTGCTCCAGTTATCCCTGTTGGTTCGCGTCTGGCCGGATTCATTACGGCTGCCTGCAAACGGATTGAAGTCAGGATTGTAGCTCACCTTGGGCTGTATTACCGGACGTGATGCATCATAGATGGGAATATCCGGCATATCGGCCGTATTGAAGTCTATGGTGGGCATCTTCTCAAACTGGCCCACTGTCTCCTTGACGGCGGCCATGAGAATCTTCCATATCACCTGCTCATCCTGGAACTTTATCTCGGTCTTGGTGGGGTGTATGTTCACGTCAATGGTTTCGGGCGGGACATTCAGGAACAGGAAATATGACGGTTGGTCGCCCTCCGGTACAAGGCCTTCGTATGCGCTCACTACTGCCTTGTGGAAATAGGGATGGCGCATGAACCTGCCGTTAACAAAGAAGAACTGCTTGGCACCGCGGCCCTTCACATTGTCCAGATTGGAACAGAATCCGCTCACCTTCACCACCGATGTCTCAACCTCAACAGGAAGCAACGCCTCGTTCATCTTACGCCCGAACAGATTGACAATACGCTGTTTTATGGCCGATGCGGGCAACGAAAGCACCTGCTCGCCCTGGTTGGTAAGCTCAACAGCCACCTCCGGATGAGCCAAAGCCACGCGCTCAATCTCATTCAGTATATGTCCGTATTCAGTCTGATTGCTCTTTAGGAACTTGCGGCGTGCCGGCACGTTAAAGAACAGGTTACGCACCGTGAACGAACTGCCCACGGGACATACGCAAGGCTCCTCCAACTCTATCTCGGACGCCTTGACCATTAAGGCCGTACCGGTATCACTTTGGGCGGTACGGGTACGCAAATGGACTTCGGCAACAGCGGCGATTGACGGCAGGGCTTCACCCCTGAATCCGAATGTGGTCAGCGAGAAAAGGTCATCCGATTCACGTATCTTGGATGTTGCATGACGTTCAAATGCCGTACGTGCATCATCCGGACTCATTCCGCAACCGTTGTCTATGACCTGTATGGAGGTACGTCCGGCATCCGTCAGCAGGATCCTGATATTGTCAGCACCTGCATCGACGGCATTCTCCACCAGCTCCTTTACAACCGATGCGGGGCGGTTCACCACCTCACCTGCGGCTATCTGGCTGGCAACCTGCTGTGACAGTACCTTTATCTTATTTTCCATACAAACCTTATAACAGATTTCCGTTAAGGATATTAAGTAACAACAGTATCAGAAGGAAAATAAGCACAATGGCCACCGGAAAGCTCAACCTTGGGCCGCCATACTCCTTACGGCGTTTAAGATGCTTGGTTCCCTCCACGAACTTGCCACGTATGCTCTCCGGGTTGAACTCCTCCTCAGGCAGCATACCCAATTCACGCTTGGCCTTCTCCTCTATCTTGGCAAGCTTCTCCTTGCGCTCGTCATAGTAAATGTACTTATGCTCAAAACGGCGCGGTTCCCTGACATTGAACATTCCCATAGCTATTTCCTCTTTTTACGGTCTAATGTAGGAAGCGGTACCTCCTTGATGGAACTATTCTTGCTCAACTGTTCTTCAACCCTCTTGCCGCGCCAGTAGAATACATCCTCCGGATCTCTGGGCCTTATCCTGTCAAACCAGTTGAAATTTGCCAGGAACATCTTCTTCTCATCAATCTTGTCCATGGGAAACATTATCCCGTTGGAACGGCTCCTCACGACAATCCTGTCAACTGCACGCATCTTGAAGTATATGGTCAGGTTCGATGCCTCGGTAGTATTCATTCCAATCATGGCCGAATCCGCGTCCAGCGGGTAGAAAACCGCCAGGACATTACCTATGACGTCAGCCTTGTCAATATCTCCGTTCTTGAAGTAGGCTTTCATCTCGCGGCCTGTTATCTGATTGTAATGCACTGAGTCATTCCTCTGTATGAACAATGCCTGACCTATCACGTGAGCCCAGTCTATCGTACTGTCATTCATATAAAAGATAATCTTCTCGCCAAGAACCTGCTGATCTTCGTTCCATACTATGGGATCATGATACAGTGTCAGGCTTGAATCTACCGACGTGAATACCATTGAGTCAGCAACCATCTGCATATCAAACCGGTATGCGCGCACCTTGTTGAAACCGCGCATCTGACGCTCAATGACACTGTCGCCGGCTTCATTGTAGAATGTAACCAGGCGGAACGTATCTGCATGGACAAACAGGGTGTCGCCCATGGAGTATTCTGTCAGCAGGGCTTTTCCGGTGACTACAGCCGAGTCATTGTTCTGGTTATAGAAGGCATACTCACCGTTCACATCCACCTTGTCCTTATAGTTGTTTACAATGACATCGCCATAACCTTTCATTATACCCGAAGCTTTGTCATAGACTATACTGTCGCCTGTCATCCTGTTGTCACCTTCATTGTTTATTACAACGGAACGATCCAGCAGAATGGCATTGTTGCTGTCAGTATTGAACTGTCCGCGACTGGTAGTAATGAAATTATCATCGTTTACAATCTCCGTGGGGCTGGTAATATACGCTGTATGCAGGTCTGTGTCATACAGAAGCGTATCTGATTTGAGAGTGTAGTCAGGGCTCTCCATCGACACGCCGTCAATGAATGTGGCCAGATTGGTGTTTGTGTCAAACTGACCGTATTCTGAAATCAGAGTGCTCTCCTCGTCAAGCAGAGTGCCACCGTCAAAGAACCATCCCAACCCCGTATTACGGTCATAGTTCAGGCTGTCTGTAAGCAGTATCATCGTCTTGTTCTCCAGACGCACGTTATCACGTACCCTGAGTAGCCTTGTATTCCCGTCATAGAACATTGAATCACCATAGAGGAACAAAGTATCCCCCTGTTCCACACGGACATTATGATAGGCGTTGAAAGAATTGGCCTCCTTGAAGAAAAGGGCGCTGTCACAATACATGTACATGCTGTCATGACGGAACACCACATTGCCCATCAGGCGCTGCGCATCGGGATTGATATAACTCTCAAAACGTATCAGGTCGGCATTCAGCAGATAAACATAGTCGGTGTCGGCCGGCTCGGATCCTATCTCAGCATCCGGCATCTCCCTTTCATCCTGCGCCTGAACGGACAAGACTGTGCAGGACATCAGGAAAAATAACGACAACCACCTAAGCTTCAGCATCGTTACCTGTTTCAATTGCTGACACCCCAACCGGGATAGATGAACTCACAGTCATTCCACCCCTCACTGATCCTGACATATGTGGTACGCTGTTTCTCACGTATCCACTTTTCTATAACCTCCTGCTTACGCTGACTGCTTACTATATCGTACAGCTGCTCATAATCATCAGCCACATTGGCCTTGTGACTGTTTATCTTGTTCTTGAGCTTTACAATGGCGCAGACCACCTTACCGTTTCTGAGCTGCATGGTGAACGGATCGGAAATCTCTCCCACATGCATCCTGTCAACCACTCTGGCAACTTCAGGCGGAAGCTGCTCCATCTGGTACTTTGAGATTCTGGGCACGCCGGGCTCCGGCTCAAATGTCATCAGGCCGTTGTTGTTGCGTGAGTCCTTGTCCTGGGAATATGCCACGACACATGACTCAAACGTGCTGTTTCCTCCACGAATACCCTGTGCAATAGAGTCCAGCCTTGCCAGACAGTTGTTCACGCTCTCCATGGGAACACGGGGCTTACGTAGTATGTGGCGTACACGTACCCTGTCACCCAACCTCTCCACGAATTGTATTATATGATAGCCGTACTCAGTCTCCACTATCTTGGATATCTTGTTGGGATCAGTCATGTTAAAGGCAACGGTAGAGAATTCAGGTACCATCTCTCCGCGTCCGAAGAATCCCACATCACCGCCGTCCCTTGCACTTCCCGGATCCTCCGAATACAATCGTGCCAGAGTAGAGAATGTCACTTCACCGGATTGTACGCGGTCAATATAATCCCTCAGGTCACTCTTTACGGCATCTATCTCATCCTGCGGGATTACAGGTTCCTGGGTAATTATCTGAACCTCAACCTGAGTGGGAACTGACGGTATGTCCTCGGCAGGTATATCCTTCATGAAACGGCGCACCTCGGCAGGAGTCACCTTTACACGTGAAATGATCTTTTCACGAACCTTACTTATAATATATTCCTGGCGGCTTGTCTCGTAAAGACGGCTCTTTATCTGATCGGTTCTCATGCTGAAATATTCCTCCAGTTTCTCTTCCGATCCCGCCTGGCTCACGTAATCCTTATACCTTGCTTCAACATAAGACGATACATCATCGTCAGTAACCGATATACTGTCCAGCTCCGCCTGGTTCAGGAAAAGTTTGTTGATTGCAAGCTGCTCCGGGATTATGCAGTAAGGGTCTCCATTCCATTGGGCTCCGCGCATTTGGGCATCCTGACGTGCTTCCTCCACCTCCGACTTGTATATAGCCTCATCGCCAATAACCCAAACCACCTCATCAATAACATTGTTCTGGGCGAATGAATATGTGCAGGGCATCATTGCCAACATAACCGTTATTTTCAAGAATATGTCTTTTCTCATTGGTTCTTTTTATTATGGAAAGTTATTCTGTTCTTATCCAAGGCAGCTTCATAAAGATCCTCCTTGATTTTTCTGATATAAGCAACCTCATTGCTGTTTATGAGCAGTCCGCGTATTCTGGCACGGGCATGATCCAAAGGTTCGATACCGCCTTTGAGGACACACTCACTTACATTAAGCAGATAAATGAACTCCTCATCCTTGAACTCATAACCGCAACTGTCCTTCAGGATCGTTTCAAGCGGCTTGTCCATTGCCGGCAGCAACACCTCCAGTTCCGCAACGGTATGCCAGCTGTCATAAAAGAAATCGCACCGGGCGGCATTGCGGACACAGTATTTCTCTATCTCCTCAAAAGAGGCGTCATCCATCTGCGTATAAAGCTTGTGTATGTCCGACAGGTCATGAGACTTGTTGGATATCTTTATGAACAGGCCCTTTATCAAGGATTCATCAAGCACGAACAATCCCTGATTGTCATTATAAAACTGTTCTATCTCGTTATCGGTTATCTCTGAAGAGAACTTCTGCTCTATAAGCCTGCGCTGGTACTCATGCTCAAACAGCGAACGGCGGTACCCATCAACCAGACGGTCTATGTCTTTTGTATCAGGTATGTTTCTGATGGCATTCTGATAGAACAGGATATCCTGTATCCAGTTCCTTATGTACCGTTCAACAAACAGTGTACTGTCAGCATTTGACATTCCCAATGGAAGGACCTGCTTTATGTCTTCTGCATAAAGGACGTCGGCTCCCACCTCCACGACAGGAGTCTTGCCATATACATACTGGGGAGACTTGCCGTCCCATTTGCACGAGACCATAAAAAACAGCGGCAGCAACCACAGTATTCCCCATACAGGCCAAATACAGGACCTTCTTCCTTCCATTATTCGCAATGAATATCGTTCAATACCTTTTTGTTGATTGTAAAACTATATTTACTGCGCAATTGACTGACCCATTGCTGTTCCAGATAGTTCTGATAATCTTCAAGCACCTCCGATGAAACATCGCCCAGGCATTCAGGTTTCTTTATCGTCCTTCCTATAACATTTGTATATGGAAAACTCTTCATAGGCTCAAACTCGCCCTCACCGAATACTATCTTATCCACATAAGCGTTCTGTCCTTTCCTGAAAATACCGGTCTCGGAGGTTCCGCGCATTACCCTGACAACTATCCTCTCTTTATTGAATTTCACTATGGTGTCAATCCATTGTGATATATCAAGGCCTTTTACGGCGCCTTCAACCTGATGGAACACATCCTCATCCACACAGAAGAATACCATTCCCTTAAAGCACGGTTCCTTGAACTTGTACTGCTTGATATGTGAATTATAGTAGTTCTCCACTCCGGCCTGGTCATTGGCAGCCTTCTCCCATACCTCGCGGTTGCTTATGTCAAACAACAAAAGACCGTCGTGATACTCCCTTGACACGTTGCCGAAATCCGGTTCCACCTCTTCCAACACACTGTCCAGATGAGCCACCGCCTCATCGTCTCTCAAATCCCAACCTAAACGCGCGGCATATTCATTTGCCTTGCGCCGCTTGGCCTCCTGGTAGTATTCGTTCTGGAGCATCCATTGATATATGTCCGCACGGTTTTCCTCATAAGAACCTATCTGACGGCGGGCATCAACCTTTATCAGGAAAACTATTCCGTCCGATACAAACGGATGGCTGTATTGGCCGGGATCCAGGCTGAACACTATATCAGCCACATCCTCGGGAACCTGTGAACGGGAAACCCATCCGGCAACGCCACCGGCAGCGGCAAGATCGTCAGTTGAGAATTTCCTGGCCAGGTCCGGAAATGACTGACCGGCCTCAAGCATCTCATATATCTCATCCATAAGCTCCACCTGTTCCATGAAAGACTCACGCGTATCTTCCTGGGGTGTCAACGAGATTATCGATATGCTGGCAAGGCCGTCCGGGCCGACATCGTCCAAAGACCTTTCATAGGTCCTGCGTGCAGACTCTTCCAGAAACAATGTATCCACCAGATAATACTCGGCCTGCATATCCCTGTACATCTTATACTCTTCAAGGAATGAATCGGTTTTATCCAGGCCTTCGTCCATTGCCGCCTGAACCTTAAGCTTGAAATTGATGTAAAGGTCAGCGTATTGTCTGATTATCTTCTTTGAAACGGTTGTTTCAGTCTTGTTCTTGTTGAGGAAATATTCAAACTCTGATTTTTTGACATCATATCCGTTTACGGTCATCACCACAGGGTCATCCGCCTGCGCAAAAAACGGTATGCACAAAAGAGCGGAGAATACGAAGGTAATAATACGTCTCATAATCAAAAGGTTCACGTTTTGCTGCTCGTTACTCATGACGGCTGTAGTTGGGAGCCTCGCTTGTTATGGCCACATCATGCGGATGGCTCTCGTTCATACCAGCATTCGTTATGCGTACGAACTTGGCTTCATGAAGTTTCTCGATATTGGGAGCGCCGCAATAGCCCATACCTGAGCGCAGGCCACCTGCCAGCTGATATACAACCTCGTAAAGGGTTCCCTTATAAGGAACACGTGCTGCAATACCCTCCGGAACAAGCTTGCGGGTATCCTTTGTATCGGCCTGGAAATAACGGTCCTTTGAACCGTTCTCCATAGCCTCCAGAGAACCCATGCCACGGTATGACTTGAACTTACGGCCGTTGAATATGATGGTCTCACCGGGTGACTCCTCCGTACCAGCTACAAGTGATCCGAACATTACGCTGTCACCGCCTGCTGCAAGAGCCTTGACCACATCGCCCGAGTAGCGCAGACCGCCGTCGGCGATGATAGGTACACCTGAGCCTTTGATAGCCGAATAGACATCATAAACAGCTGATACCTGGGGAACACCGATACCGGCAATGATACGGGTGGTGCAGATTGAGCCGGGACCCATACCCACCTTTACCGCATCGGCACCGGCCTCGACAAGAGCCTTGGCTGCTGCACCGGTTGCAATGTTTCCGACAACTATGTCTATATTGCTGAAACTGGCCTTTGCCTCCTTGAGCTTGGCAATGACGCTCTTGGTGTGACCATGGGCTGTATCAATAACAATAGCATCGGCTCCAGCCTCCACCAGGGCTGCCATGCGGTCCAAGGTATCAGCAGTAACGCCCACACCTGCAGCCACGCGCAGACGGCCCTTGCTGTCCTTGCATGCCATGGGTTTGTCCTTGGCCTTGGTAATATCCTTATATGTGATAAGGCCTACCAGCTTTCCGTTGTTATCTACAACAGGCAGTTTCTCAATCTTGTTCTCCTGCAGGATCTGTGAAGCGGCCTCCATATCAACCTGCTGGTGAGTGGTAACCAGATTCTCCTTGGTCATGACATCCTCTATCTTGACATCATAGTTGCGCTGGAACCTCAGGTCACGGTTTGTGACTATACCACACAGCTTGCCGTCCTCCTCCACGACAGGAATACCGCCGATATGATACTCTGCCATGAGAGCCAGGGCATCCTTGATTGTATTATGACGATGTATTGTGACTGGGTCATATATCATACCGTTTTCGGCTCGCTTTACAATGGCAACCTGACGCGCCTGCTCGGCTATTGACATATTCTTGTGAATTACACCGATACCGCCTTCACGTGCAATGGCAATGGCCATGCGTGATTCCGTTACGGTATCCATAGCTGCTGTCACGAACGGAATGTTCAGGCTGATGTTGCGTGAGAACCTTGAAGTAAGATTGATGTCACGCGGCAGAACCTCTGAATAAGCAGGAATAAGCAGGACATCATCAAATGTCAGGCCCTCCATTGCTACTCTATCTTCTAAAAATGACATAATATTGTATTGTTTGTTAGTTACCCATTTCTGATATGAACTTGATGCGTACCAGACGAATCTCCTCCTCACTGTAATCATCACCCAACTCGTCAATCGCATCATCTATGGAATCGCTCTCCGACTCACGGAAATACTCATATATATCCTCGGCACGGTCTTCGTCCATCACGCTCTCTATGAAGTAGTCTATGTCCAGTTTTGTTCCGGAATTGACTATTGCCTCAATCTCTGTCAGCAGCTCGTCAAAGTCTATTCCCTTGCTGATGGCAATATCGTCCAATGCCACCTTCATGTCAATGCTCTGAATGATGCTGACCTTCAGTTTGGACTTATTAGCCACTGTCCTGACGCGGAGATCTTCGGGGCGCTCAATCTCATTCTCCTCGACATGACGCTTTATCAGGTCAATGAACTCCTGGCCGTAACGCTTGGCTTTGCCTGCACCCACTCCCGGAATATTCTGGAGCTCCTCAATGGTTACGGGATAAGTGGTAGCCATAGCTTCCAGAGACGGATCCTGGAATATCACGTACGGCGGAAGCTGAAGATGCTTGGAGAGTTTCTTGCGCAGGTCCTTAAGCATGGAGTAAAGCTCGGGATCCACTGCAAACGAACCGCCGCCACGCATCGGGCCCTCGGTCTCGTCATCGTCAAACTCCTTGTCCTCGACAATCAGGAATGACTTGGGGTTCTTCATGAAGTCACGTCCCTCTTCCGTTATCTTGAGCAGACCGTAGTTCTCAACATCCTTGCGGATATAGCCGGCAATCAGGGCCTGACGGATAACGGCGTTCCAAGTCTTCTCCTCCTCGTCGGAACCGGAACCGAACACCTCCAGGTCATCGTGCATGTGGTCTGTTATCTCCGATGTCTCCTTACCAAGGAGCATATCGATGATATAATCAGCCTTGAAGTTCTCCTTGACAGCGGCGATACATTCAAGTACCGTCTCAAGCAGTTGCTGTGCCTCAACCTGCTTTTTGGGATTAAGGCAGTTGTCGCAGTTACCGCAGTTATCCTCCTCATAGTTCTCGCCAAAGTAGTGGAGCAGAAGCTTTCTGCGGCAAACCGATGACTCACAGTAAGCGGTGGTCTCGGCCAGCAGCTGACGGCCTATATCCTGCTCGGCCAGAGGCTTGCCCTCAAGGAACTTTTCCAGTTTCTGGACATCCTTGCTGTTGTAGAATGCTATGCACTGACCCTCACCGCCGTCACGTCCGGCGCGGCCTGTCTCCTGATAGTAGCCCTCAAGGCTCTTGGGAATATCATAGTGAATGACATAACGTACATCGGGTTTGTCAATACCCATGCCGAACGCTATGGTGGCCACAATCACGTCAATCTTCTCCATTATGAAGGCGTCCTGCGTCTTGCTGCGTGCGGCAGCCTCCATTCCTGCATGATATGCCATGGCCGATATGTCATTGGCCTGAAGTATCTCGGCCAGTTCCTCAACCTTCTTGCGTGAAAGGCAGTATATGATGCCTGACTTGCCCGGATTGGACTTTATGAACTTGATTATGTCCTTGTCAACGTTCTTGGTCTTGGGCCTTACCTCATAGTACAGGTTGGGTCGGTTGAATGATGACTTGAAATCCTTGGCATCCTGTATGCCCAGGTTCTTCTTTATGTCGTCACGCACCTTATTGGTGGCGGTAGCCGTGAGAGCAATGATAGGTGCCAGACCTATCTCCTTCACTATATCCCGTATCTTGCGGTACTCAGGGCGGAAATCATGTCCCCATTCCGATATGCAGTGCGCCTCATCTATGGCATAGAAAGATATCTTTATCTTCTTGAGGAAATCCACATTCTCCTCTTTGGTAAGTGACTCAGGAGCCACGTACAATAGTTTAGTCTTGCCCTCCAGTATGTCTGACTTGACAAGGTCTATGGAGGTCTTGTTCAGGGATGAATTGATGAAATGGGCAATACCGTCCTCCTCGCCCAGGTTACGCATGGCATCAACCTGGTTCTTCATAAGGGCGATAAGCGGCGATATGACGATGGCCGTACCTTCCATGACAAGAGCCGGAAGCTGATAGCAAAGGGACTTGCCTCCGCCTGTAGGCATAAGCACGAACGTGTCGTTGCCTGCCAGCAGGTTGCGGATTATCGCCTCCTGGTCTCCCTTGAAAGTGTCAAAGCCAAAATGAACTTTCAGTATTTCCTGCAGATTTACATCTTTTGTCATACAAACAATAAAAAAGAATACTATCTATCCTATAGGATAAAGAACAAAGTTAAGTACAAGTATTTTATACTTGCAAACTTTTTGACCAAAAAAAACGCAAATAATTTTAAAATGGACGCAACCGGTCAGGCATTCTCAAATACAGTGCCGTCAGCCTTGTCCAGCTGGGCCTTGGCATAGTCCAAAGTCACCGTATAGCTTTTTCTGCCCGATGACGGGGTGTCGTACATGGCATCAATCATTATGGTCTCCACTATAGACCTGAGACCGCGTGCGCCAAGCTTGAACTCAATTGCCTTATCTACAATAAAATCCAACACCTCGGGCTGGAAGGTAAGCTCCACGCCGTCAAGCTTGAATATCTTTATATACTGGCGTACTATTGAATTCTTGGGTTCAGTAAGTATATTGCGCAGGGCTTCGCGGTCCAAAGGCTGGAGGCTGGTCACCACCGGCAGACGGCCTATGATTTCAGGTATAAGGCCATATGACTTCAGATCCTGCGGCGACACATATTTCATCAGATTATTCAGGTCAACCTTACTGCGCTGCTCTACGGAGTCAAAGCCCACAACCTGAGTATTCAAGCGGTTGGCAATCTTGCGCTCAATGCCGTCAAACGCTCCGCCGCAGATAAACAGTATGTTCTTGGTGTTCACCTGTATGAACTTCTGCTCAGGATGCTTGCGTCCTCCCTGAGGGGGCACATTGACCACAGTGCCCTCAAGCAGTTTCAGGAGTCCCTGCTGTACACCCTCACCGCTTACGTCACGCGTAATCGAAGGATTGTCGCTCTTGCGGGCTATCTTGTCTATTTCATCTATGAATACTATTCCGCGTTCAGCTGCGGCCACATCATAATCGGCCACCTGAAGCAGACGGGACAGTATGCTCTCCACATCCTCGCCCACATAACCGGCCTCGGTCAGGACCGTGGCATCAACAATTGTGAACGGCACCTTGAGCAGACGAGCTATTGTCTTGGCCAGCAATGTCTTGCCGGTACCGGTAGCACCCACAAGGATTATGTTGCTCTTCTCTATGTCAACATCATCGGTCTCAGGCTGGGTGATACGCTTGTAATGGTTGTAAACGGCAACTGAAAGATAACGCTTGGCGGAATCCTGCCCTATGACATAGTCATCAAGGAATTTCTTTATCTCCTTGGGCTTGGGTACGGACTTCATCGTGAATGACGGTTTATCCCCCTCCTGCTTGGCGTCGCGCACAATCTCTGCGGCACGCTCAACGCATTCGTTGCAGATACAGCCGTCTATTCCTGTTATGAGAAAACCTACCTCCTTGTCGGTCCGGCCACAAAAGTTACAGCATTTATCCTTCTTTGCCATGCAGTCAGAATCTTCTTACTTGCGCTTTTCCAACACCTGGTCAATCATGCCGTACTCCTTGGCCTCCTGCGCTGACATCCAGTAGTCACGGTCACTGTCGGCCCACACCTTTTCAAACGGTGTGTGTGAGTGTTCCGAAATGATTGTGTAAAGTTCTTTCTTCATCTTCTGGATCTCACGCGCAGTAATCTCAATGTCACTGGCCTGACCCTGAACACCACCCAGAGGCTGGTGAATCATGACGCGGCTATGAGGCAGAGCCGAGCGCTTGCCCTCCTGACCGGATACCAGAAGCACGGCTGCCATACTGGCTGCCATACCCGTGCAGATAGTTGCCACGGGACTGGAGATGAACTGCATTGTATCATAAATTCCCAATCCGGCGGTAACGCTTCCACCGGGGGAGTTCAGATATATCGAGATCTCTTTCGATGAATCCACCGAGTCCAGATAAAGCAGCTGGGCCTGGATCGTATTGGCTGTATAGTCACTGATTTCCGTACCCAGGAATATGATGCGGTCCATCATAAGACGTGAGAAAACATCCATCTGGGTCACGTTCAGCTGACGCTCCTCAAGGATATAGGGGTTCAGATACTGGAACTCTGCCTTGATGACATCATCCAATGTCTGGCTGTTCATTCCAAGATGACGGACAGCGTATTTACGGAAATCGTCCATTGCCCTTACTTTTAAGTTAGACTCTGTTATATATACTCTTATTTCTTGGTTTTCTTTCCCTTGGCGGCATCGGCAGGCTCAAAGAGCTTGTTGAACTCGTCAATGGTAACCTTCTTGTTCTTGAGCTTTACCTCCTTCTTGACGGCGGCGGTAAGCTTGGATTCGATGGCACGGTTTACAAGGCCGTCAACGGTCTCACGCTTCTTGAGCATCTCCTTTGAGTAGTTGTCAAGCAGTTCATAAGGAATGTTCATCATGCCGTACTGGGCAAACTGGGCGCGGGTAGCCTCACGGGCCATAGCCTTTACATCGGCATCCTCAACCTTTATTCCGAACTTCTCCACAAGCTTCTCCTGGATAAGGTGCCATGAAAGCTCCTCAAGGCTGCGCTGGAATGTGGCCTCATCCTGCTCTGCATCGGGCTTGTTGGCCTTCATGATACGCTTGAGCAGATTCTCGGCGTACTCCAGCTTACCAACCTTTTCCATCATATAGGCACGGACATCAAGCAGGAACTTATAGTCGCTGTCGGGAACAAAGCTCTGAGCCAGTGACTCCGCAACCTTGGCACGGAAACCGGCTTCATCCTTGACAACGTCCTTGCCGAACACGCGGTCAAATACCTCCTGGTTCAGCTCGCTCTCTACAAAGCGGGTTATATCCTGAACTGTAAGTGAGAAATCGGCATCAATACCCTCAACCTCCTCTTTCTTCTTGTTAAGGAGTGAGGATATCTCTATAGCGTTGCCCTCATAAGCCTTGGCGGGATTGAACTTGATGGCATCACCCTTCTTGGCCTTGGCAAACAGCTTCTTCTGAGCGGCATCCTTGATGTACTGGGGCATCAGGGTGGCACCCTCAACAACTATACCGCCATCCTTGGCTGAACCATCGGCGTTAAGCTCTACAAGCTGACCCTTAATTACATCATTCTCCTGATAGGCATCAACCTGCTCGTAATGACCGTTCTGCTGGGTGTAGGCCTTGACCTGGTTGTCAACCATCTCATCGGTCACCTTTATCTCGTAATATGTTATGGCATCATCCTTGCCTATCTCCGCGTTGAACTGCGGAGCAAGTGCGATGTCAAAGTAGAATGTCTGCTCGTCGGCATCAAGGCTCAAGCCGGCCTCCTTCTCATCGTTGGGAAGCGGTTCGCCAAGCATATCTATCTTGTTGTCCTTGATGTAGCTGAATACTTTTTCCTGAAGGATCTTGTTGATTTCATCGGCCTTGATGGACTTGCCGTACATCTTCTGCACCAGTCCCATGGGAACCATACCCGGACGGAAACCCGGCATCTGCATCTTCTTTCTGGCATCCTTGAGAGCCTTATCCACATTCTCCTGATAATCAGCCTTGTCCATGCTGACGGTAAGCAGGCCCTGTACCTTACTTACATTCTCAAACTTTACGTTCATTCTGTACTTATGATTGTAGTATAACTCGTCTTTTTTAATTAGGGTGCAAAATTAGTTTAATTACTTCAAATGGTGAAATAATTGAGAATTTTTAGCAGTCTGCTCGGTTGGAAGGGCTCACTGGGGACGGTTCTTTTTGTGCCCTTGCCAAGGGCACAAAAAGAACCGTCCCCTATCAGCGCTCTCTAGCCTTGTTAATGTTATTAAATTGCACTATCTTTGCAAAAGTATGGAAGAGATTCAAGAGCAGACACCTGACCACAAGATGGTCCTGAGGACAGAGAATCTTGTAAAACGGTACGGAAAGCGCACCGTGGTAAATCATGTCTCGTTTGATGTAAAACAAGGCGAGATAGTAGGTTTGCTTGGCCCCAACGGAGCCGGCAAGACCACATCGTTCTACATGACCACAGGTCTTATAACGCCCAATGAGGGCCATATATATCTGGATGACCAGGATATCACTGACTATCCGGTCTATAAGCGTGCCCGCGCAGGTGTAGGCTATCTGGCACAGGAGGCCAGCGTGTTCCGCAAAATGAGTGTCGAAGATAACATAGCATCCGTTCTTGAACTTACCGGAAGACCTCTTGAGTACCAGCGCGAGAAACTGGAGAGCCTCATTGCAGAGTTCCGCCTCCAGAAGGTACGCAAGAATCTGGGCGACCGCCTATCGGGTGGTGAGCGCCGCCGTACTGAAATAGCCCGCTGCCTGGCCATTGAACCCAAGTTCATAATGCTGGACGAGCCGTTCGCCGGCGTCGATCCCATAGCAGTGGAGGATATTCAGCAGATAGTGTGGAAACTCAAGGACCGCAACATAGGTATCCTCATAACTGACCATAACGTACACGAAACCCTAAGTATAACAGACCGCGCCTACCTGCTGTTTGAAGGACGCATCCTGTTCCAGGGCAAGCCTGAGGAACTGGCCGAAAATCCTATAGTCAGGGAGAAATATCTGAGCCAGAGCTTTGAACTTAAAAAGAAGAACTTCCAGAAGTGAGACTTAGCAGGTACATATCCGTCTTATGTGCTGCCTTATTGTTCGTGATGACGGCCCGGGCAGTCCAGATACGCAGGGAACCCGGCCATCGTTTACCTGAATACATACTCCCCACTGACCGTGACAATCCCATGCTATGGTCGGACAATTCATCCTCCATACTCACCCGGGCTGCCGTTCCAGGCGTCTATGCCAACAATGACATTCCCAGAACCGGCACCATAGAATACCCCCTCATCCTGGTTGATTTCATAGACTGTCCTTTTACACTCCGCGACACGCTAGCCTTGCTGGAACGTTATGAAAAGATGTTCAATGAACAGGGATACACCGATACAATCGGATTCATACATAATGGAGTCAGATATTACGGGGCTACCGGTAGTGTATCGGATTATTTCAGGGACCAGTCTTACGGACAGTATGTGCCCAAGTTCAAGATAATAGGCCCCGTCCATCCGTCCAAAGGGTACGCCTATTACGGGAAGGGTACAAAAGACGACAATATCAATATGCTTGTACGCGAAATATGCAGACTTGTAATAGAGAACGGACTGGCTGACCTGTCAGGATACGCACGTAACGGAACCATTGACCAGCTTTCAATCATATATGCAGGACGCGGCGAGAATTATGACGGGGCCGATGTCAACACCATCTGGCCGCAAGCCAGCTACCTGGATATTGACAACAGGAATGAACCTGCCATATACAAAAGCGGAATCAGAAAGATCAAATTCGCCTGCTCATGCGAGTTGTTCTGGGATTCGGATTCCATTCCTGACGGCATAGGCACTTTCTGCCATGAGTTCTCCCACACGCTTGGACTGCCCGATTTCTACAACACCTCGTCCGAATCGGAATCCATAACAGATGCCTCCATGGGCTACTGGAGCATTATGGATTACGGGATTTATGAGAATGGAGGGTTCTCGCCTGTGGGCTATACCGCATTTGAAAAATACTCTCTGGGATGGATGGACATTGAAGAGATTGACTATTCAGGATACTATTACCTCAATGAAATAGGAACCAAGCCCCAACCGGAGGCAGGCATCCATTCCGCATACAGGCTCAACACCGGCCTTGATGACCAGTTCATAATTCTGGAGAACCATAACGGAACCGGATGGTACAAGTATCAGGCTTGCCAAGGACTGATGGTCACAGCGGTCAATTATGACAACAACAGATGGGTTGGCAATAACGTCAACAACCAGAAAAACAACAAAAGATATGCAATCCTGCCTGCCGACAACGATTATGACAGGAACACCAACTCAGGTGACCTGTTCCCCTATAAGGACATTGACAGCATCACCACGCTTGGAACTCCCGTACTCAAAGCCGGTACGTCATATCCTTTGTATTCCATTTATGACATAAAACTTGAAAACGGTCTGGTATCATTCCATGCAAGACCGGACATACACTCGGCAGTTGAAAGCCACCCGGATCAGGAAATCTCAATCAGCGTAACTGACGGCGAACTCTCCGTGACAGCCCCCACGGGAAGCAGTCTGACAGTATTCGACATTTCCGGCAAGGCCATACTGCATACCTTGACTACAGAGCCCCGGCAACTTATCAGTCTGCCGGGAAAGGGCATCTGGATTGTCAAATGCGGCAACAAGGTCAGGAAGTTGAGAATTGAGAATTGAAAATTGAGAATTTACCATGCGGTGCGTAAAACCCGCGACATTTAAAAACGAGCGAAGATTTTCGCTCGTTTTTTATAATTCTCAATTCTCAATTTTCACTTCTCAATTTATTTTTGTCTTATAAAAATATTGATTGGCGTACCACAAAAATCCCACTTTTCACGGATCTTGTTTTCAAGGAAGCGTTTGTAGGGTTCCTTTACGTACTGCGGCAGGTTTGCAAAGAATACGAATGACGGTATCTGCGGTCCCTGAAGCTGGGTGCAATATTTAATCTTGATATATTTGCCCTTGGTGGATGGAGGCGGATAAGCCTCTATGAGCGGCAGCATCTCAGCATTCAGCTTGCCTGTCGATACATGGTTCGTCTTGTGTTTATATACATCCTTGGCCAGCTCCAGCACCTTAAGGATACGCTGCTTCTCCGTGGCCGATGTAAACACGATGGGGAAATCCACGAACGGAGCCAGACGCGAACGGATGGCATCCTCGTAGTTCTTCATCACCTTAGCCGAACGATCCTCGATGAGATCCCATTTGTTCACCACAACCACAAGGCCTTTCTGGTTCTTGACAATGAGAGATACTATATTCATATCCTGACTCTCAATGCCACGCGTGGCGTCAAGCATCAGCACACATACATCACTGTTCTCGATGGCACGGATTGAACGCATCACGGAGTAGAACTCCAGGTCCTCCTCCACCTTGCTTTTCTTGCGTATGCCGGCAGTATCCACCAGATAGAAATCAAATCCGAACTTAGTATAACGGGTATATACTGAATCACGCGTGGTACCGGCTATATCAGTCACTATGTTTCGGTCCTCACCTATGAAAGCGTTTACGATGGAGCTCTTACCCACATTAGGGCGGCCCACAACCGCAAAACGCGGAATGTCCTCATCTGTCTCGGCATCTGCCTCAACAGGAAGTTTGGCTACAACGACATCCAGAAGGTCACCTGTACCGCTTCCGTTCGCCGCCGATATGCAGATGGGATCACCTAACCCCAGACGATAGAACTCTGCAGCGGCATACTGCAAATCGAAAGTGTCCATCTTGTTGGTTACCAGGATGACCGGAGTCTTGGAACGGCGCAGAATTCCGGCCACCTCATCGTCCAGGTCCGTCACACCGTTCTTTATATCTACCAGGAACAATATGAGATCTGCCTCGTCAATGGCTACCTTCACCTGCTTGCGTATCTCCTCCTCAAACACGTCATCTGATTTCACCACCCAACCGCCTGTATCAACCACAGAGAAAACGCGGTTACCCCACTCGCACTTACCGTACTGACGGTCACGGGTGGTACCGGCCACATCATCCACAATAGCCTGACGGGTCTGGGTCAACCGGTTGAACAGTGTTGACTTGCCCACATTGGGGCGGCCTACTATCGCTACAAGGTTACTCATATTGCTAAAAGTCAATCCTGTGAATATCCGAAATTCCTCAATTCGCGGTCAGAACTGCGCCAGTCCTTATCAACCTTGACAAACAGTTCCATGAATATCTTTTTGCCGAAAAACTTCTCCAGGTCTTTTCTGGCCTCGATGGCCACCCGCTTGAGAGCCTGTCCTTCATGTCCTATCAGGATTCCCTTCTGTGACTCACGCTCAACATAAATCACACAGTTTATGAGAATACGGCTCTTGTTCTCCTTGAACTGTTCTACCGCCACCTCTACAGAGTAAGGAATCTCCTTGTCATAGTGGAGCAGGATCTTCTCGCGGACTATCTCCGATACAAAGAACCTGGCAGGCTTATCAGTCAACTGGTCTTTGTCAAAATAGGGCGGACACTCCGGAATCAGCTCGTTCACACGCTTGAGCACGGTCTGCACTCCAAAATTATTGGCAGCCGATATGGGTATTATCTCGGCGTTGGGTAGTTTCTCATGCCACGCCTCCACAAGCTTAATCAGGTTCTCCTGGTCTGTAAGGTCTATCTTGTTTATGATAACCAGCACAGGAACCTTCATTTTGGAGACCTTCTCCAGGAATTCTGCGTTTTTGTCGGCCTTCTCCACGACATCCGTCATGTAAAGCAGGACATCAGCATCAACAAGCGCCGATTCTGAGAATGCAAGCATTGACTCCTGAAGCTTGTAGTTGGGTTTGAGTACGCCGGGAGTATCGGAGAACACAATCTGAGACTCCGTGGTGTTGACAATACCCATTATCCTGTGGCGCGTGGTCTGCGCCTTGAAAGTGGCTATGGATATGTGTTCACCTACAAGCAGGTTCATCAGCGTTGACTTGCCTACGTTGGGGTTACCTACTATGTTTACGAATCCGGCTTTATGCATAGGAGAATCTGTTTTGGTAAGAGTCAAAAAAAACGCATCTTATCGGGATGCGTTTTTCAGTCTTGTTTATTCAGCGGCTGCTTCCTTGACTACTGCCAACTTGCCTCTGTAATAACCGCACTCACCGCATACTGTGTGATAGACGTGCCATGCTCCGCAGTTAGGGCAGGTCCTTCTTTTTGCAGTTCTTGTATTGGACTGCCTTCTTTTAGGATGTGCCATTTTGTTTTGTTTTTATTATTGTTGTTTATTCGTTATCTGATTCCATCAAGCTGTTCAAAGCATCCCAACGCGGATCATTTGCTCCTGAATCCTCTACAGCGCCTTCCTCTCCCTCATCGGCAGAATGCTCGTCAAGCTTCTCCATCATACCCTTGTTACATTTGCCCGGGGCATGTACATGCTTGATAGGTATGGCCAGTGCTATGAACTCATAGATGTACCATGCCACGTTTACAAGCCCCTTGTCCTCCGGTACCACCACAATGTCACCGTCATCTGCAAAATCAGGCCCAAGCTTTACCTTGAGTTCACCTGTATTATCAATGTCAAGTGACAAGTCATCCAGGCAACGGTCACAAGTCACGATCACTGTCCCGTTGACAGTAAAAGCCAGATGGTAAACACCGGATACCTTTGTGACATCAAGGTTTACATTCACCTTACCGCGCTGTACCTCTTCGCCCTCCACTATACTGAAGAACTCCTGGTCAACGGTCCAGTTATAGGTAGAATTGGCATCCGTAAGCCCCTTCAGGTCAACATTATATTTATCCAGTCTTCCCATCTGACAAATTTTTCGGGGCACAAAGTTACAACTTTATTTTTCAAACAGAAAATATTACTGCCATTTTTGGTTAAAAACACTTTTTAAGGGAAGCTTAATGGTATAGAGTCTTTGAAATTACGGCCCTTCGGGCCTATCCCATTGTCCATTGGCCAATGGGATGACCTTTTTTTATTTCGCTACCGCGAAAAGCTCCTTCGGAGCGGGCCCCTCCCTCTAACGCGCCGAGGGTGGCGACGGTTTCCAAGATTCTATACCATTAAGCTTTGTGCAAATAGAATCATTACTATATGAACAAAGGATCCTTGTACGCACAGAACTTTTTGGGAGTATAGTCTCAAAAACCATCGACGCCCGTGTCGTGCGAACGGGAGGGGCCCGCGCCATAGGCGTGGGAGGGGTAGGGCCGAAGGCCCGTAGTTTTGGAGATTATACTCCCAAAAAGTTCGTTGTTAACGACTTATCGAGGGATTTCGATGCGGAAGGTGGTGCCTTTGTTCAGCTCGGAGTGGGCGACGTAGATTTTGCCTTTGTGGTACTCGGTGACGATACGCTTGGCAAGCGAAAGGCCCAGACCCCAGCCACGCTCCTTGGTGGTGTAACCGGGATCAAAGACACTCTTCCATGAACTTTTGGTAATGCCCTTGCCGGTATCCGTAACATCTATTGTTACCCAATTCTTATCCTCGGTCAATTTGATTGTAAGCTTGCCTTTTCCACTCATTGCATCGACTGCGTTCTTGCAGATATTCTCAATAACCCAGCCAAACAACGATGCGTTTACACGGGCATTTACCGGTGGATTGGGGAAATCACGTACAAACTTGACGGTTGCCGGCGAACGGTGCTCCACATAATCTATAACGCCGTCCAGCACGCCTACCATATCGGCCTGAACAGGTTCAGGCATGGAGCCTATCTTGGAGAATCGCTCAGCAACCATCTGAAGACGGTTAACATCCTTCTCCATCTCACCTATCAGCTCATCGTCATACTTGTCCTTGAGCAACTCCGTCCAAGCCATGAGTGACGATATGGGAGTACCCAGCTGATGTGCCGTTTCCTTGGACAGGCCCACCCATACACGGTTCTGTTCAGTCTTCTTAAAGCTGAGCAAGGCAAAAATCGCGATAAGCACAAACAGCATGACCACGCCCATCTGGATATACGGATAGACCGTCAGACGGTTCAGGAGCAGCGACTCGTCAAAACACACCTCGTTATAATGTTCAGTGTCAGATTCATCAAAATAGATCTTGATTGAATTGCCAAGCTGACGCATACGCTCCACGCAGCTGTTCAGGTATGCCAGGGTATCGGCCTTCTTTATTTCTATATTCAGGAAACTCTTCACGTCATTGGTCTCATCCACCACTATCACAGGGATAGTCTTGTTTCCTGACAGGACAGAGAGCACCAGACTCAGGTCCGTGTTCTCATCGGCATCGCTCAATGACTGGTATGCCTGTGCAAAAAGCTCCATCTTGGAATGCTCCTCGCGTGACAGGTCCTTGACCAGAGACTGTGACACGAACAGCGAAATGAATGCAATTATAATGGCTACTACTATGAGTACGGTCCGTATGCGCTTGAATTCCCTGATTTTTCTCATTAAAAGCCGCCACCCGTTTTTTGAGTGACATAGAATAAACGGATTGAGACTGGGTATATTGTACGGGAACTCAAAGACGGAACATACGACAGGCATTCTCCCGAGTCACACGGGCCACCTCATCCGTACTCACGCCATAGACCTGAGCCAGCGCCACCGCCGTATTGACTATGTATGACGGCTCGTTACGCTTACCCCTGAACGGAACAGGCGACAGATACGGACAATCAGTTTCCAGCACGACCCTGTCCATGGGTATAATTGGAAGTACCGATGGCAATACCGATTTCCTGTAGGTCAGCACGCCACCTATGCCGAACATGAATCCGCCGAACTCCATAAGAGCCTCCGCCTGAGCGGAATCGCCTGAAAAGCAATGGAATATGCCCCTCAATCCGCAATCCCTGTAGTTGGAGAGCACGTCATAAAGCTGGGTGAAAGAATCCCTTGAATGAATTACGATTGGCAAATCATATTCCAATGCCCACCCTATCTGGACTTTGAAAGATTCAATCTGGTCATCCAGACGGGACTTGTCCCAGTAGAGGTCCAGCCCCGTCTCGCCAATTCCTATGAAACGGTGCGCGCCATCCGGACGCCGGTCCGTGTCAAGCCCCTCTTTAAGACATGCCAGCTGGCTGCGGAAATCATCCGCCAGGTCCTCAGGGTGCAGTCCTGTCATGGGACGGCACACATCGGGCCACCTGTCGCACACGGCAAGTAGTCCGTCAAGCGTATCAGGATTGATATTGGGAAGAAGCAGATATTCCAGGCCCGCCTCAAGGGCCCTGTCCATCACCTGCGGCAAATCATCGCTGAAAGCCTCGTCATAGACATGGCAGTGGGTGTCAATCAGCCTTCTCACTGCTGCGATAATAGTATATCAGACCGTATTCACGGCATGCCTTGAGTTTCTTTTCACCAGTCAGATCCGAGAAATAATCCTCTATCGAATTCCAGACATCAAGAATGACCTCATCTATCTGTGGTCTCATCAGTGATACCACAAGAAGAGCCTCATCGGTAAGCTGACGTAGTTCACACTGCTTGTCATACAGTTCCCTGAAAAGGTCATAATGGACTGTCACCTTTGCGATTGTAGGATTATAGATAGGGATTCCCCTTTGGGCCGTTCTCTCCTTCTCTCCCTTGATGGTATTCTCGCAACACCTTATGACAGCAATGTCACTTGACATGTCCGGGAGTTCGCCCGAGTTTTCAGGAATGGAATAGAATGACCTGTCCGAGGCCTTGATCTCACCTCTCTTAACGCACATGTTAAATACAGTCAGGAAATGTGACACATACATCCTGGCATTCTTGAGTCTGGTCTGATACGGTTCCGATTTTGAGTAACTCACTTGGGTGTCAAGCGATTTCAGATACCTGTCAACGGCCTCCTTGAACTGTTTCAGCTTCTTTTCCGCTCTTGTAAACAGTTCCGGTGACAGCACAGGGGTATAATAATCACTGTTACGCATCTTGTCCAATGATGTCTCCAACGATCGGATCCTGGCCTGGTCTGTGTTAGGCAATCTTCTATAAGGCATAAATCAGATATTTCTGTTCATTAGACTTTTAGCATAATCCCTTATTACCTTCTTACGGGACTCAGGAAGGCTCACCTCCTCAAGCCTTCCAAGACCTTCATCAAAAAGAGAGCTAATAAGATTCTCTGACAGCTCCTTTACACCGACAGCGTCATATATGGCACGCACACCCGCTATCTTTGAATCCGGATCAACGCCGTCATATACTGCCCAACGGTCCAGTTCCTCTCTCTGCGACGGGCTCGCCAGACGGTAAGTGTTTATATAAAGGTAGGTCTTCTTGTTGCAAAGTATGTCACCGCCTATCTTCTTTCCGAAAACCGCCGGATCACCATACACATCCAGCAGATCATCCTGCAACTGGAAAGCCAATCCCACTTTCTCGCCAAAATCATACATCAGAGCGGAATCCCTATCTGTAGCTCCGCCCAGGACAGCCCCCATCTGTGCACAAGCGGCAAGCAGCACGGAAGTCTTGAGACGTATCATCTCAATATATTCAGCCTCGGTGACATCGTGGCGTGTCTCGAACTCCATATCGTACTGCTGTCCCTCCATTATACCTGTAAAGGTCTCGTTCGCAATCTTCAGTATCTTAGGGGTGTATCCGGAACCCGATTCCGACAGGAAACGGAAAGCAAGCACAAGCATGCCGTCACCAGACAGGATAGCCGTGTTCTCATTCCATTTCTTATGGACAGTGGCATGTCCGCGCCGTATGTCGGCCTTATCCATCAGGTCATCATGCAAAAGCGTGAAATTATGGAAAGTCTCCATACCGGCCGCCACCTTGAACACGTTCTCTATGTCATCGGCATACATGTTGTATGCGGCAATCAGCAATGTGGGACGGATACGCTTGCCACCCAAAGAAAGGACATATCTGATAGGGGCATAGAGAGCATCAGGTCTGCGGGAATAATCCATACCCTGCAGATAATGTTCAAACTTGTCTTGTATTTGATCTATTGAATTCATGTACCACAAAAGTAATAAGATGTTTTCAAAAAACTATGCGCATAATGATACAAAAAAACGAAGAGGCCGTCAAAGCCTCTTCGCTGTCTGATATACTGTTCCGTAAAAATCAGTTAAGACGGAAGTTAACCGGCAGATTGAATTTACAGCGTACCGGTTTACCGCGCTGCTCACCGGGTTTCCATTTAGGCATTGCACTTACTACGCGTACAGCCTCCTTATCCATCTGCGGATGAACGCCCTTAACCACTTCAACGTCCACAATTGAACCGTCCTTGTTCACAGTGAATGATACGATCACACGGCCTGTGATACCGCTCTCACGGCAAATGGCAGGGTATTTCATGTTCTTTCTGAGATAATCATAAAGGGCATTGGTACCACCGGGGAATTCAGGGGCCTGCTCAACGACCATGAATATCTCTTCTTCCTCGGGTTCCGGCTCAACCTCAACGTAGTCAATCTCGCTCAGGTCAACCCATTCCACGTTATCCTCGAACGAAGCCATGATATCCTCTTCTATTTCGGCGTCGTCCTCAACTATCTCAATAATCTCGGCTTTTGTCACGGCTGCAGGTGGTGGGGGAACAGTCTTTTTCTCCGGAAGGGTGATAGGCACCATCTCCTCATTAAGGGAAACGTCCTTTACACCGTAGATTTCCGAATTGTCCTCCACATCCCTCTGAGTCCACTCGAGAGCCACGAACATAACGGCCAGAGCCATTACGAATCCTATCAGGAGAGAGGTGCTTTTTCCTTTCTCAAGATTAGCGCGTTCAGACTTCTTGATTTCCATAATTATAATGTTTTAGTTTTTAGACACTTTTGTTATCTAGCGGCAAAAATACCAATATTTTTGTCATTACCGATAACAAACGGCCTTTTTTTGTATTTTTAATATTTGACAAGGCTCTCACTTTCTTCCTTGTTTCTGTCCTGTAAACGTGACGTTTTTGATAATACGTCTTTAATCTGAAAAAAATTTTTGTTGAGCCTGTTTTTTTCTTTTGGCACCTGTGTATCGGTTTGTCTTTTAAAAACGTTTATAAATAAAGACATGTTACACTCGTTTTTTGTACATTTGTTCCCGATGAAAAGAAACCTCCTGACAATAGCATTGGCTTCAATCCTGATTGGAGCGAATACAATCCAGGCACAGAGTCTGGAAAGTTCATTCCAGTTCCTTAAGTTGCCTGTCTCGGCGCACAATTCATCTCTGGGAGGCCGCGTGGTGTCGGTCTGTGACCCTGACCCCGCTCTGTACCTGTCCAATCCGGCATTGCTGTCGGCCAATGAGACACGGCTTCTGGGACTGAGCGCCATGACCTGGTTCTCCGGGACTACGGTAGCCGGAGCGCAGTTCAGCAATGTTTTCGATTCCCGTTCACACTATGCCTTCAACGGCAGGTATGTAAGCTACGGCAAGATGCAGGAGACGCAGGCCGACGGTACGGTAACCGGCACTTTCACCGCAAAAGACATTTCCCTGGGTGCCACATGGTCATATATGCTGACCGACAATCTGAGCGGAGGACTCACCGGCAACGTGATAACTTCCAGATACGGTTCAATGAGTTCAGTTGCCATAGGGGTTGACATAGGACTGTTATACAACGATACGGACAAAGGCATATCAATAGGACTGGCCGCCACAAACCTGGGAGGTCAGATCAAGGCATTCGAGAACACGTTCCAGAAACTGCCGTTTGACCTTTGCGCCGGAATAACATGGAAACCGGCCCACGCCCCATTGCGTTTCACGGTATCGATGGACAATCTTACCCGATGGAGCGCATCTGACTTCTACTTTACCGAAGGTTCAAACCAAGGGTTCGGCGAAATCCTTAAACGTCACGTTTCAATAGGAGCCGACATCAACCTGACAGAGCGTCTGTACGTGGCAATGGGATTCAACCTGCGCGCTCGTGAGGAACTTGCCGAGAAGGGCAGCAAAGGTCTTACAGGCATAACGCTTGGCACCGGTCTGAAAATAGGAAGAGTCATGTTTGACCTCTCCTACGGAAAATACCAGGTGTCTGAATCATCGCTTATCTGCAATTTCGCATTCAACATATGAGAAAGATTATCATAGCAATGGATGGCCATTCGTCATGCGGCAAAAGCACCATGGCCAAGACACTTGCCAAGAAGATTGGCTACACCTATATAGATACAGGCGCAATGTACCGTGCCGTCACGCTTTTTGCGTTACGCAAGGGGTTCATAAGGGACAATTCAATTGACCAGGAGTCATTACGCTCGGAACTGCCGGGTATAGAGATATCATTCGGCCATGATGATGAAGGCAAGCAGTTCACGATGCTGAACGGAGAGAACGTGGAGCGTGAGATACGCGGCATGGAGGTATCAAGCCATGTAAGCCCCATATCGGCCATACCGTTCGTACGTGAGGCCATGGTGGAGCAGCAGAGAGCCATGGGCAGCAAGGGAGCGGTCATCATGGACGGCCGCGATATAGGTACCACCGTATTCCCCAACGCCCAGCTCAAGATATTCGTGACCGCAAGTGACGAAATCCGTGCCCGCCGCCGCTATGACGAACTGGTGTCAAAAGGCGAGAATCCGGTTTACGAGGATGTTCTAAAGAATGTACGCGAACGGGACTACATAGACTCACACCGCGCGGTATCGCCCCTGCGCAAGGCCGATGACGCCATTGTGCTCGACAACAGCCACATGACTTATGATGAGCAGGACCAGTGGCTAATGGAACAATACCTGAAAGCCGTTCAGCAATGAATCCCGGAATCACAGTTGAGATAGACAATGACTCCGGATTCTGTTTCGGTGTGCTGTCAGCCATAGGCAAGGCCGAGGAGGAACTGCGTCATGGCGATGAACTGTTCTGCCTGGGAGACATAGTACATAACGGTATAGAATGCGAACGGCTGCAGGACATGGGTCTTAAGACCATCAACCACAAGCAGTTTGATTCACTCAAGAATGCAAAAGTCCTGCTGCGGGCCCACGGCGAACCGCCCACCACTTATGCCACCGCCCAGAGGAACGGCATCACGCTCATAGACGCCACATGCCCTGTGGTGCTCAAGCTGCAGCAGCGCATACTCCGGCAATACCAGGCTATGGACCCCACCACCGGCCAGATAATCATATTCGGACAGAAAGGACACGCCGAGGTCCTGGGTCTGGTGGGACAGACCGGAGGCAAGGCCACGGTAATTGAATCGGCCGAAGAGATAGACCGCATAGATTTCAGCAAGGACATATATCTTTACTCGCAGACCACAAAATCGGCTTCCAGCTACAACCAGCTGATAGAAGAGATTTCCCGACGCGTACCCCCCGGGCGGACCTTCACGCCCAACAATACAGTATGCGGACAGGTGTCACACCGGCGCGAGAAGATACGTGAGTTTGCCAGCCGTCATGACGTGATACTGTTTGTATCGGGCCGCAAAAGCTCCAACGGCAAGGTCCTGTTCAACGAATGTCTTGACGTGAACCCCCGCTCATACCTGATAGAGGGTAAGGAAGACATAGATTTCAGCATTCTGGAAGGTGCCAGGTCTATCGGGATATGCGGCGCCACCTCTACCCCCAAGTGGCTGATGGAGGAGTGCAGGGAATGGATAATGGAGAATGAACAATTAATTTCTACTAACTAAATAAAAGGCTTATGAGTTTAAAGTACAATGAGATTGGAAAGACAGGAATGAAAGTGGCGCGTCTGGCGTTCGGTGCATCATCACTGGGAGGCGTGTTCCATGAGATCAATGAAAAGAAAGCCATTGAGGCAGTCCACACTGCCGTAGATAACGGGCTTAACTTTATAGACGTATCTCCCTACTACGGACATTACAAGGCCGAGACCGTGCTGGGTAAGGCTCTCAAGGAGATTCCGCGCAGCAAATACTATCTCTCCACCAAGGTGGGACGCTACGGAAAGGACGGCGTGAACACATGGGACTACAGCGCCAAGCGAGCTACGGAGAGCGTCTATGAGAGTATGGAGCGCCTTAACATAGACCATATAGACCTTATCAACGTGCATGATATAGAGTTCCAGGCAGCTCTGCCCGGCGGACTGCAGAAAGTGGTGGATGAGACCCTTCCCGCACTTGTGGAACTGCGTGATAAAGATGTGGTAAGCCACGTGGGAATAACAGACCTCCAGCTTGAGAACCTCAAGTGGGTTGTTGACCACGCCCCCCAAGGCACTGTTGAGAGCATACTCAACTTCTGCCATTTCTGCCTTAACGATGACAAGCTCAATGACTATCTGGGCTACTTTGAGCAGAAGGGCATAGGCGTAATCAACGCATCTCCGCTGGCCATGGGCCTGCTCTCCGAGCGCGGTGTACCAGACTGGCACCCGGCCCCCAAACCTCTGGTAGAGGCCTGCGCCAAAGCCGCACAGCACTGCAAGTCACGCGGTACATCAATTGAGAAACTGGCTGTTCAGTACTCATACAGCAATCCGCGTATTGCAACCAACCTGTTCAGTTCGGCCAATCCCGCCAACGTACTCAAGAACATCCAGGCAGTACAGGAGCCGCTTGACTGGGATCTGGTATTTGAGGTACGTGAGATTATAGGCAACCAGCAGCGCGTAACCTGGTGCAACTCATAATCCGGTCATGAAGATAATAGACACCCACTCACACCTGTGGCTGCGTCAGGACACCGTAGTGAACGGAATGCCCATACGCACGCTTGATAACGGCCGTTCGCTGTTTATGGGTGAGGTACGCCAGATGGTGCCGCCGTTCATCATTGACGGCCGTAACACAGCCGAGATATTCCTGTCAAACATGGACTACGCCCAGGTAACGGCAGCCGTAGTGGTACAGGAGTTCATAGACGGTCTGCAGAATGACTATCTGGCCGATGTGCAGAAGCGTTACCCCGACCGTTTCATAGTATGCGGCATGGCCGATTACCGGCTGCCCGGCTGGCTGGAACAGGCCCGGCAGCTGATAGCACAGGGATTCAAAGGGATGGCCATTCCCGGACACCGCCTGCAAACCCCTCAGGGCCGCATCAGCCTTACCTGCCCCGATATGATGGAGATGTTCCGCCTTATGGAGCAGAAGGGGGTGTTCCTGTCCATAACCCTTGAGGACGGAGCCGCCCAGGTACCGGAGATGGAACAGGTCATCCAGCAGTTCCCCAACCTTAGGATAGCCGTAGGACATTTTGGAATGGTTACCGTTCCGGGATGGATGGAGCAGATAAAACTGGCCCGTTACAGGAACGTGATGATAGAATCGGGCGGCATAACCTGGCTTTTCAACAGTGAATTCTACCCGTTCAAGGGAGCGGTACGTGCCATACGTGAGGCTGCCGATGAGGTGGGAATGGACAAGCTCATGTGGGGGTCAGACTATCCGCGTACCATAACAGCCATCACCTATAGGATGTCATACGATTTCATACTCAAATCCGCAGAGCTTACGGAACATGAAAAGGAGCAGTTCCTGGGTCTGAATGCCACCCGGTTCTACGGAATCAGCACAGAATTAGATTTACCTTATATTAAAAACATGTCAGAATGAGCAATAATCCTAAAACTAAAAAGAACACCGTGGCATTGGCCATGGTATTCAGTCTGTTCTTTCTCTGGGCCATCAGCAATAACCTGCTGTCACCCGTAGTGAACAAGATGATGTCACTGTTCAACATAAACCAGGCACGCGCCGAGTTTGTGGAGACATCATACTGGTTTGCCTATTTCCTGTTCCCCATCCCCATTGCCATGTTCATGAAGCGTTACAGCTACAAGGCAGGCATAGTGCTGGGACTAGTAATATCGGCCGTGGGCGGACTGCTTTTCATACCCGTAACGTCACTCCACAGTTTCCCGCTCTACCTGTGCGCCTTCTTTATAGTGGCCATAGGCATGTGTTTCCTGGAGACCGCAGCAAATCCCTACGTGACAGAACTGGGTGATCCCGCCACAGCACCGCGCCGTCTTAATCTGGCACAGGCTTTCAACGGACTGGGCGCTTTCATTGCCGCCATGTTCCTGAGCAAGCTGATACTTATAGACGATGCGGCAACAAACACCCTTCCGGATGCCGAGATCCACAACTTCAAGCTCACATACGCCATATTTGGAATTGTTCTTATTGTGATAGCGCTGGTTATGAGTTTTACCAAACTGCCGCGCATAGAGGTTGAGGACAATGACACCGATAACAGCAAACTAATATCGTTCCATGTACTCAAACGCCGCCATCTGCGCAACGGCGTGATAGCACAGTTCTTCTACAACGGAGGCCAGACTGCGGTGAACAGCCTGTTCATAGTCTATTGCGTCAAGTATGCAGGACTTACACATGACAAGGCCACAACCCTGTTTGGTTTCTACATGCTGGCATTCCTGCTGGGCCGTTGGATAGGCGCATGGCTCATGGGCAAGTTCCAGCCCAAGAACATGCTTGTGGTTTACGGACTGGCCAATGTAATACTGTGCGCAGTCATCTGTTTTTCAGAGGGTATGACAGCCATATACGCCATGATGGGCATATCGTTCTTTATGTCAATCATGTACCCCACCCAGTTCTCGCTGGCACTGACTGACCTTAAGGGTGAGACCAAGAGCGGATCGGCATTCCTGGTAATGGCCATTGTGGGTAACTCCATACTGCCGCTGCTAACCGCCAAGTTCCAGGTATCACTCACATCAAACCATGAGCTGGCATATATCATCCCGCTTATCTGCTTTGCGGTATGCGCATGGTACGGATGGAAAGGACACGTAGTAAAAGATTAATATAATGAGACAGATTAGGATTCCCGCACAGGGAGAGATGATAGTAGAGGAGGCACAAAAGCCACAGGCCGGTGCCGGTGAGGTGCTTCTTAAGATAGGATATGTAGGGTTTTGCGGATCGGACCTGAATACTTTCCTGGGCCGTAACCTGATGGCCAAAGAGGCTGTAATCCCAGGCCACGAGATTGGCGCAACTATTGAGAGCGTAGGTTCCGGAGTACCGGAGTTCCTTTCACCAGGAATGACTGTAACGGTCAATCCCTACACCAATTGCGGACACTGCGCCGCCTGCCGTTCCGGCCACCCCAACGCCTGTGAGTTCAATGAGACTCTGGGCGTGCAGCGTGACGGCGCCATGCGTGACTATATGGTACTCCCATGGCAGAAAATCATACCCGCTCCCGGCATAGCCTTGCGTGACTGTGCCCTGATAGAACCCATGAGCGTAGGATTCCACGCAGTATCCCGCGCCAAGGTTACTGACTCCGACACAGTGCTGGTTTTCGGATGCGGAATGATAGGCGTAGGCGCAATAGTACGTGCATCACTGCGCGGAGCTACCGTCATTGCAGTAGACTTGGACAACGAGAAACTTGCGCTGGCCAAACGTCTTGGAGCATCCTACACCATCAACTCAAAGGAGCAGGACCTGCATGCAACTCTCACGGAACCCACCAACGGACTTGGTCCCACAGTAGTTGTTGAAGCAGTAGGCAGCGTACCCACATATCAGGCAGCAATAGATGAGGTCGCATTCTCAGGCCGCGTAGTCTGCATAGGCTACTCCAAAAATGATGTAACCTTCCACACCGGCCTGTTCGTAAAAAAAGAGATAAACATCCACGGTTCCCGCAATGCCCTGCCATCAGACTTCGAAGCAGTAATCCGCTACCTGCAACGTGGCACCTGCCCCAAAGACGAACTCATCTCTGCCGTTGTCAAGCCGAATCAGGCGTTGGATGCAATGAAAAAGTGGGTCGAAGCACCAGGAAAAGTCTTTAGAATCTTGGTAGACTTCAATTGAGCCTGCTTCAAAATAGGCCATAGGGTCTCAGGGAGTCTCGCACCCACGCGCGACCAGTGGGAGGGCATTCTCCCTGAGACCCTATGGCCTATTTTGAAGTGGGCTCAATTTTCACTATCCTCAGCGTCGAGAGACTTTATCTGGGCAAGCAAATCATCTGCTTCCTGCTTGAGAGTCTCTATCTTGGCCTTAATGGCGTCCACAAAGCCGTTGCCGGCCTTGCTTGAGGCGTTCATGAAGCCCAGGTTGTTCTCATAGGTCTGGAGCTCTGCCTTCTTCTGCTCATACTGGCGCATCAACTTTTCACGCGGTGAGCCTGTCTCACGGGCGGCACCTCCACGCTGGGCCGGACGGCCGCGGCGAGTGCTTACCATGTTTGCAAAGGGCTCCATGGCAGCCTTGAACTGGGCCGCAATCTTGTCTTTCACCTTGAAGGGTACAAATCCTATGCCGTTCCACTCATCAACCAGTTGCTGGATGGCCTGGATATCATCATCGCTCAGGTTATCGGCATCAAACTCCTTGAGCTTGGCCAAAATTTCCTTCTTGGCTGCAAGGTTGGTGTTCTCCTCACGTTTCTTTGATGAGGTGTTCTTGTCACGCTGCTCGTAGAAATAGTCACATGCACCAATAAAGCGCTTCCAGATTGAGTTGGTGTACTTTTTCTGAACGGGGCCAATCTCACGCCACTGTTTCTGGAGCTCTGCCATCTTATCGGCGGTCTCCTTCCAGTCTGTGCTCTCCTTCAGGGCCTCGGCCTGCTCACACAGGGCGGTCTTCTTCTCAAGGTTTGCAGTCATATCGGTCTTGGCCTGCTTGAAGAACTCACCCTTGCGGCTGAAGAAGGCATCACATGCGGCGCGGAAACGCTCAAAAATCTTCTGGTTCTGCTTGGCTGGAGCAAATCCTATGTCTTTCCACTTCTTCTGCAGGGCAAGCACCTCCTGGGTCTTGTCATTCCAACTCTGGAAAGTGGTAAGCTTGTCATATTCAATCCCCTCCAGAAGTTCGCAGATTACGGTTTTCTGGTCCAGGTTCTCCTTCTCTTTCTCCTTAAGCTGCTCAAAATGCTGCTGGTGCCGCTTGTTTATCACTGTCGATGCGGCCTTGAACCTGTTCCAGATCTCTTCTCTTGATTCCTTAGACACCGGACCAGTCTCACGATACTCCTGATGCAGTTTCTGGAGCTTACGGAAGGCAGCCACGATATCGGGGTCATCGGCCAGTTTCTCAGCCTCCTCACAGATGGCTATCTTGGCCTCCATGTTCTTCTTGAAATCATACTCGCGGAACTCGTTGTTCAGTTTCTGTATGTCATAGAACTGCTCGGCATACTGCTGATATGATTTCCAAAGCTCATTTGCCTTATCGGCCGGAACCTCCTTTATCTCCTTCCACTCCTGAACCAGCGCCTTGAACTCATTGTACGATGCACCTTCAGTATTGGCTTTCTCAATAAGAGCCTTGAAGCGGTCAAGCAGTTCCAGTTTCTTCTTGTAGTTCTCCTTCTGGACAATCTCAAGGGCCTCCTGAGCGGCGGCTTTCTTCTCCTTGATAATGTTCATAAGCTTACGGTACTGCTCCTCTATAGGGTCAGGTTCCGGCTTGAACTCCTCGGCTGTACCTCCGCCAGCCACGAATGCAGCTATCTGCTCATCCTGGGCAGCCCTCTGCAATTTGTAGAATGCCTGCTTTAGTGATTCCAACTCCGGACGCTTGGCTATGCTGATGTCGCCCACCATCTCCTGCAGGCGCTCAATTATACTCTCTCTTGTAAGGGCGGTTTCCTCCTGCGCAGCATCCTCCACGGCACTCTCCTGTTCGGCAGTCTCCTGAACGGGAGCCTCTTCCTCCTTCACTTCAGCCTCCTGCTGAGCGGGTGTCTGCTCTTCAACTACGGCAGCCTGCTCCTGGGGTTTCACCTCCTCTACAACATTATTCTTCTGTTCCTCTTCCATATATCGGGAATGATTTACTTTGTTAATACCTTGCAAAAGATGCAAATAAAAACAATAATCCGCAAAACTCCTAATTTCCCGGCATTTTTCTGCGGGAGATCATATAATCAGCGTGATCACCAGCATATAGATGCCCATGCCCAGAAGGTCATTGGTTATCTGCACAAAGGGGCCGGTGGCTATGGCGGGGTCTATGTGTATCTTCTCGAATATAAGCGGCAGCAGGGTTCCCCACAGGGTTCCTATCAGCACCAGCGCAAACAGGCTTACGGGGACGGCGTATGTCACGATCTCGGCAAATCCGAACTGGTAAATGTTATAGCCCAGTACCAGAAGCGACAGCACTATAGCGTTGAGCAGTGCTACAGCGCTCTCCTTGAACACCTGTTTCCATATGTTTGACGTGTTGAGCGATCCGTTGGCAAGGCCCTGTACCACGATAGCCGATGACTGGGTCCCCACGTTACCGCCCGTACCGCCAATTAGTGGAATGAACAGCAGCAATCCCACGTAACATTGAAGCGTAGGTTCAAACTTACCTAGAAGCATGGAGTTGAGAATGCCGCCCAGCATGCCTATCAGCAGCCAAGGTATTCGTGCCCACATCTGGCGGAACACGCTGTCATCGGTCTCCACGTCGCTGGTAAGACCTGATGCCATCTGGTAGTCATGCTCCTGTTGTTCACGCAACTCATCAATCACGTCATCTACGGTGATCTGACCCTGCAGGCGGCCTATGCTGTCTATTACGGGAACCGATACCAGGTTATACTTCTCTATCATCTGCACCACATCATCAATGGGAGTGTCAACCTTGGTGCTTATCACGTCCTCATCCATCACATATTTCACCTTTGAAACCGATGGATTGGTTATCATCTTCTTGAGCGGGAACACGCCTTTCAGGCGGCCGTCATCATCGACCACATATACATTATATATATCGTCAAGATCCTCCGCCTGCTTGCGCATCTCCTGCAGGCACTCGGGCATGGACATGTTCTCATTAACCACCACCATCTCAGTGCCCATAAGTCCACCGGCAGTGTCCTCATCATATTGCATCAGGTCAACGATATCGCTGGCCTGCTCTATATCGCCGATGTGGGCAAGCACCTCTTCCTGCTTATCCTCATCCAGATCCTGAATGATATCAACGGCATCATCAGTGTCCATGTTGTCGATGAACTTGCTGGCAATCAACTCTGAGGGGAGTTCATCAAGCAACCGCTTACGGTTGTCCTCATCCATCTCAACCAGCACATCGGCAGCCGTCTCGTTGTCCAACTGACGATATACCAGGCGGGCATCCTCAACGTCCAGCTCATCGCACAACTCGGCTATATCGGCGGGGTGCATATCTTCAAGGATAACCTTCAGCTTGTCGGCATCCTTGTTCTCTATCACTTCAAGTATGTTATCCAGAAATTCCTTCTCCATAGTTCTGAATATTGCGGCCCTGAAGCGGGGCCAGGTACATTTTTAGGTTTTTCTATCTCAACGGTGTTCAGGCCTTGCCTTCAACCATAAGAGTCAGTCTTATGAAGTCTTCAACTGACAGTTGTTCCGGGCGTTTGTCCAGGTAGGGGCAGTCCGCCGGTAGAGGAGAATCCTTCTCATAGACCTGACGAAGGGAGTTACGCAACATCTTGCGGCGCATCCCGAACGTGGCTTTCACGATCTTGCGGAAAAGCGCCTCGCTGCACTCCAGCTGACGGCGGCTATTACGTCTTAAACGGATTACGCCGCTCTTGACCTTTGGAGGCGGGTCAAAGACGTTTTCATTTACGGTAAAGAGATATTCGGTGTCATACCACAATTGTAAGAACACGCTCAGTATGCCATAGTCCTTGTTGCCTGGACCGGAGCATATGCGCTGTGCCACCTCACGCTGCAGCATTCCCGTACAGCAAGGTATGAGTTCCTTATTATCCAGCATTTTGAAGAAAATCTGGCTGGATATGTTGTAAGGATAGTTTCCGGTGAGTACGAACTGACGGCCGCCAAAAACCGCATTCAAGTCCATCTTGAGGAAATCGCCCTCAATCACGTCCAGTTCCGGACAGTTTTCATGCAGGTATGCAACAGACTCGTTGTCTATCTCAACAACCTTGAGTTCACGGTTTTTCTGACTTAGGAATTGTGTAAGAACCCCTGTACCGGGTCCTATCTCAAGAATCGGAAGGTCGGCGCGAATATCAACAGTGCCGGCTATACGCTGAGCGATATCCATATCCCTCAGGAAATGTTGTCCTAATGCCTTTTTGGGTCTTACTGTCCGCATCAACGTCGTCCATATAGAATATGTTTGGTTACTGAATCGCGAAAAATTGCTATCTTCGCGCATTGAATGCTGACCTCCCGCCGCACTCGCAGCGGCAAAGTTAGGCAAAATCATCCAAAGGGTGTACACTTTGTAATGAAAAAGATAACCTCAACCACACTCAAGATAGCCATTCCGCTACTGATATCGGCAGTGGTGCTCTATTACACTTACCGAGACTATGATTTCAGTCAGTTCTGGACTGACCTGGGTAGCATAAAATGGGGCTGGCTCATTGCGGCACTATCATTCAGCGCCCTTGGACCGCTGTTCCGCGGACTGCGTTGGAACCTGCTGCTTGAACCCATCGGTTACGATGTACCCAAGAAAGATACTGTCCTGACAGTGTTCACAGGATATGCAGCAAACATAATCATACCACGTGTGGGCGAGATATGCCGTTGTGGTATGCTTGAGCAGAACGCCGGTGTGCCGTTCAGCAAAGGCTTGGGCACGCTGGTAGCCGAGCGTGTGGTCGATGCAGTGCTGCTGGGACTGATTGTAGTGGCCGGTATCTGTATTTCATGGAGTGAGTTCCAGCTGCTTCTTACGCCAACCGATGCCGACCTGGCTGCACCTGCCGTAGAAAGCATACCTCTGCTGCAAAGCCCAAAGTTCTGGTTCTGGACCATCGGAATCATACTATTCATAGCCATCTGCTGGTGGGCTTGCGTAAAATTCCGCCTGTGGGACAAGGTAAAGAATTTTATCCAGGGATTCTGGGAGGGATTCATGTCACTCAAACAGATTAAACGTCTGCCTTTGTTCCTGGTTTATTCCCTTGGTATCTGGCTATGCTACTACTTTGAACTCTATCTGGCATTCTATTGTCTGCCATCTACCGCAGCCGTAGGCCCAATTGGCGGACTTGCATGTTTTGCCGCAAGCAGCGTAGCGGTACTGGTGCCCACCCCTAACGGAGCCGGCCCTTGGAACCTTGCGATAGTAAAGATGCTGGAGATATACGGTGCCAAGACAAATGAGGCGCAGATAATGTCATTCGTGCTTCATTTCTGCCAGACCATGATATATCTGCTATGCGGATTCATAGCCTGGATTGTACTCAAGATAATTCACCGTGACGGCCGTAAAGCCTCCACCCTATCATAACCTGTCTGCGATATGGAACATCCCGAAAACAGCGATGAATACAAAGGACTGACCGTGAACAGCGGAGTCATCAGCCCGGGCTCAGTCAACCCCTACCTTAAGGGCCGCAAGATAAACCGCCCCACCCTGTCCGTACAGGATTATGTGGATGGAATAGTTAAGGGCAACGTGACCGTACTCAGTCAAGCGGTAACTCTGGTGGAAAGCTTAAGGCCGGAGCATCAGGCCATAGCACAAGAGGTAATAGAAAAGTGTCTTCCATACTCAGGCAACTCTGTACGCATAGGCATAAGCGGCGTTCCGGGTGCCGGCAAGAGCACATCGATAGATGCATTCGGTCTGCATGTACTCAAGGATGGAGGCAAGCTTGCCGTCCTGGCCATAGACCCCAGTTCGGAGCGCACCAAGGGCAGCATACTGGGCGACAAGACCCGCATGGAACGCCTGTCCGTGCATCCCAAGGCATTCATACGCCCCAGCCCGTCGGCAGGATCGTTGGGCGGAGTAGCCCGCAAGACCCGTGAGACCATTGTGCTGTGCGAGGCCGCCGGCTTTGACAAGATTTTCGTTGAGACCGTAGGCGTGGGACAGAGCGAGACCGCAGTCCATTCAATGGTTGATTTCTTCCTTCTCATCCAGCTGGCCGGCACCGGCGATGAACTGCAAGGCATAAAGCGCGGCATAATGGAGATGGCCGACGGCATCATAATAAACAAGGCCGACGGTGACAACGCTCCTAAAGCCGAGCTGGCAGCAAACTCGTTCCGCAACGCCCTGCACCTGTTCCCGCCATCTGAAAGCGGCTGGACACCCAAGGTACTTACCTATTCCGGATTCTACGAGTATAGGATAAAAGAGGTATGGGACATGGTATGGGAGTACATTGATTTTGTAAAGAAGAACGGCTATTTCCAGTACCGCCGCAACGAGCAGGCCAAATACTGGATGTATGAGACCATAAACGAATCCCTCAGGAACGGTTTTTATAATAACCCGGAAATATCGTCTCTTCTGAACGAATATGAAACTCAGGTTCTTAGCGGCCAGCAAACCTCATTTGTTGCCGCACACCGGCTTCTGGACCTCTACTATTCCAGAAAATAGTACAAAATGGGGCTCAAAATCACTCCTGGAGATTATCGTGAATAAGGATGTTTACCCAAAGCCAGGAACAGACGGGCCTTCAATGTTTTTTTCCAATGTTTATATCGTCTCATAAAGGTTAATTCCTTATGATAATATGTTACCTCTATCTTATTGGTAGCATATATTCTATAGCCTTTTTTTATGATTTCTACATTAAAGGGTACATGTTCACAAAAACATGCTGAAACGTTCTTAAGTTCCGGCGTTTGCAAAACGTCAAATTTCAGATTACTGATCGCTTCCCAGCGATAGATTCCTATTCCGTTAAAAGCAGAGTTACACGGCAGATAATCACGGCCTCTAAGCAAACTGTTGAAATACCATGATGTCACATAATGATATTTACGTGAAACAACCCACCTCCGGGTTTGCATCGGATCCACACCTTCAGGAACGAAAGCATACGAATCATACTGGAATTGCGGCACCATTTCTGTTCCATCAGGTTTACTGAAAAGGAAATGACCACTCGCAAAGAGTGCGCCCCAGTCATCAGGAACCTGACGAATGGCATCTATGACATCCTTTGGGGAGAAACGCTCCACATCAATGTCTATAAAACAAAACAGATCCGGTTCAAAACGGTTACGCACCTCGTCCAGTACCCTGTTTCTGAAGCGGACCATTTTACTTATACGATACACACTCTTTTCGGGATACGGCAATTTTACGCTCTTTTGAGGGATTGTCGTCTGATTGGTAGTCTCACAAATTGCTACAACATGGTCATTTTGGGCCGCCCACTCCTTGAGTATCTCTGCAGTACCATCCTTGCTGTCATTCTCATATACTACTACATGATAATCCTTGAACGCCTGGCCTATCTCCTCCACACGAACCATATTGCATTTAAGACTGTCTTTACAATCCCTGGCCAGGATACCAAAGACAATGGTCAAATTCTCTATCGCTGCAGACATAACACAAAATATACCCTATCCTAGAATCGCATCTGTATACGATACTGTGTATTTCCGACAAAGGTAGTTATTGTAAATGATTCCCGAAAAAAAATCTGCTTCGCCACACCACCGGCACCTTCGTACAAACGTATTGGTGCGAGCGAATGCTTGGAGCGAGACCGCGGTCCCGGAGGGCCGCCAAGCAAACGTAGTGAGCGCATTTGCGTAGCAAATTAAAAAAAGGAAAGAGGGCGGGGTATCAGCCCCGTCCTCCTTTCCTGGTTCGAGTCCGGGTAGCCCAACAAAAAAGAGACGCAATCACGTCTCTTTTTGCTGGGCTACCCGGACTCGAACCAGGAAAGGCAGGACCAGAATCTGCAGTGTTACCATTACACCATAGCCCAGTATTTGCTCAAAAGCGGTGCAAAGATACTGCTTTTTTACGGAACACAAATTTTTTGGCACATTTTTTGTGTTTATTCGTCTTGAAACAGGCAGTGCATTATTGCAATAACCTTTTTTGGATGCATAATCTGAATGCAGTGTGAGTTTTTCATTATTTTTGCAGATTAAGAAACAGTTCCATAGACAGAATGGCTAAAAAGAAAAAGAGAGAAAGCATAATAGAGAGTATAATAAAAGGTATTCAGGAACGTAAGGGAGAGGGTATCACAGTTGTGGACCTGACCGGCATAGAGGATACCGTATGCCGTTATTTCGTCATATGCCAGGGAGGTACGCCTAACCAGACCCTGGCCATAGAGGACTCCATACGCGAGACAGTCCGCGTAGAAGAAGGACGCAAGCCCGACTTTGTGGAGGGAGCCCGTTATGCCCACTGGATCGCAATGGACTACGGCGATGTGATGGTACACATTTTCATACCGGAACTGCGCAGGTTCTATGACCTGGAGCACCTCTGGGCCGACGCGGTACTGGAAGAGATCCCTGATATGGACTGACACCTTGACATATACATCAACTGACACCATCTTACTTTTATGGCAGACGACAAAGACAACAAGCCCAAAAACGGATTCAGAATCCAGACTTTGCTTTACATCATACTTTTCATAGCATTCGGATATATACTGCTCAAGGATGACGGTTCTGATCTGAACGGAGAGGCCACATACACAGAGTTCAAGGAGTATATGCAAAAAGGCTATGTCAGCGACCTGGTCATATATGCCAACATCCCCTCCATGGACATGTACATAAAGCCTGATTCGGCCAAGTACATCTTTGGAGACCGCGTCATGTCCCAGCCACTGGCCAAGCCCATGCTCAGCGTAGGCGTAGGCTCTCTGGATAACCTGCAGGATTTCATTGACCAGGCCGAAGAATCCGGAACATTTACAGGCAATGTGGAGTACCGCAAACGCTCACACACCTTTACGGACATACTGATAAGCATATTCCCGTTTGTACTGATCATAGTATTCTGGATACTCATAACAAGGCGTATGGGCGGCGGTGCCGGCGGTAACGGCGGCGTGTTCAGCGTAGGCAAGTCAAAGGCCCGCGTATATGAGAAAGGAAAGGCTGACCGTGTCACTTTCAAGGACGTGGCCGGACAGGCCGAGGCCAAGACCGAGGTAGAAGAGATAGTGGAGTTCCTCAAAAACCCCAAGAAATACACAGACCTGGGTGGCAAGATACCCAAGGGGGCCCTGCTGGTAGGCCCTCCGGGTACAGGTAAGACACTGCTGGCCAAGGCCGTGGCAGGCGAGGCCGATGTACCGTTCTTCTCACTTTCAGGCTCTGACTTTGTAGAGATGTTTGTGGGTGTAGGTGCATCGAGAGTACGTGACCTGTTCCGTCAGGCCAAGGAAAAAGCACCTTGCATCATTTTCATAGATGAGATAGACGCCGTAGGCCGTGCACGTGGCAAGAACCCCGCAATGGGTGGCAATGATGAACGTGAGAGCACGCTTAACCAGCTGCTTACCGAGATGGACGGATTCGGCACCAACAGCGGTGTGATAATCCTGGCAGCCACCAACCGCGTGGATATCCTGGACAAGGCTCTGCTGCGCGCAGGCCGGTTTGACCGCCAGATACATCTGGACCTGCCTGACCTAAATGAGCGTAAGGCCGTATTCGGGGTACATCTCAGGAACATTAAGCTGAGCAAGGATGTTGATGTGGACCTGCTGGCCCGCCAGACTCCCGGATTCTCCGGTGCAGATATTGCAAACGTATGTAACGAGGCAGCTCTTATAGCCGCCAGACACAACAAGAAGAAGGTTGAGAAGGATGATTTCCTGGCAGCCGTTGACCGTATTGTAGGCGGACTGGAAAAGAAGACCAAGGTGCTCACTGCCGAAGAAAAGCGCACCATTGCCCTGCATGAGGCCGGACATGCCACCCTGTCCTGGTTCCTTGAGTACGCAAACCCGCTCATCAAGGTGACCATCGTTCCGCGCGGCCGTGCACTTGGAGCTGCGTGGTATCTGCCCGAGGAGCGTCAGATTACCACAAAGGAGCAGATGCTTGACGAGATGTGCGCCACACTGGGAGGCCGCGCCGCCGAGGAACTCTTTACCGGTCATATCTCAACCGGAGCCATGAATGACCTGGAGCGCGTAACCAAGCAGGCTTACGGCATGATAGCCTATGCCGGCATGAGCGATAAACTGGCTAACCTGTGCTACTATAGCAGCACCGATGAATATGCTTTCCAGAAACCCTACTCCGACAAGACCGCAGAACTTATAGACGCCGAGGTAAAGAAACTCATCGCAGAGCAATACGAGCGCGGCAAGAAACTGCTTCTGGAGCATGAAGAGGGACACCACCAGCTGGCACAGCTGCTCATAGAGCGTGAGGTAATCATGGCCGAGGATGTGGAGAAGATTTTCGGCAAACGCCCATGGGCATCACGCAGCGAGGAGATTCTGGAGGATGAAAAGAACTCTTCCCAGCCTGCACCGGTCTCTGAGAATCACGATCACGTTGAACCCTAAAGACATTTTGTAATGAATTTTCTTGTTAGGACTATAACAGCTGTGGTGTTTGCATCCATCATGCTGTTCTGCATACTCAAGGGAGCCCCATGGTTCATAGGACTGTTTGCGGTTTGCACCATTCTGACCACAATTGAATACACCGGACTGGCCAACAAGTTCAAGGAGTCAAACGCAAGCCGGCTCTGGGCCACCGTTGCCGCTTTCACATTCTACGCCGCCATTGTAGGGCTTTCAGTCATGCAAAGCAGTGCGGTACTGTTCCTGCCGTTCATATTCACTCTTATAGTGATCATGGTGCGTGAGCTCTATTTCAAGAAACCAAGCCCCATAAATGACTGGGTTCATACCCTGTTTCCCGTCATCTACATTGCCCTGCCATACGGTCTGACATCAATGCTCGCTTTCGATGCTCAGGGGCCGGGAACAGGTTACAGTCCTGTCATTCCGCTAACCCTGTTCGTATTCCTGTGGTGCAACGACGTGGGTGCTTACTGCACCGGCTGCACCATCGGCAAGCACAAGCTGTTTGAAAGGATATCGCCCAAGAAGACCTGGGAGGGCAGCATAGGCGGTGCAGTTTTCACCATGCTGGCAGCCTTCCTGCTGCATAAGTTCCTGCCTGACTGGTACAGTTTCATGCCGGTATGGGTATGGATAGGAATGGCACTTGTAGTGGTATTGTTCGGAACATGGGGCGACCTGATAGAATCACTCATGAAACGTGAGATGGGCATAAAGGATTCAGGCAGGATACTGCCCGGGCATGGAGGTATGCTGGACCGCTTTGACAGTGCCCTGCTGGCTATTCCCGCCACGGTGGTCTATCTGAGCCTGGTTGGTTTCTATTTCTGATTGAGCAGATCCACAATCTGCATGGCGGCACGGTCAGGAGCACCGGCCGGACCAAGAATGCTTTTCATCCGGGTATAGCCATCCAGCTGCATACGGCGTTCTGTGGTATCGGAAAGCAACGGGACAAGGTGGTCATGTACATTCCCTACATTCATGGCGCTGCCCAGAAGTTCCGGCACCACCTCGGAGCCTGACACCAGATTTACCAGTGACACGAACCGAACCTTGATGAACAGTTTCTTTATTATGCTCATGGCCCAGCTGACAGGTACCTTGTAGCATACCACCTGAGGTACATCAAACAGCGCGGTTTCAAGTGTGGCTGTGCCCGATGTCACCAAAGCCGCATAAGCCGATTCAAGCACACCGAAAGTATTGCCATAGACCTTCTCTACTTCTGCATCACCCGCAATGGAGTCATAAAACTCAGGCTCTATTCCGGGCGCACAGGCCAGAATCGGACGGATGCCGTCTATGCTCCTGACCGACTCCAGCATTACAGGCAGGTTGCGGCTTATTTCCTGACGGCGGCTGCCTGCCAGCAAAGCCACTATGCGGCGGCCGTCATCCTCCAGGGCAGGCCTGCGGCCAGAAAATGACTTAAATTCGCTGATCTCATCCACAGTGGGATTTCCCACATACCGGATATCGTAATCGTGCTTTCTGAAAAACTCAACCTCAAACGGCAGGATTGAGAAGAGCTCATCCACGTCACGGCGGATGTTCTTTATCCGCCAGCTCTTCCATGCCCATATCTTAGGCGATATGTAGTAATAGACAGGGATACTCAGATGTTTGTGGACCTTCTCCGCAATAGACAGGTTGAACCCGGGATAATCCACCAGGATAACCACATCCGGCTTCCACTCAGAAATATCCCTGAAACAGAGTCTGGCTCCGCCCAGTATCGTACCCAGATGGGTAAGAACAGGCCAGAATCCCATATAGGCCAGCTCCCGATAGTGCTTGACCAGTTCACCGCCTGCCGCCTGCATCATGTCACCGCCAAAACAACGGAACTGCGCCCGGCTGTCCCTGCGCGCAATCGCTCTCATCAGGTTTGAGGCATGAAGGTCACCCGATGCCTCCCCCGCCACAAGATAGTACTTCATTCTGCTGTTTTAGAGATGTCAAAAATAGTATATTTTTCCCATATACCGATTTTTTGCAGTAACTTCACACCCTAAAACTGAAACAGATGGGAAAAATCATAGCTTTGGCCAATCAGAAGGGCGGTGTAGGCAAAACCACAACCACCATTAACCTGGCCGCATCACTCGCCACACTAGAGAAAAAGGTACTTGTAGTCGATGCCGATCCCCAGGCAAACGCATCATCGGGACTTGGCATAGACATTCAGTCACTCAGTTGTACCGTATATGAGTGTCTGGTCAACGGCAACGACCCTAAGGAGGCCATACTCAAGGCTTGCATAGACGGACTGTACGTAATGCCTTCACACATAGACCTGGTTGGAGCGGAACTGGAACTGATGAATATGGAGAGCCGCGAAACGGTAATGAAGAAAATGCTTGACAGCATAAAGGATGACTATGACTATATTCTCATTGACTGTTCACCTTCACTGGGGCTCATAACCGTGAACTCCCTCACCGCCGCCGATTCCATAATAATCCCTGTCCAGTGCGAATATTTTGCGCTAGAGGGTATAAGCAAGCTTCTCAACACCATACGCATCATCAAGACCAAACTCAATCCGGCTCTTGACATTGAGGGTTTCCTGCTCACCATGTATGACTCCCGCCTGCGCTTGAGCAACCAGATATACGATGAAATCAAGAAGCATTTCCAGGAACTGGTGTTCGATACCATCATATCCCGTAATGTCAAGCTGAGCGAGGCTCCCAGTTACGGATTGCCCGCCATACTTTACGATGCAGACTCAAAAGGAGCCAGGAACTATCTTGCACTTGCACAGGAAATACTCAAAAAGAACCAGAACAGATGACACTTCCAAAGAAATCAGCACTGGGCCGTGGCCTGGATGCCCTCATATCGACCGACTTTGTCAAGACTCAGGGGTCCTCGTCCATAAGTGAGGTACCCATTGACCAGATACATGCCAACCCTGACCAGCCCCGAAGGGATTTTGACCCGGAGAGTCTTCAGGAGCTATCCGATTCCATACGCGAGATAGGAATCATCCAGCCTATTACCCTCCGTAAGATCAAGGATGGCGAATACCAGATAATAGCCGGTGAACGCCGTTTCCGCGCTGCAGGCATGGCCGGACTCACAAGCATTCCCGCCTACATCCGCACCGCCGATGACGAGAACGTCATGGCCATGGCTCTCATAGAGAACATACAGCGTGAAGACCTTAACTCTATGGAAGTTGCGCTTGCCTGCCAGAACCTGCTTGAGGTATATGACATGACACAGGAACAGCTCAGCGCACGCATCGGAAAGAAACGCGCCACCATAGCCAACTACATCCGCCTGCTCAAACTGCCCGCCGAAATCCAGGTGGCCCTCAAGAACAAGCAGATAGATATGGGACACGCCCGCGCCCTTCTGGCCATAGACGATCCCATGAAGCAGCTCCAGCTGTTCCATGAACTTACCAAGTACGGATATTCAGTCCGTATGGTTGAGAACAAGGCGCGACTGATGAACGAAAATGGCAAGGGGGCTGTCAGGAAAGCATCGGACAAGACTCTGGCACCGCTTGCAGGGCGGCTCTCAAAAGTCGTTGGTGCACCTGTCAGGTTCAAGACCACCGCAAGCGGCAAGGGCAGTATAAACATATCGTTCAAGGACCAGAAAGACCTGGAACGTATAATACAATTGTTTGACAAACTCAAGAAATGACCTTCCGCAACGGAATCATAAAGCCACTCCTGCTCTCTCTGCTGGCAGTCATGACCGCCCTTCCGGCACGGTCACAGGCTGGCGGAGGCATTGAATTCCATGAAGACTCAATCCGTTCCGCACGCATGGACAGCATCTACCGTTCATTGAATGATACCGCCGCGTGGCAGCGTGAGCTTGATTTTGTCAGGAACCTGCAGTTTGATGAAAAGAATGACTCAAGCCTGTTGGAAGATGCTGAAGCTGGCGCCGCAAAAAAGCAGAAACGGATAACCTGGAAAGACAAGGAGCAACAGACCATATCGGAGTTAAACCGGACCGCATCGGCATGGGAACCCGAACCCAGGATAGCGGTATGGATGTCTCTGCTGGTTCCCGGAGGCGGACAGATCTATAACAGGAAATACTGGAAACTACCAATAGTCTATGGAGGTTATGTAGGTTGTATCTATGCCCTTACATGGAACCAATCCACATATACAGACTACCAGAATGCGTATGTGGACATCATGGACGATGACCCCAATACCAGGAGCTACGAGGATTTCCTGCCGCCCCACTATGAGATAGACACAAGCATGGAGGACTGGCTCAAGGATGTGTTCAAGCAGAGAAAGAACAAATACCGCCGCTACCGCGACCTCAGTATATTTGCATTTGCAGGCATGTATCTGGTTGCCGCCATTGACGCGTATGTTGACGCTGAACTGTCTCACTTTGACATCTCACCCGATCTGAGCCTGAGAATTGAGCCCAACATTCTTATTGACCACCGAGGTGCCCCTACCGCGGGTTTCTCACTTGCATTGAGTTTCTAGATGAAAGGACGATTGACTACATTGGCTTTGGTGCTGGCTTCCATTCAGGGAGTTTTAGCCCAGGATGTCCTTTCAGACAGCATCGGGCTATTCATGGACAGTACCACCGTTTACTCAGACTCACTGGGCAATGATTTCCCGGAGAGCATGAGCTATGACGTGGACAGCCTTATGCAGATGTGGTTCGCCAAGCAGTACATTATTTTTGATGAGGATTGCCTGGAAGGTTCTGTTAACCCCAAGTTCAGCGACTCAGTCTATGCCCAACGCCTCAGTTCGCTGCCCACCCTGGTGGATATGCCGTACAACTACGTTACACGCAGCTCCATAGATGCCTACATGGAACGCAACCGTAAGGTCATATCATTCGCGTTAGGCATGCTGCCCATGTATGAGGACATTTTCGTGGAAGCCCTCATGAAATACAATGTCCCCATAGAGCTCAAGTACCTGCCTATTGTGGAGTCGGCACTCAAGCCCAAAGCATACTCCCGCGCGGGAGCTGCCGGCATGTGGCAGTTCATTTACAGCACCGGACGCAAATATGACCTTTACGTGAACAGCCTGGTAGATGACCGCTATGACATAGTGAAGGAATCCGATGCGGCCGCTCATCACCTGCGTGACCTTTACGACATGTTCGGTGACTGGTCACTGGCCATATCGGCATATAACTGCGGACCCGGCAACATAACGAAAGCCATTACGCGGTCGGGCGGCAAGACTGACTTCTGGGACATCTATCCCTATCTGCCACGCGAAACACGCGGCTATCTGCCCGCATTCATAGCAGTGAACTATGCCATGAGTTTCTACAAGGAACACGGCATATGTCCCATGGAATCGGCCCGTCCTCCGCAGACTGACACCCTTCATGTGAACCGTAACCTCCATATCGGACAGCTCATGCATTACAGCGGCATAAGCCAGGAGGAGTTCAACGCACTCAACCCTCAGTATCTGACCGAGGTAATACCCGGGGCCTACCGTACATGCGTGCTCACCCTGCCGCAGCAGTACATACGTCCTCTTGTGGAGGCCGGCGATTCGCTTTATGAATATGACAAGGAGAAATTCTTTCCAAAGTCCAAGCTGGCCTACATAGACGATGACATGACAAACCGTGTCACATACATAACTCACAAGATAAAGTCCGGCGAGACGCTTGGAGGCATAGCCATCAAGTACCATACCACGGTCAAGAACATCAAGAACTGGAACAATCTTAAAAGCGACAACATAAGGGCCGGCAAGACCCTGAGGATATATAACCGTTAAAAAGACAGCAAGATGAGTGAAGATAATCTTTTTTCGCCCGATGAAGAGAGACTCATAGACGAGGCCTTCCAGCATCTTATTGACTCTTATCTCCAGACCAAGCACCGCAAGAAGGTGGAGATAATAACCAAGGCTTTCCAGTTTGCCCGCCAGGCCCATAAAGGCGTGCGCCGCCATTCGGGTGAGCCGTATATCATGCATCCTCTTGCCGTGGCACAGATTGTGTGTTCCGAAATCGGGCTTGGTTCCACATCCATCTGTTCCGCACTGCTTCATGATGTGGTCGAGGACACCGACTACACCACTGATGACATAAAGAACGTCTTCGGTCCTAAGATAGCCCAGATTGTTGACGGCCTGACCAAGATAGCGGGCGGCATATTCGGCGACAAGGCATCGGCCCAGGCAGAGAACTTCAAGAAGCTTCTGCTTACCATGAATGACGATATCCGCGTTGTCCTGATAAAGATAGCCGACCGACTGCACAACATGCGCACCCTGGAGAGCATGCAGCCGCGCAAGCAGTACAAGATTGCGGGTGAGACTCTCTACATCTACGCCCCGCTGGCCTACCGTCTGGGACTCAACAAGATAAAGTCAGAACTTGAGGACCTGAGTTTCAAGTTCGAGCATCCTGTAGAGTACAAGGACATTCAGGAAAAACTGTCATTCTCACGCGAGGAACTCAACAACATATATGAAGACTTTACCCGCCCCATTTCGGAAAAACTGGATGACCTGGGTATAACCTACAATATGTTCGGCCGCATAAAGTCACCGTTCTCCATCTGGAAAAAGATGAACAAGAACAACCTCACGTTCGATGAGGTATATGACATACTTGCTGTAAGGATAATATTTGACCCGTCATCGCCCGAAAAAGAACAGAGCGAATGCTTTGACATATATCTGGCTCTGACCAAGATATACAAGTCACACCCTGACAGGCTCCGCGACTGGGTGACCCATCCCAAGGCCAACGGATACCAGGCGCTTCACGTGACACTTATGAGCAATACCGGCCAGTGGGTTGAAGTGCAGATACGCAGCCGCAGGATGGATGAGATTGCCGAGCAGGGTATAGCGGCACACTGGAAATACAAGGAAGGATCAAGCTATGAGGAGGATGAGACAGAACTGACACACTGGCTTGAGACTATCAAGGAGATTCTGGAAGATCCGCAGCCGGATTCCATGGATTTTCTTGACACCATCAAGCTTAATCTGTATTCGTCGGAGATATTCATTTTCACCCCCAAGGGAGAACTGCGCACCATGCCGCAGGGCAGCACTGTACTGGACTTTGCATTCACTGTCCACACCTATCTGGGAACCAACTGCATCGGTGCCAAGGTCAATCATAAGCTGGAAGCCATAAACTATGAGCTCAAGAGTGGTGACCAGGTAGAGATCCTTACTTCAAAAAGCCAGAAGCCCACTCCCGAATGGCTGGATTTTGCCACCACAGCCAAGGCCCGCGGCAAGATAAAGCAGCTGCTCCGCAAAGAGGAGCGCGCCAACCAGAAATTCGGCGAAGCCATCTTCCACGAGTTCCTGGAAAAGGAAGAACTGGAGGCGGATTCCGACAAGATGGAGCGTATATGCGCGCTTCACGGCCTCAAGACGCGTGAGGAGCTCATGATTGCCCTGGGACAAAAGAAGATTATATTGGGCGATGCCGAGCGCAACATAATAAAAGGTGAGAGTGACAGTTGGTACAAGAGATTCCTGTCATCATTCTCGTCACCCAAAGACAAGGACAAGAAGCCGGGAGAAGCAGGCCATTCTGACGTTGATGTAAAGCGCACCCTCATCATCAACGACATGGATCTCCACAATTATACATTTGCCCCTTGCTGCAATCCCGTACCGGGCGATTCAGTCCTGGGCTTTGTGGACGAAAACGGGCACATAACCATACACAAGCGCAAATGTGAGGTTGCCAACAAGCTCAAGTCGGCCAAAGGAAACCGCATTCTCACTGTCGAGTGGCAGATAGAGAACAGCCTGTTCCCCGTGACAATCTACATGAAGGGACTTGACAGCATAGGTACCCTAGGCAAGATAACCGAGATTATCTCCAAGAAGATGAACGTGAACATGAACAAACTGGTCATCGAATCCAAAGAGGGCCTGTTCGAGGGAACAATAAGTGTCATGGTTCACAGCCTGAATGATGTGGACTCCATTCAGAAAGGACTTAAGCAAATAAAGAATATCACAACGGTTGTCCGCAAGGAGGAGTAGAATCAAGCTCGCTCAGGATAGCCTTAAGCTCTTCACGTATGGCCTTAAGGCGCTCAACCACCTCATGAGTATCCACAGTGATCTTGGGATTCTCATTCATCCGTGACTTGGCTCCTTTTATGGTTAAGGACTTCTCCTTGACAAGATGATTTACCAGTTTTATCTGTTCTATGTCATCGGCAGTGTAATGCCTTATTCCTTTGGCGTTCTTCTTGGGTGAAATCTCCTTGAACTCCTTCTCCCAATAACGCAGGGTACTCTCCGGGATGTCAAGCATCTCCGACACCTCCTTGATGGAGTAATATTTCTTAAGAACTTTGTTGGGATTAAGTGCCATAGTCCTGTCTTTATTGTCAGTCAAATACTTTTCCGTGATTCTCGGCCAGGTTTATCATCTCCTCATACTGCTCGGCATCCAGATCCATAAAGTAATATTGGATAGGGTTGACGTTCTTGCCGTTTACAAGCACCTCATAATGTACATGCGGGCCAGTGCTCTTTCCGGTGGATCCGGCCAGCCCTATCTCCTCGCTGCGCACCACTTTCTGACCCTCCTTGACAAGAATCCTGCTCAAATGCGCGTATCGGGTAACATAACCGTACCCATGGTCTATCTCAACCAGATTTCCGAATCCTGACCTCCATTTGGCATATATCACCTTACCGTTGCCGGTAGCATATACAGGTGTACCCGTATCGCAGGTAAAGTCCATTCCCTGATGGAACTGACGGACATGATATACCGGATCAGTACGGTAACCGTAGCCTGACGCCGTACGTTTAAGGTCCTTGTTGGATACAGGCTGGATAGCAGGAATACAGGCCAGTTTGTTATCCTGCTCCCGTGACAGCTCCACAATCTCATTGAATGAGCGGGTCTGCATATAGAGTTTCTTGGCCAGCATGTCAACTTTCTGGGATGTATTCACTACAAGCTCGGCATTTGACATGTCGGTTAGTTCTGCGTAACGGTTTGTGCCGTTGAATCCGGCCTGACGCACCACCTCCGGCACTGGATCGGCCTCCAAAAGTACACGATACAGGTTGTCGTCCCTCTCCTCTATATCATGAAGCACCAGGAGCGCGTCATCAACCTTACGCGAAAGCACGCGGTACTGTGACTGGAGACGGCTGTTCTCCTTATACAGGTCACCCATTTGGGGAGTACTGATTGAATACCTGTAAATCAGGAAGAAAACACCGCCAAGCACTATTACCAGTAGGAATCGCCACACAGCAGCCACTATTCTCTGCCACAAAGTCGGATAGACCCTGCGATAGACTCTCATGTTGGGATCGTACTGATAATAAACCTTTCTCATTATCTTGTTGCAACATGCAAAAATAGCGAAAAAAGTAGTACCTTCGCAACTCAAAAGTAAAATACCTGATTAAGATATGATGACAGCTAAGGAAATACGTGATTCCTTCAAGAGTTTCTTTGAGAGTAAAGAGCACCTGATAGTACCCTCCGCCCCCATGGTGGTAAAGGATGACCCCACCCTGATGTTCACCAACGCCGGCATGAACCAGTTCAAGGACATAATCCTGGGTAACCGCGCCCCCAAGAGCCGCCGTGTGGCCGACTCGCAGAAGTGCCTGCGCGTAAGCGGTAAGCACAATGACCTGGAGGAGGTAGGACATGACACCTATCACCACACCATGTTCGAGATGCTGGGCAACTGGTCATTCGGTGACTACTTCAAGAAAGAGGCCATCAGCTGGGCATGGGAATATCTGGTGGATGTTCTCAAACTTGACCCCAAGAACCTGTACGCCACGGTATTCGAGGGCAGCCCTGAAGAGGGACTGGAGCGCGACAATGAAGCCGCTGCCATCTGGGAGCAGTTCCTGCCCAAGGATCATATCCTTAACGGCAACAAGCACGATAATTTCTGGGAGATGGGCGATACCGGCCCCTGCGGCCCATGCAGTGAGATCCACATGGACTCACGCTCCGATGAGGAGAAGGCCAAGGTGCCCGGCCGCGACCTTGTAAACAAGGACCATCCCCAGGTAATAGAGATATGGAACCTGGTGTTCATGCAGTTCAACCGCAAGGCCGACCACTCACTGGAGCCCCTGCCCGCCAAGGTAATCGACACCGGTATGGGATTCGAGCGTCTGGTACGCACTCTGCAGGGCAAGCAGTCCAACTATGACACAGACGTATTCCAGCCCATCATCAAGCAGATAGGCGCACTGACCGGCCTTGAGTACGGAAAGGATGAAAAGGTTGATATAGCCATGCGCGTTGTTGCCGACCACATCCGCACCATAGCATTCAGCATAACCGACGGCCAGCTGCCGTCCAACGCCAAGGCCGGTTACGTGATACGCCGCATACTGCGCCGTGCAGTACGTTACGCCTACACGTTCCTGGGCCAGAAGGAGGCTTTCCTGTACAAACTGCTGCCCGTACTGATTGACAACATGGGCGATGCATATCCTGAACTGAACGCACAAAAGACACTGATAGAGAAAGTCATAATAGAGGAGGAAGAGTCATTCCTGCGTACCCTTGATACAGGTATCAAACTGCTGGACAAGGTTATGGCCGATGCCAAGTCTGCCGGTACAACCGTCATCAGCGGTGTGAATGCCTTTACTCTTTACGATACCTACGGATTCCCGCTAGACCTTACCGAGCTTATACTGCGTGAGAACGGCATGACCGTGAACATTGACGAGTTCAACGCCGAGATGGCCAAGCAGAAGGCCCGCGCCCGCAACGCAGCTGCCGTTGAGAACGGTGACTGGGTAGTGCTCAAGGAGGGTGAGACAGAGTTTGTGGGTTATGACTTTACAGAATACGAGACATCAATCCTGCGCTACCGCGAGGTAAAGCAAAAGAGCGGCGTAATCTATCAGATTGTACTTGACAAGACCCCGTTCTATGCCGAGATGGGCGGTCAGGTAGGCGACCAGGGAGTCATAGTAAGCGAATTCGAAACCATCGATATTATTGACACAAAGAAGGAGAACGGCCTGCCCATACATATAACCAAGAAACTCCCCCAGCACCCCGAGGCACCCATGATGGCTTGCGTGGATACCGACAAGCGTCACGCCTGTGAGGCCAACCACACCGCAACCCACCTGCTGGATGAGGCTCTGCGCGAGGTTCTGGGTACACATGTCGAGCAGAAAGGTTCACTGGTAAGCCCGGAAGGTCTGCGCTTTGACTTCTCACACTTCCAGAAGGTTACCGATGAGGAGTTGCGCCAGGTGGAGCGTCTGGTCAATGAAAAGATCCGTCAGGACCTGCCCCTGCAGGAGCATCGCGACCTGCCCATAGAGGAGGCTAAAAAACTCGGTGCAATCGCCCTTTTCGGTGAAAAGTACGGAGATAAGGTTCGCGTAGTACAGTTCGGCCAGTCAATAGAGTTCTGCGGTGGCGTTCATGCCGCTTCAACCGGACATATCGGACTCTTCAAGATATTGTCAGAAAGCTCTATCGCCGCTGGTGTACGCCGCATTGAGGCTGTTACCGGCCAGGCTGTTGAGGAGATGATTTATGGACTCCAGGACACCATCACCGCTCTCAAGAACATACTGCCCGGCTCATCAATCGAGACAGCAGTAAAGAAAGCAATCGATGAGAACGCTGCCCTAAAGAAACAAATTGAGGAGTTCATGAAAGAGAAGACAGCCCAGCTCAAGGATAAACTCATTGAACAGGCACGCAATATCAACGGCGTCATGGTAATAAGCGCTGTTATCCCCGCTCCTGCCGCAGTTGTCAAAGACCTGGTTTTCGGCATCCGCGCCGAGAAGCCAGCCGGCACTCTGGTTATCATAGGCAGTGAGGAGAACGGCAAGCCCATGCTTACCGTAAGCGTAAGCGATGACCTGACATCACGCTTCAACGCAGGCCAGATGGTACGCGAAGCTGCCAAGCTCATCCAGGGCGGAGGCGGCGGCCAGCCCCACTACGCCACTGCCGGCGGCAAGAACCCGGGGGGTCTGCATGCCGCTGTGGAAAGCTTGATAAAGGCAATTGAGAATTGAAAATTGTAAAAGGCGCTCGAGATTTTTTCGAGCGCCTTTTGCAATTCTCAATTAAATCCGGATTCGAATTCTATGGTTTGCTGTGGCAGGATGCAGTCGCTGACAATGCGTATGTCACTGCCATCGGCATTTGGCGCGGCGGGTATTTGAATGGTAAATTCGTGACCGGGCAGCAGACCTCTGAGGGAAGTGGTTGAACGGATATCGCCTATGCTGAACCAGGCGTCACGATAGATTGGGGCAACACCTTCATTCATGACTGTCAAACGTGTTTTTTTACCATCAGTCTGACAATCCTTAACCACAAAGCGATAGCCTGTGGCCATGGAAGCCTGGCGGAAACGTTCCGGAGTGGCCACGCCGCCGTGGGGAGCATCGTTGGCTATCATGAAGGTGATATGATATTTGGCGGCCTGCTCTGCCCAGGTATGGCCGTAAAGACCGTCAGGATTGAGAAAATTCTTCTGGTCATTTGATGAGTAGTAGCTTATCTCACCGCCGCATACTCCATCCTGCCAGCGGGTGCCGCGGCCTATCCTGTTCCAGCACTGCTCGTTATAACCGTCACTGGTTCCAATCTCATGCGTCTTGTGCATGAAAGAGTCATCAAATAGTCCGAACTTTATGGCCATGAGGTCTTCATCGGCCACTACCGGTGAATGGTCGGCCGATGAGGCATCGATTGAGACAGCCCAGGGAATGCCCACCATAACGGTATCCAAGTGTTCAAAGAAACGTTTCTGGAATGCAAATGACGGGAAATTCCTGCCCAGTTCATACCTGGTTCCGTATATGTGGTATTCAGACCAATGACCGAACCCCACTTCCACAAAAGCCAGGCGGGCATCATGAGCGTAACGCGCTGCAAAATCCGTATAAAATTGAAGGGTAAAACGCTGCAATTCGGCGTTGCTCCAGTCTGCATACCAGGTGGGACCGTCACCGCCGGGGTTGGCAGCATAGGTTTCTGTATAATCGGGCAGGTCTTTGATATACTGCGGAACTGCAGTCGTGCCTCTTTTGCCGTCCACATCACTTCCTGACGGATACTCGTAACGGAACCGGGCTATCAGCTGATGACCACGGCCCGCAACATCGTCCAGCAGACGGTCAAACCAGCTCCAGTCATACTGTATAGTTCCGTCATCCTTGCATACTGTCACGACCTTACACGGCAGACAATATGAAAACTCCAGCTGTATGGTCCGGCCGTATTCCGCATTACGGTCTCTTGCCTCGTCGGGCCATAAGACCAGTCCGGTCATGGGCTGCGGATGGGTGATCTCACTTTTCAATGCAACCTGACGCCACGACTGGGCTTGGCAGGATGTAAACCATGCGGTCATCAGTATGACCGATAATATCAAATGTTTTTTAATCATGCTTTTTCTTGGGGCCAATTTACAAGATAGACGGTTTGAGTGGCGCGGGTAAGGGCGGTATAGAGCCAGCGGTAGTACTCCTCGTCCTGCATTTCAGGAGTGACATAACCCTGATCTATGAAGATGTTCTTCCACTGGCCGCCCTGGGCCTTGTGGCAGGTCACGGCGTAAGCGTATTTGATTTGGAGGGCGTTGAAATATTTGTTCTCCCGCAGTTTTTTCATCTTTTCCTTTTTTGAGGGAATATCGGCATAATCCTCCATGACATTGTCGAAGAGTTTGTCACTCTCCTCACGGGTAAGAGACGGCGATTCACTGTGAAGCGTGTCAAGCAGCAGCGTCACGTCCATCTCCAGGTCATCATAGTCAGGGAAAGAGAGTACGGCATCTTCAAAACGGAATCCGTAGAGTTCCCGCTGACGGCGTACGCGGCGAATCACCGCTATGTCACCGTTTGCTATGAATGACGGCAGGCTGGCGTATGAGTCAGCATCCTCCTGGGCTGCAAGGCTCTCGGTCCAGTAGTAATTATTCTTGACAATCATCACGCTGTCGCCGCGGCAGAGCTCATCCTCCCGGTCCAGTATGGTGTTGCGAATCCCGTTGTTGTAAACTATTGCACGCTTATTTGAACGGCAAAGGACCATAGTTTCATCTATGCCATCACGGCTATAGCATCTGCTCAGGGTCTCAACAAGCTCACTACCCGAAATCCTTACAACATCCTTGAATCCGTCCAACTTGAAACTGAACCCGCCTTCAATATACGGATTCACGGTAAAATCACGTAATAGGGTTGCGTTATGAAGTATGCCCGAATCCTGCATCTGGCGCATCACGTTCTCAAGGCTATATTCCCTTACGGTAAGGCCGTATGATGACAGCACTTGGGCGGACAAACCGGGACTTTCCAGCTCCCCCACAGGAGGCAGCTGAGCCTGGTCACCCAGCATGAGCAGACGACAGTCCGCACCCGAATAAACGTATGATACCAGGTCATCAAGCAGACGGCCGGAACCGAACGTGGATCCGGATAATCCCTGGTTTGAAATCATTGACGCCTCATCAACAAGAAACAGCGTATGCTCATGGAAATTGTGATCCAACTGGAAACTTCCCGCATCCAGAATGGATTTCTGCCGATAGATTTTCTTGTGGATGGTACATGCCGGAAATCCTGACGTGTTGGAAAACACCTTGGCGGCTCTGCCGGTTGGAGCCATGAGCACCACCCGCCTATGATGCCGTGCCAGAACACGCACCAAAGAGCTGATGACTGCAGTCTTTCCCGTGCCGGCATAACCTTTGAGAAGGAACGCCTGCCGGGGAGCCGGATCATTCACAAAAACTGCCAGCCTGTTCATCGCAACTGACTGTTCGGCGGTGGGTTCAAACGGAAAAATCGCGGCAATTTCCTGAAAAAGAGGGTCAATCATCACTCCAAAAAGCAAAAAAATGTTGTTTTATGGATAAATACGGATAAAAGTTCTATTTTTGCGATGCGAAAATAAATAAAAACATCCGATATGAAAAAAATCATTAACGTTCTTCTTGCACTCTGCATTGTGGCTCTTATCTACATTGTCTATGGAAGTATAATGAAGCCCATCAGATTCGCAAATGAAAAAGGCATTCGTGACAGGGCCGTCATTGAGAAACTAATGGACATCAAGGCTGCTCAGACCGAGTACAATTATCAGCATGCCGGCTACTGCAACAACTTTGATTCACTTGCCGAATTCATCAAGACTGCCAAACTGCCTATCATCCGTAAGATAGGTAACCTTACCGATGACCAGCTGGAAGCCAACTGGACAGAAGGTAAAGTCCTGAATCTTTACGCTAAAGCCCTGGAAGCAGAAAGAGAGGCAGCCAAGCTCACCGGCAGCAGGGCAAAGAAAAAGCAAATTGAGGCTGACACACTCTGGCAGAGGGCTTTGACCGAAGGATTCATTAAGATCAAAGAAGACGGTTCAAGGGAATTCGTGTTCAGCAGAGATACCGTATGGATAAGCCTTTATGACTCTCTGTATCACGGCAGGATGAATCCGGACTCACTCCGCTACGTCCCCTTCGGCAATGGTGCTCAGTTTGAGATGACAACATCATCCGACACTTCAAAGGCCGGTGTGATATCCTATACCTTTGAGGCCAAGACTCCTTTCGTTACCTATCTTGGTGAGAAGAGCGAGAACGGTGGACTTGACAAGCAGGAGATCATCAATCTTCTGGAGGATTGCGAAGACCGTGGCCGTTATGAGGGCATGAAGGTTGACAATAACTCAGGTAACTGGGAATAATCAATTGCGCGTAATAAGCGGAATATACAAACACAGAAGGTGGGACGTGCCTAGGACATTCAGTGCACGTCCCACCACTGATTTTGCCAAGGAGAGCCTGTTCAACATACTTGCCAACAGGATTGACCTGGAGGGTGCCACGGCTCTCGACCTTTTCTCCGGCACGGGAAGCATCAGCATAGAACTTGTATCAAGAGGATGCGCCCATGTGGTGAGTGTAGAGAAGGACCCCTCTCACCACGCCTTTATCCGTAAGGTAATGGATACAGTAAAGACAGACAAATGTCTGCCCATAAAAGGCGACGTATTCAAATATATAGCCGGATGCAGTACGCAGTTTGATTTCATCTTTGCAGATCCGCCATATCAGTTGGAAAACATCGATCAGATTCCTGACCTTATACTTGAGGGGGGATTACTGGCAGCTGACGGCATCTTTGTGCTGGAGCACGGCAGCAGGAACAACTTTACGGACCATCCGCGTTTTACCGACATGAAGGTATATGGTTCTGTACACTTCTCATTCTTCAGATAATTAACGTCTGCCTCCGGGGCCACCGCCTCCGCCACGCATGCCGCCGCCGAATCCGCCGCCACCCATCATGGCTCTGGACTCCTGACGCATCTCACGTCTTGCAGCGCGGGTTCCGAATACGTTGGCACGCAGTATAAGGTGTACCATGATGTAGCTGTGGATATTGTTGTTCTTGGTATCGGTACGGCCTGTAGTTGATACAGAACGTGTCACGTTACTCTCATCATTCAGAATGTCATAATACTGTATCTGTACCGTTGCTGCATTGCCACGCAGGAAACTGAACGATGCGTTGGCATTCCATATCAGGTCATTCCTGTTGTACGAGCCGCTGTAACCGCGACGGCTCTGCATGGTCAGGTCGGTTCCCAGATTTATGTTCCTCCATGGCAGACGTGCATTGGCGCGACCGCCATAGCTGAACGTATATGTATCCATATTCTGGTTCTGGCGCTGGTTGTTCTCCGAATGGCTATAGCTGAAACGGCCGTTTGCAGTTACCTCCAACCACTGGTTACGGTATGTCACCGATGCATTCTGACCTGCGCTTATGCTCTCAGTAGTACTAAGCACGGCACTGCCTCCTGACCCGGAACCTGCATTATAGTTACCTATGCTACCTGTGCGCATATAGCTCTCCTGATGACGGAATGATGAGTTGGCACCGGCAGAATAACGCCACTTGGTATTGGGTATGGTCTGATTAGTATTCAGGTTGCCGGTTACGCTCCAGTTGTTCCAGAAACCATCCATGTTCTGCGGCTGGGTTACCGATACACCTGTGGTAGGATCATAGTCCGTTCGCTGTGAAATGTTCCTGAGCGAATTCTCAAGTGACACGTTCATACTGATTGTCCTCTGTGTCTCCTGGATATAGTTCTGATAATCCAACCCCAGCGTATTCCTCAAAGTAGGCAGCAAACCGGGATTACCTTTTCTTATATTAAGCGGATTGCTGTCATCGGTTATGTCAAGCATATCTTCCATGGAAGGCTGGCTTGTGTTTGTACGCAAGGTGATCTGAAGGCTTTGCTGACGATTGAACCTGAACCGGTAATTGAGAGACGGGCTCCAGTTGTAAACCACACGTGACGTATCGCCTATGACAGTACCCATATACTGGAAATTGTCCATTCCCGTATATTGAGGCATAAAGTTAATTCCGATGTTGAAATTTGACCTGTCAGTGTTGTATCTGAACTGCAATGTGAGTGTGTGGTTGCGGGACACGTTGGTTGCCCTGCGGCTCAACTCACTGTTACGATATTGCTCAAGTTCGTAAGGAATGAACCATGAGTCTTCCCAGTTATCAAACTCGGGACCCCAAAAGACATATGTCTCACGGTTCTGGTTACGGTTGTTCACCTGAATCTGATAGCTAAGCTGCAGGTTTCCGCGTCCTGAATCAATAGGCTCACTCCACATGATACGTCCTGACCAGTTGCTGTTATCGGTTGGGCTGGCATTAAAACGGTTCATTACAGTGTCACGTGTGTGCATCTGATAATAATCCTGCTTGGTATGGGTATAACCGTCGCTGGTACCCTTTGTGCTGCCGAATGTGAATCTAACGGTAAAGTTGCGACCCAAGTCATTGAATCTCTTGTTGAACTGGAATTCACCGTTTATCTGGTTGTTGCTGCTCTCATTATGGCTTACACTCTTCTGAGAGTTGACACCTATTGAATCCAGTATATCGGCTCCGAGCCTCTCATACTCATCAAGAATATCTACCATGTCGGTAGCAATGTACGGATCGGTGTTGAACGTAACTGAACCGCTGTTGGAATTGCTATGGTTACGGCTTATCTGGAAACTGGGACGGAAAATGATGTTCAACGATGTGTCCGGACGCCATTCCAGACGGAACTCTCCGTTCACGCTTCCATTGCCGCTGTCGCTGTTGGAACGGTTGTTGCGGAATGAAGCCGATGTATATGACGTGGTGAAAGTCTCGGATTCCGACTCGCTCATGGAGCGGGATGTGGAACCGTTATATCTGATGTTTCCGCCTATCACCAACGGGAACTCGTTACGTCTCCTGGGGAACTGCTCACCAATGTTCTTGGAGAAATTCACGCCCAGCTGACTGGTGTAGCTCACGCCGTTGCCACGTCCTGAGTTCTGGGTATTGGCATTGACCGAGAACTGTGTGTTGGCCTGGAAACGGTTCAATGTATATCGGCCAGACCACAGATACTTTATCCAGTCACCGTAATCATTGTTACCCACGGGCTTGCCTATGGCACCGTCAATGTTATGAAGCCAGCCGTTACGCATATTTGGCTTTATCTCCAGGTCCATTACTGTCTCCTCCTCACCGTCATCTATTCCGGTTATTCGGGCCAGGTCACTCTTGCGCTGATAGGTCTTGATACGGTGTATAATATTTACTGGAAGGTTCTTGGTGGCCATCTGGCGGTCGTTGCCAAAGTATTCCTGACCATCCACAAGGATACGTGATACGGTCTTGCCGTTAACCGTTATGCCTCCGTTCTCATCAACCTCAACGCCGGGCAGACGTTTAATCAGCTCTTCCAGGACAGAGCCCTCAGGTACACGGAACGCACTCACGTTGAACATCAGGGTATCATCAACCACCTGCGTGGGGGGCAGGGCATCCTCAATTACGGCCTCACTCAACGATATGCTGGTCTCATACATCTTGAAAACACCCAACGCGCGCTCGCGGTCCTCCTTTATTATCTTGAAATCAAAGTCGATAGGGGTATATCCCATAAATGAATATCTGAGCATGAACTCCCCTACAGGCACCTTCTTGATGGTAAACCATCCTTCATTGTCGGATATGGTTCCGTATATGAAAGTGGTGTCAGGCAGTTCAAACAGCTGGACTGTAACCTGAGGCATGTTCTCTGTTGTGGAACCGTCAATGATATGCGCATTGACACTGGCCTTTCCGGTCAGTTTTGATTTCTCTTTGTTGTCTCGCTGGGCAAAGCACACCGAAGGTATGAGAAGCGAGAATATGGTTAGTAACAATAAAGTTTTCTTCATAAGTCAAAATGTGAATTTTTGACGCCGCATAATCAAAATGGTTTAATCGGTTTTTACATTATTATAGACATAAACACCTCAATTATATTATTTTTGCAGTCGATGGAACAGAAATGGTTTTCACAGATATTGGAACATGCGTTCATCCAGACAGCCCGAAAGCATGGGATGCACTATCCCCCGGGAGGAGCCCATGCCTGGGCCGAAGCCGGTACGGCGTACCTGAGTCTTGTGCTGTGCGGGCTGGGGCAGTCTGAAGTCCGTCGATTGCACTGTCATGCACGTGACCTATACGGCAGTGTCATTCTTGATTGCCGATGGTATGAAGAACTCAAGGATTCATGCATGGGTGGCAATGAATCAACCGAGGCGTTGCTGCCCGGCAAGGAGGGAACGCCGTGCCGGAAAACATTAACGGCCGGTTTATTTCTTGAAATGCTGGATTTCTGCCGGGAAGGCTAGAAAAAACATCCAATATTCTTGACAATGGCAAACCTTTGCATTATCTTTGGTTTTGCAATAAAACCCAAATGCTTATGAGAAAGTTGTTTTCCCTGCTCCTGACAGTAATGATAGCTGCATCAATCAATGCACAGTTCGTCAGTTTCCCCAAATTCGGCAGGAATCTTAAGATGAGCAGTGACCCTGTACTGGGACTTGACGGCCTTTGTGTAGGTGATGAAGGCTATGTGACTTTTCATGTCACAAATCAGGGCGACAGTGTCTATACCGGCCCTATTTACCTTAGGATAATAGAGCGCGAGCACAGCGTGCAGGTACTTGCGGCCGAAAAGAAAAAGATCAAGCCGGGACGTACCTACTCCATAACCACCGTGTTCCCTACAGACCTTCTGCACCCTTATGCCAGATATTATGTGGGATTTGAATATAATGAAGACGGGCATACCGTTCCCATGGGCTTCACCGAGGCAAAGCCTTTGCAGAGTTTCATGCTTCTGGCACCCATAATCAACAACCCACAGAAAAAGGCTCCCGTCAAGGCCCGGATAAAGGAGATAAAGAAGTGACGTAAATAAGAACAGATTCTTAAAAAAAACAGGGGTTTTATTGGATAATATCATAAAAAGGAATACCTTTGCGCCGGTTTTAAAGGCCGTAAGGCTGATAGCCGTCAGCGGGGTGTAGCTCAGCCCGGTTTAGAGTACGCGTCTGGGGGGCGTGTGGTCGCTGGTTCGAATCCAGTCACCCCGACTGAAAGTAGAAGGTAATTATCTGTAAAAAGGATAGTTACCTTTTCTTTTGCTCCGATATTTTATCGGAGCTTCTCTTTTTTGCTCCTTGTCCAACAACAAATCACGCCATTGGGTACCAAATAACCACAACAGCATCCGTATCGTCATACGGATATCCAAAGATAGTAACAAATCCTAAAATGACAAAACAATAATAGTACCCTGAACTACACCTATAGTCGAACCACTCTGTACCAGGAACTGGACGAACTATGCCGGCTGGTTGAGAAGTACAAACAATTGGGAATGGTCTGATATGAGTTCAATCCCCAAAACGGTAAGAAAAAAGGAGGTAATCCTTTACTTTTCCAAAAAAATCACTACCTTGCATCCAGTTCGTCGTCCAACCGCCTGAACTCTATAAAAAGGATTAACCAATTGACTTAAAATATGAGAATCAAATCCAATCTTGGCCTATTTTGTTTGGCCATTGCCATCATCCTGACTGTTACAATCCAGTTTTCATGCACTGAGGATAATCCCCAAGAGCTCGAAAAGCAACAACAGGACAACCAGTCCAATCAGGACTCCATTGTTAATCCACCTCTTCAGGACTCCATCGTTAATCCACCTCTTCAGGACTCCATTGTTAATCCACCTGTTCCGGACAAAACGATGACCATCGCCGCATACCTGGAGGCCTGTTCCGTCGATTATGGTATTGCTGACTTCATCTACATACTTAAGCACAGTGACATGTGGGATGCTCTCTCACAAGACAGCGGTTTCACCTGCTTTGTACTCCATAACGAAGCAGTCCGGCACATGTTAGATTATTTACAACACAACAAAAGTGTGGAGACACTTTCCGACTCAGAATGTTCAATCATTGCCAAACGCCACCTAGTACGGGATATCATACTGCTTAGCTCACTAAAAGAGGACGATGGAGATTTTAACTGGAATAACCTCTTGGGCGAACCAATCCCACCATTGACGATCGAATATGATACTCTCTGCTATTTTGACCCAACGGACATACAGATAAGAAGTCGTTTTCGCTTTGGCAACTCAATAGTTATCAGTGCTGATGATACGGTGTCCAACGGAATGCTTCAATTCATAGACAAGGCCTTCCCCGACCCAACAGATTAGCCCAGCAATCTATACACTCCCGGGTTTAAAACTATTTAAAGAACTGAGGTGGTAGATGAAAAAGATGGATACTTGTTCAGTGTCCATCTTTGTTTTGTGTTGAGAGCTACACCTATAGTCGAACCGCTTTATACCAGGATTTGGATGAACTGTGCAGACTGGTAGAAAAGTTCAAATTACGGGCATACTGGACGTACTGATAATCCATTACAACGATTGGTTGGGAGTAGCTCAAGTTGATTGTCTCCACTCCACCAGAAATAGAGATTAGATGCTGCGACTGGAATATCGTCATCGGGCAGTATCAATGAACTGGACCACATTCTTCCTGCAAAAGTTTGGCCTGCCAGATCTGTGCCTTCTAACCTTGTGCCAATCCAAAATCCTACAATGGGCAGGAAAATGTAACGGTCCTTATAGCCGGATTTGTTGCTGGAAACCTTAAACCCTTCCACACCATTCTGTGTAGTCCATGTCCAGGTGCAATTGTCTAATAATTCCTGTTGTTCTGATTGTGTAGGCATGCGCCAATTACCGCCCCATTTAACATGGGCTACATCATCCTCCGGGTCAAGTGTGTTCTTATTGTCAGCAGTACCATCTGTGCTGATTGAGTTGTTGTATTTGGAAAATTTCAAGTTTTCATATGAGTCACCGCTTGCGCGGAAGCGATAGTTCTCCCAGGAGTAATAGGATTTGGGCTCAATTTCACCCCAGGCATAGTAGTTTCCATAATCCTCAGGTGAACCTGCACCAACATTACAGGTTGCCCATTTTACGCTCAGACCCAAATCAACATATTCCATAACAGGCTCTTTAACTATAACCGTACATGTTGCTGTTTTACCGTTACAGATTGCCGTAATGACGGTGGAGCCTAAAGATAAAGCTGTTACCTTTCCGTTTTCATCAACAGTTGCGACAGATGGATTGCTAGATTCCCATTTGATTAGCATCGGAATCTTAGTTATATCGCCTGTCCCATCCTTGATTATGGCTTTTAGAACTGTCGTTCCTTGGATAAGTAATGAGACTATATCGGAACCAAAAGATATTGTTGTTTTTTGCAGCCATGTTTCTGATGGGCATACTGGTCTGACAGTAATTCCGTAACAGCGTTCATCAGTGCCACCGCAAGGATTCTCTGGATAAAAGCCAAAATACCACGCACTATATGACTCATACTGAATATATGTAAGATTGTCAATATCCCAATATTCGCCTGTGGGCATAGAACTGGACCAGAAGAAGAATCCGTTATCGTCAGCAAGGTCCAGCTTAGAGCCTTTACGAATTCCGGTGGCGGGTAGGAAAATGGAGCGGTCTTTATAACCTTTTTTGTTACTTGTAACCTTAAATCCTTTGACACCTTTTTGTGTAGTATATGTCCATGTACAGTTCTCCTGAAGTTCCCATAGTTCATCTGCTGTAGGCATTCGCCATTCGTCTCCCCATTTAACATGAGCTACATCATCTTCAGGGTCGAGTGTGGCCTTGTCGTCAACGGTTCCCCTTGTGCTGACAGTATTGTACTTAGAAAAATTGACGTTACTGCTTGACTCACCACTGGTTCTGAAACGATAGTTCTCCCATGTATAACTGGATTTGGTTTCAGTTTCACCCCAAGCGTAGTAATCACCATACTCATGAGGAGCAGTTGCTCCAACATTATATGTAGCCCATTTTACGCTCAGCCCCAAGTCCACAAAGGTTGGGCCATCAGATTGTTCCTCACCTTTTTCATCTTCACCAAGTTTTTGTTGATCGCAAGATATCATGCTCGCTAGTAAGGAAACGAGTATCAAAAATAAGATATTCCTTTTCATAACAATTGGTTATATTGGGTTTTGTTTTATCAATGTTTGTCTTCTTGACAGCTTGCGCCCGAATAAACAGATTCTGGTACAATCTCAATGAATGAGAATGAGAAGTTAAGACCATTTCTTTCTGATGTGTTGTACAATCTGAGATAGTAATCCTTATCAGTCTGCATATCTTGTACCGTTATTATTTTACGATAACAATCGGGGTTGTTACGATTGTCAAGATAGATATCCGGTGATTTCATGTATCCCTTTGAACGCATAGCCTGGTCATTGGCCTTGATGGCTTCTTCTTTCTCTTGCGGTGAAAGACCATCAAATTCACTGTCCTTTACAAAGCCTATTCTGGAATCGCTGCCAGTTATACCGAAATCCACCGGTTCCTGGCATTGAATCCACTGTTTGCTTTCATCGGCAAAATAGAACTGGCAGGTGCTCATATCTGGATAGCTCTTTGAGTTGTTCCAGATACGAATCTCATACCTCCCGTCTTTGGGAACAGGAGGCAAACGAAGTTCCAAGTTGTATGCACCTCCTATCATCAATTCATCACCGTATAGGGAGGGAGAGGCTACATCCCTGTATTTGACATACAGTTTTGTTCCATCGGTCCAAGTGAAGTTCTTGCAGAAACCACTACGGAAACCTACTACATACTTGTCGGCAGGTGTAGAGTATAAACGGCCTCTTGCTTCACTGTTTATGAAGTCTGGTGATAGTGTAGGAGCCATGATTCTCATACGGGTATTAAGGGCATTTCTTGTCTGGTCGTCGTAGCATAGTAGTTTATCGATGTAATACCAACATCCGTTTACGGGAATGGTCTTTAGGCCATCAGTTGTACTTATCTTTGCTCCAGAAGTAGTAATGCCCAACTTGTCTGTTCCCTTGCGGTTTATATATGTACCTTGATTTGTCCCACCGTTATATGCAGTGCTAATTCTCATAATTGAATGGGATAGCAATGTCTCATAGAAATCCTCTACATCAAGTTCATCAAGATATTTACGGTTGGCTATAATACTGTTTTGTGCAGCGTTGAGTTGACGAGGTGTCAGTTCCGATGGCAGTATATGGTATGATATCAGTTTGTTGAGTGAACTGTTCCTATCAGAATCCTCGAAACCGCTTCCTTCGGGGTAAACACGTTGGGCATATGAACGCAAATCTTCTAAGTTGTAGATTCCGTAATTTGAAAGGACCTGGTCAGATACAATAAACATCGTATATTTGAACATGCGTTTCTCTGGATAAACCACGCTTTCTGCTCCATCGGGTGTATCAACAGTAACAGATGAAGTTCCGTTCTTGTTAAAACCGGTGATTGTACATTCACTATTCTGTATAGGATATTCCGGGTCTATATAAAACTCTAGAGAATCTCTAAGTCTGGTTGCAACCAGGGCGTTATAGAAAATAGTGGCATCGGATAGATTCCTGATTGTTTCTGGAATGAAATCAGTACTTCTAACATATCCTCCATAATTTTCGGATGTTTGAACCGGACGTATCAGACGTCCATTTTCACGATTTTTTAGGTTAAGCATACAACTGTCATATGCATAAGCGTATTCATTAAAATCATTATGTGCTCTCGTTGAGCTGGACCAATATTCGACAGATGTACTTACATTGCAAAAGTCAGATCCATTCCTCCATCCTCCTGCGGGCAAGAAAATGGAACGGTCTGTATAACCATATATGTTACTAGTTATCTCATAGCCCTTAACTCCATTTCTGGAGGTGAATGTCCATGTGCAATTATTGATTAATTCTGTCAGTTCCTCAACAGTAGGCATACGCCAGTCTTCTTGCCATTCTATATGGGCTACATCATCTTCGGGTTCAAGGATAGTCTTGCCATCAGCAAAAATGTCATCCGTACAGTATTTTGATATTGAGTGAAGCGAATCAACCCAATACTTGTATGTATCCAAGGTATAACAGGACTTGGTTTCAACTTCACCCCAGGCGTAATAGTCACCATACTCCTCAGGTTTGGATGCACCAACATTGAACGTGGCCCAGAGTACAGAAAGACCTAAATCCACGTATTCGGGAGTACCTGTTTCATTGGTGGTCTGAAATGTTTTTATTTCGCCGGAATGATATTCCAATCCGTACTTGACAAAAGAGTGGTAGTAGTATGTTGTTCCTTTCTGGAGTCCCATAGCGAGTACAGTGTATTTGTTATTGCTGTCGATTTCTTTCGCTATAAGTTCTACTCCGGTTGATACCGTATCCGTTGATAAAACAATTCCATAAATTACGTCGCCGGCTATGGATTTAGTATTTACGTAACCTGATAACACTGCGGATGCATTGAAAATATGAGATGCCTCACCAGTAATGGAAACACTGTTTTTTATATTCTCGTTCTGGTCCTTTTCAACCAACTTGTTGTTTTCATCGCATGAAATAACAAGGATGAAAGACAACAGCACTGTCAATGATGATTGCAGAAAACGTTTCATAGTCCTATACAACTTTTACCGCTAGGCCCTAAGCGGATGATACAAAGCAAGAAAGTGTGAGCCGACACCATTGCTAATATAAGATTATATTGATAAAGATGAACTGTGCAGACTGGTGGAGAAGTTCAAATCACGGGCAGACGGGACGGATATAAACTTCAGAGATTCGTGGATAGTTGGTTGTTAAAATTTCATTGGGACTGAAGTTGACACCAAGTGCGTTATTGGGGTCGTCAGTATCAAGCGAGCTGGACCAATAGGCACAATACATACCATAAAGTCCGTGCCAGGGTAAGAAAATAGAACAGTCCTCATAACCGGGTTTATTGCTAGTCACTGTACAACCAAGCATTCCGTAGGTTTCATCTTCGGTCCATGTCAAAGTGCAATTGTCAATCAGTTCCTGAAATTCCTGGATAGTTGGAATTCGCCAATTGCCACCCCAGATTGCGTGTGATGCATCATCTTGGGGTAGAAGCGTGGTGTTGTTATCAGTGAAGCCATTGTAACCATAACTGCTTATGTTACAGTACTTGGTTAGTGTAGTTTCTGAGCCGTTGCAATACTTGTAATTTGACCAGGTAAAACCACCGGAATAGCCAGCCTTCCAATGATTCTGCGGAAAATCCGACGCATATCCTGTCTCATAATATGTTTCTGTTTCACCCCAGGCAAAGTAATCACCAAATTCCCTCATACTATATCCTCCAAGATTGCAGTCTGCCCATTTTACACTAAGCCCCAAATCTATCATTCGTGGTCCACGCCAATCAAAGGAGAACGTCTTTGCTTCGCCATAGGATGTTATATCGTCTAACTTGAAATACGCCCGATAGTAATATCGTGTACCAAATCTTAGAAGTCGTGAATCATAATGATATCCTGTGCTACTTTGAATGGTATCTCCAGACTGAAGAAAGAAATCGCATGGCTGTTCATATGTCTTGTCTTCATCAAAATCTGCAGTTGCGGATATCTGAATTCCATAGTATTGGCGTTCTTGATCGCTCAAGTCCTTGAATCCCTTTGAAAAAGAGGTGAATAAGACGTAACTATCACCGAATCTGTTTTCACGCAATTCTGCATTGAGAGTAATTACTTCAGGGGCGTTCCAAGTAAAGGAGAAAGACTTTATCTCGCCGTAGTAATCCAGTTGTTGATTGATGTAATAAGCCCTGTAGTAGTACTTCTGTCCGGCGCGAATGTCTGAGATGGGTATGGTATACGCATCTTCCGAATAACTCTTATCAACTCTTATCCTTATAGTATTGTTCTTGTCGAAACTATCGGAAGTGGAGTACTCTATGCCACACTCAAAGTCAAGTGCTGCCCTTTCCAGTCCTGTAACTTGTCCTGACAAAGTTGCTTGATAATAGGTTCCTTGTACAGCATCGAGAGTAGTTACCTGAGGCCCTTTCTGTTCCTCCTTCACTTTTTCATCTTCACCGATTTGAAGTTGATCACAAGATGTTATGCCCAGTAGTAAGGTGGCGAGCATTGAAACAAAGATAATCCTTTTCATAAGCCGTTAATATGTTTCTGTTAGACATGACAAAGATACGAATTTAAAAATATGATACCTCATGTACTGGATATATAACTTTTTCTATGGTGTTTTCGTTCAATACGAAGCAACTTCAGCACGTGGTTACGCTATCATGACATTCTACAACATACTGATTAGCAGAGGAGTAGCGTTTGCATCAGGCCTTAATTGAGTATGAAACCTAATGCCTACGGCCGTTAACATTACATTATGAACCGACCTGGTGTCCCCTTCTTGCCCAGAAGGTGTAAAATGACTACCTTAGCAACCGCATCAAGCAAAGACCGTCATAATGAGAATCCACCACACAGCCCTGTACTGCAAAGACCTTGAATCAATGCGTCAGTTCTTCATTGATTATTTCTGCGCCGTCAGCAATGACCAATACCACAATCCACGTACAGGTCTGCGTACATACATTCTCTCATTCCCGGACGTCCCAGAGCAGCTTGAACTGATGCAACGCCCCGACACAGCAGATACGGACCCATCAAAGCCAAACATCGGCTTTATCCATCTGTCGTTTTCATTGGGTAGCAAACAGGCTGTTGATGACAAGACCATTGAACTGCGCAACTCAGGCTACAAGATAGTCAGCGGTCCCGCACCACAGGCGACGGCTACTATGAGACCGCCGTCCTTGGCCCCGAAGGTATCCAGCTGGAGCTTACCGAATAAGCCGTCCCATACCACAAGAGCGTCGCCGTCACTGGGAACGCCTCTCAGACCCTCAGACTGGCGACCCGCCAACTCCAGTCGCATCTGGAAGATATCCTGAGCGTGGTTCCTGTCCACGTGACGCCGTCATGGCAACAGAGCAACACCCGGAGAAGCCTGCCGAACGGTCTATGGATTCCTCTCTCCCAAACAGAGAAATCAGCCCGACATCTCTGATGTACTACAGCTGTAAAAACGGCGTCAGGGGTGCATGTCACGGGGATTCCATCCTGGATCCAGCCGGCTACAGGTACGCCGACTGGCAGCCCGGAACAGTCATCAGGCCCCAGTCACGAGGATTGTATCGCAGCCCCCAGTTCCCCAATCAGGATGAGGCCAACTATCAACTTATAATTTTTCAATTCTCAATTCTCAATTCTCAATTTGCTTTTAGTATCTTCGCAATTTAAGAGTAAAAAAAACGTTATGAATACTACATACGTGATATGCGCAGCCGTTCTGCTGCTGATGTTCGTGCTGTACTACCTGGACCGGTGGAACAAGTCACGTGGCGTCAGCGCACAAGAACCTGAGCAGCCTGGACCTGCCGTACCTGCTGGAGAATGCTGCGGCAAGCATGCGGTGTGCGAAAAGCAGAAACTGGCCGAAGCCCGGATGCGCAGTGCACAGTATTTTGATGATGAGGAACTGGACCGGTTCAAGGGAAGAGGCTCCGGCCAATACTCTGACCGGGAGATTGAGGAGTTCCGCTACGTGATGTACACCATGCGGCAGGACGAGGTCAGGGAATGGATGGAGTGCCTTCAGGCCAGGGAGATTGAGTTGCCCGACGAGCTTAAGGAGGAGTGCTACTCCATGATGAACGAGATAGAGTAAAAGAAAAGATGCGGACACGGAACGTCATTTATGCATTGCTGTTGCCTCTGCTTGCAGTGGTAACAGGCTGTTCCACGTCCCGGAACACCGCCGCATCACGTTCCTATCAGGCGTTGGTCACCAAATACAATGTCTATTTTAACGGCAATGAAGCCTATAAGAAAGGATATGAGGCACAGGAAAAAGCCAAGAAGGACAACCTGCTGGAGATACTGGACCTATATCCCATAAGTGACGAGAAGGTTCGCGGCACAGGCAAAGGCGATTTTGACCTTGCCATAGAGAAAGCTCAGAAGAGCATCAAGCTGCACTCAATATCGGTCAAGCCAAAGAAAAAGAAAGGCACCCCCAGCGAATCGGAAAAAGCCTACCAGAGCAAAAACGAGTACAATCCGTATTTATGGCATGCCTGGTTCCTTATGGCCGATGCCCAAAGGCAGAAAGGTGACTTCATAGAGGCGGCAAGCACCTATTCATATATTACAAAGCTCTATTTTGACGAGCCCGAGATAGTGGCCGAGGCGCAGTACAAGATGGCACAGTGCTATTCTGAACTGGGCTGGAACTATGAATCGGAAGAACTGTTCCAACGCTCCGGCCAGACCAGGACCGGTCTGGCACGACGTCAGGACTACAAAGCCAGGTTTGCATCACATCTGCTTAGTCAGGAGCGATATGAGGAGAGCATACTGTTGCTGGAAGAGGCCATCGGCCGCAAGGGGCTGAGCAAGAGGCAACGCATACGCGAGAGGTATCTGCTGGCCCAGCTCTACAAGACCACCGGCCGTAACGATGACGCATACCGCATGTTCGGAAAGGTCATACACATGAGCCCACCACATGAGATAGAGTTCCAGGCCCGCATACAACAAACCGAGACCATGGCGCAGAACAGCAGCGTAAGCAAGATAATGCGCAAGCTCAAACGCATGGAACGTGATCCGGCAAACAAGGAGAGCCTGGACCAGATTTACTATGCAATGGGTAACATACACCTGATGCGCGGCGACACAGTCACTGCACTCCGGCTTTACAACGATGGAGCTGACAAAAGCGAGAAGGCGTCACCCGAAAAAGGTATCCTGCTGCTGACCATGGCAAACCTCTACTGGAACATGAAGGATTACTCCAACGCCTCCCGCTGCTACTCACAGGCTGTGGGTATGATAGGTTCCAGACACAAGGAATATCCTGTCGTGAAACTGCGCTCCGAGGTTCTGGAGGACCTGGTCAGATGCACTGAAACCATAGCGCTGCAGGACAGCCTTCAATGGCTCTCCACCCTGCCCGAGGAACGTCTGAATGCCATAATAGACCAGGTGATAGCAGACTATGAGGAGCAGGAACGCCTGGAAGAGGAACGCCGTTTGCAAGAGGCCAAGGAGGCGGCCCGCAACGGAAAGGCAGACCAGATGTCCATAACGGACGATGAGAACTCCGGCGGCTGGTATTTCTATAACAAGAAGGCGGTGGAACGCGGCAGGAAGGAATTCAGCAAGCAGTGGGGTGACCGCAAGCTTGAGGATAACTGGCGCAGGGCAAACAAGACCACGCTTGCTCCGGTGGAGCATACTGCAGCCGTCAACCCTGAAGGGACAGACCTTATCCCGTCGGACACCCTGCCCGATATCATTGTAGATTCACTGAATGCGGTTCCGCTGGAGACCGACCCGCACAAACGCGAATATTACGTTCAGCAGATACCCTATTCTGATGAGGACAAGGCCAAGTCAGACCGGCTCATATCCGAGGCACTGCTTGAACAGGGAATCATATACAAGGACCGTCTGACCGAATATCCGGATGCCGAAAAGTCACTGGTACGCATAATCACGGACTACCCGCAGGCCGAGGAGGCGGACAACGCCATGTACAACCTATACCTGATGTACTCGCTGTGGGGCAGGAACGCCGATGCTGACAGCTGTCGCGCACGCATGCAACGGCTCTATCCCGAAAGTGACTACACGGTCATGGTATGCGATTCGGACTATATTGACAATGCCCGATACGGCAAGCACCGGGAGGATTCCATTTATGCCGTCACCTATACGGCTTTCCGTGAGGGAAACTTTATGACAGTGAGGAACAACTGTGACATATCGGCCACCAAATACCCCAAGGGACAGCACCGCGCCAAGTTCATGTTCCTGGATGCCGCTCTGGACCTCCAGAACGGTCAGGTAGATACCTTCCTGGTCAAGCTCAAGAAGATAGTATCCAAATATCCCAAGAACGAGATAAGCCAGCTGGCAGGTCTTATTGCCCAGGGCATCCAGAACGGCAAGATTCTGCAGTCCACATCATTCGGATCCATCTGGGACCGCCGCAACGGAACGGCAGAGGAGAGCAAGCCTGACAGCCTGCTGCCGCAGTTCAGCAAAGACCGCTACCAGCCCTTCTTATTCGTGCTGGCATACCCCGAAGGTGAACTCAACCAGAACCAGCTGCTGTTTGAGGTGGCCCGATATAACTTTACAAACTACATGATGCGCAACTTTGACATCAGTTTTGAAAATGAGCAAGGCATAGGCATGATGATTGTAGGGGAATTCCTTAACTTTGACGAGGCATACGTTTACAGCCATAACCTGTATGACGACACGGATATGGCCGAAAAGCTGAGCGGCATAAAGGCGGTAGTGATAACACGCAAGAACCTGCAGACACTGCTCAAGCACTACAGTTTCAATGATTATCAGGAGTTCTATGAGGAGCATTTCCTCAACATACCGGAATTCGATATTGATGGAGCCACCCTGTTTGAGGAATACACCGGCGATGAAGAGAGGGCTGTAAATGATGCAGAAGACAACATTCAGGATGTTGAAGATGGAGAATAAGAACGGAACACTGCTTTGGGTGGATGATGAGATTGACCTGCTCAGGGCCCACATCATGTTCCTTGAGAACAAGGGATATGAAGTGGATACCGTGACCAACGGCCACGACGCCCTGGAAATGTGCCGTCAGCGCCAGTATGACCTGGTTCTGCTTGATGAGCACATGGTAGGCATGAGCGGTCTGGAGACCCTGCAGCATATCAAGGAGATTGACCCCAACATTCCCGTGGTCATGGTCACCAAAAGTGAAGAAGAGAATATCATGGACCAGGCCATAGGCTCCAAGATAGCCGATTACCTTATCAAGCCTGTCCACCCCAACCAGATATTGCTTTCTCTAAAGAAGAACATCCACAAACGCGATATAGTAACCGCCGAGACCGACCGCAACTACCAGCAGAATTTCGGGCGTCTGAGCATGCAGATAAATGACTCACTTACAGCCGATGACTGGATAGAGGTCTATCGTCAGCTGGTCTATTGGGAACTGGAGCTCAAGGAGGCCGACAGCTCCATGCATGACATGCTCAAGATGCAGAAGACTGAGGCCAACGCGGCCTTCGCCAAGTTCATAAAACGCAATTACATGGACTGGATGGCAAACAGGGAGAAGAGTCCTGTAATGAGCCCTGACCTGTTCAAGCGTTTTGTGTTCCCCGCATTGGACAACAAAGAGAAACTGTTCCTGATAGTGATGGACAATTTCCGTTACGACCAGTGGCGCATACTCAGCCAGGAACTGGCCGATCTGTTCACCTTCGAAGAACAACTCTACTACAGCATACTGCCCACCGCCACGCAGTACTCCCGCAACGCCATCTTTTCCGGTCTCATGCCCGAGCAGATAAGCCGTATGTTCCCGGAGCTCTGGGTGGATGAGGACTCCGAGGAGGGTAAGAACATAAACGAATCGCCGCTCATCAAAACGCAGATAGAACGTTACCGCCGCAAGGACACCTTCTCTTACAACAAGGTGAATGACTCCGCATCGGCCGAGAAACTGATGAGTCAGTTCAATTCACTGCTTCAGAATGACCTGAACGTAGTGGTTGTCAACTTCATAGACATACTCTCCCACTCCAAGACCGATTCGCGCATGATGCGTGAGCTGGCCAATGACGAGGCCGCCTACCGCAGCCTGATACTCTCATGGTTCCGCCATTCAAGCGTACGCGAACTGTTCCGCTCTATGGCAGCCACAGGCCGCAAGGTGATGATTACCACCGATCACGGCAGCATTATGGTGAACCATGCCGTAAAGATTGCAGGTGACCGCAGCACCAACACCAACCTTCGCTACAAGCTGGGCAAGAACCTGGGCTTTAACCCAAAGGATGTGTATGAGATAACAGAGCCCCTCAAGGCTCATCTGCCATCACCTAACGTGAGCACATCGTACATCTTCTGCACCGAGGCCGACTATTTTGTGTATCAGAACAACTTCAACAGCTACGCATCGTTCTACAAGGAGACCTTCCAGCACGGAGGCGTGTCGCTTGAGGAGATGATAATACCTTTCATAACGCTTAACCCCAAAAAGAAATGACCACAATAACCATAAAGGATCTGGACCATATTGAGGAGGCCGCCCGGGAATTCATCAAGCTTATGGGCGATGACACCGTGTTTGCCTTCTACGGCAAGATGGGTGCCGGAAAAACCACATTCATAAAGGCCCTGTGCAAACTGCTGGGCGTAGAGGATGAGGTCAACTCCCCCACATTCGCCATCATAAACGAATACCGCTCACAGACCACCGCCGAACTTATCTACCACTTTGACTTCTACCGCATCAAGAAGCTTGAGGAGGTCTATGACCTGGGATATGAGGACTATTTCTACAGCGGTGCCCTCTGTTTTATCGAGTGGCCTGAACTGGTGGAGGAACTTCTGCCACTGGACGCAAAAAAAGTAACCATCACTGAGAACAGTGATGGCTCACGCACAATTACCCTCTAGGTTTTATTCTCCCAGTGAGTCAACGTAATCAGCTTCAGCCTGCACAATGAGTATGATCTCATCGGCAGGAAAGGAGCCGATTTTGTCTTTCTTGGCCTCCTTGATGATATACGCCACAATAGCATCGTTGTCAATGTCTATGCAGCCGTCTGCATCAGGCTCCTGGTCCAGCACGCCGCTGGTGGTGAAATAATCGTTTATGACATCCAATATGTAATAGAGGGTGTCATCGGAATATTTCTCCTTAAGGTCCTGCGGTAACGCGTTCTTGATGAACTCGACGGTCTTCTGGTCGTCCAGGTCATCCTCAAGGAACTCATCCTGTGCCATAATCAGAGCAGGGCGTTAAGTTTATCCTGATAGACGTTCTTCATGGCAAGGCCAACCACGCGGTCCACCTCCTTGCCGTCCTTGAGGAACACTACGGTAGGAACGTTCATGATGCCGAACATCTCGGTAAGGTCATCATTCTCCTCTATGTCACACTTGCCAATGACGGCTTTTCCGTCATACTCTGCGGCCAGTTCCTCTATGATGGGGCCCAGACGCTTGCAGGGTCCGCACCAGGTAGCCCAGAAATCAACCAGCACGGGCTTACCCTGCTGCTTGACCTCGTCAAAATTCTGACTGGTAATCTCAAATTCCATATTCTGAAGTTTTATTGATTAAATGATAAATTGATTGATTCATGTCTCTTGATATAATCCACAAGTTCTGGCGTAACGGTAATCTTTCTGGCTCCCGATGCCAGACTAACCTTGTTATCCACCGCCGACAGGTCTGTCAGCACAAACTTGAGCGTAGTCTTGCCCTCAATGCCTGTGAGCGTGTCCAGATCACTTACAAACTCCTTGTCAATCTCCGTAAGCGGCATCGTAAGTGTAATGGAACTGATTACGGAATCCTTCACATCCTGAAGCAGATCAATTGAATTGATTACGAGGTCAACCCTTTCAGGCATATATTTGTTCTGGACGCATCTGGCCTTTATGAAAAGGAAATTGCCCACTTTCATCATGTTGCTCCACTTGAGCCAGGGCTCTCCAAACAACGGGATCTCGCCCGAACCGGAGAAATCCTCAATGCGGGTTATTCCGTACGGCTTGCCGTTCTTGGTGCGTCCATCACGCACACCGGTCACCACACCGCCCAGTGTCAGTTCCTTGTTAAGTAGCGGCACCTTATCGTCAATATGGACCATTCCCACATTGCAGACGTCTTCAAGTATCACCCGATACTCGTCAAGCGGATGCGCCGAAATGTAGATACCTACCAGTTCCTTCTCCTTGTTGAGTTTGTCAAGCGAGGACCATTCGGGAGCTTCGGGGATGGAAGGTGTAGCTATCTCCACGGTCTCGCCCATATCCCCGAACAGGGAGTTCCTTGACTCCATCCTGTCAGTCTGATATTTGTTACCGTACCGTACCAGCACGTCCGAGAAGGTCTCGTTCTTGCCGCAAGGCTGCAGGAACTGCTCGCGCCGTATCTCCGGGAAGCAGTCAAACGCTCCTGCCAGTGCCAGATTCTCCAGGTTCTTACGGTTGCAGGCGCTCAGGTTCACACGCTGCACAAAATCAAATATGCTCTTGTACGGGCCGTTTGCATTACGCTCGGTCACGATGGCGCTTACCGCGTTCTCGCCCACTCCTTTGACCGATGCCATGCCGAATCGGATATCACCCTTAGCGTTGACACCGAATCGGGGCACACTCTCGTTTACATCGGGCCCCAGGACATTAATTCCCATGGCTTTGCATTCATCCATGAGCTTGGTAACCTCGGTTATATCGCCGGCGCGGCTAAGCACTGCGGCCATATACTGTGACGGGTAGTTGGCCTTAAGGTATGCGGTCTGGTAAGCCACCCATGAGTAGCATGTGGCGTGAGATTTGTTGAACGCGTATGACGCGAATTTCTCCCAGTCGGCCCATATCTTTTCCAGTACCTTGGGGTCATGGCCGTTGGCCTTACCGCCCTCAATGAACTTGGGCTTAAGGTGATCCAGCTTGTCCTTGAGTTTCTTACCCATAGCCTTACGCAGGGTATCGCTCTCACCGCGGGTAAAGTTTGCTAGCAGACGTGACAGCAGCATGACCTGCTCCTGATATACCGTAATGCCGTATGTATCCTTAAGGTACGTCTCCATTATGGGGATATCATACTCTATAGGCTTACGTCCAAGCTTGCGGTCAATGAAATCCGGAATGTAATCCATGGGGCCCGGACGATACAGCGCATTCATTGCGATAAGGTCCTCAAAGACTCCGGGCTGCAGTTCACGCAGGTACTTCTGCATACCGGGCGATTCAAACTGGAACGTACCTATGGTGCGACCGTCACAGTAAAGCTGGAACGTTTTTTTGTCATCAATGGGAATCTTGTCAATATCCACATCTATGCCCAGACTGGTCTTGATGTTCTCTACAGCCTCCTTTATGATAGACAGGGTCTTGAGTCCCAGAAAGTCCATCTTGATTAGGCCGGTATCCTCAATCACGCTACCCTCATACTGCGTTACCAGCAAACGCTCCCCCGATTCCTTATCGGTTGCAATTGATACCGGCACCCAGTCGGTAATGTCATCACGGCAGATGATTGTTCCGCAGGCATGAACACCGGTTCCGCGAACGTTACCCTCCAGCATCTTGGCAAACTGTATGGTCTTGCGCAGTTTCTCATCTTCCGATGCAGCAGCCTGCTTTATCTCGGGCACACATTCCAGTACATTCTTGAAATTGATCTTGCGCGGTTTGCCTTCGGGGTCATCGGGCAGACGGTCAGGAATGGCCTTACAAAGGTTGTTAGACACATCAAGCGGCACCTCCAGCACACGGGCCACATCCTTGATGGCCATCTTGGTCTGCATGGAACCATAGGTTATGATATGCGCCACCTTCTCGGCCCCGTATTTGTCGGTCACCCACTGGAGCACGCGGCCGCGTCCGTCATCATCAAAGTCAACGTCTATATCCGGAAGCGATATGCGGTCGGGGTTAAGGAAACGCTCAAACAGCAAGTCATACTTGATAGGGTCTATCTGCGTTATGCCCAGGCAGTATGCCACAGCCGATCCGGCGGCCGATCCACGTCCCGGTCCTACCGATACGCCCAGTTCGTTGCGGGCCGCATTGATAAAGTCCTGCACAATCAGGAAGTAACCCGGAAAACCCATTGTCTTCATGATGTGCAGTTCAAACTTGAGCTGCTCCATCACACTCTCCGGAATGGGATCACCGTAACGCACCTTGGCTCCTTTGAATGTAAGTTCTGCCAGATAGTCTGCCTCCAGTTTTATGCGGTACAGCTTGTCATAACCTCCCAGTTTCTTTATCTTCTTGTCTGCCTCCTCCTTGCTCAGAACTGTCTCGCCATGCTCATTGCAGGTAAACTCCCTGAAAAGGTCCTCCTCTGTCAGACGCTGGCGGTACTCCTCTTCCGTGCCGAACTCCAAGGGAATGGCAAAGTTAGGCATGATGGGGGCATGGTTGATGGAGTACTCCTCAACCTTGTCCAGAATCTCCACTGTGTTGGCAAGCGCCTCCGGCTCATCCTCAAAGAGAGCGTTCATCTCCTGGGTTGTCTTGAACCACTCCTGTTTGGAATAGCGCATCAGGCTGGGGTCATCGGGAGTACGGCCGGTTGACAGGCAGATGAGCAGTTCATGGGCATCGGCATTCTCCTCATCCAGAAAATGGACATCGTTGGTACAGATGGTCTTTATGCCGAATTTGGCCGACATCCTCTTAAGCTGTGAGTTCACGTTCACCTGGAGCGGATAGACCTCATGGTTTGCTTTAGGCACGGTAGCCTTATGGCGCTGAAGCTCCAGATAATAGTCATCACCAAACAGATTGTGGAACCACTGCACCGCCTGCTCCGCCTCATCAATCTTACCCGCGGTTATCAGCTTGGGAACCTCACCGCCCAGACAGGCCGAGCAGCATATCAGACCCTCATGATATTTTTCCAGGTCATACCTGTCGGTACGGGGATGCGAATAGAAACCGTCGGTCCAGGCGCGTGACACTATCTTTATCAGGTTATGGTAACCCTTTTCGTTCTTGGCCAGCAGTATAAGGTGGTAGTTGGCTCCGTCCAGTTCCTTGCCCTCTCGCTGCTCCTTACGGCGCGGAGCCACATAGACCTCACACCCTATTATGGGCTTGAAATGCTTGTCTTGTTCCTTAAGCTTTTCATTGACCTTGTCGCAGTAGTTCTTGAACTCCTTAATGCCCATCATGTTGCCGTGATCAGTCACGGCAACGCCCCTCATACCATCTGCTATAGCCTTATCCACCAGCTTTTTGATGTTTGTCTGGCCATCCAGCAGAGAGTACTGGGTATGTACATGGAGATGAACAAAATCCTGCATAATCTATCCCGGGCTGAAAAAGTTTTTAAAGTTACTTTCATTTGACCGTTTACCCCCAAACGGGGCGGTCAAAGTTTTCAACAATAAGCTAACATGCCGCCATAGTCGGCCTCTACATAAAATACACTGCAATAAGTATGCCATTATTAACATAAAAGTCCTATCTTTGCCAATCAATATATACGCTCAATCATGGCCGAAAACAACGGAAAACATACTACAATAAACCCCGAAGGCAAGACTACCCTTACCATCGTGGCCATTCTTTTCTTTGCAATAAACCTGCCGCTGTTCCTGATTCCATCCATCTGCGGCTGGTGGTCATATTTGGCACTTGGCATAACACTACTGTTTGTCTGGTTCTTCCTGCATTTTTTCAGGAACCCGGTAAGACGTTTTCCCAGCGATGACCAGGAGAAGGTTGTAGTATCGCCTGCCGACGGCACCATCGTGGCTATAGAAGAGGTTGATGAACCTGATTATTTCCAGGACCGCCGCATAGTAGTCTCCATATTCATGAGCGTTTACAGCGTTCACGCAAACTGGTTCCCCGTAAACGGCACCGTGACCAAGGTAGAGCACCAGGACGGTAATTTCCACGCCGCTTTCAAACCCAAGGCCAGCACCGAGAACGAACGCTCGCTCGTGGTAATAAAGACACATGAAGGCAAGGAAATCATGCTTCGTCAGATAGCGGGAGCACTGGCCCGCAGGGTGGTGACATACTGCAAGCCCGGCGACGAGAGCCGCATTGACCGTCACATGGGATTCATCAAATTCGGCTCCAGAGTAGATATCTATCTGCCGGTCGATACCTTGGTTTGCGTCAAGGTGAACCAGAAGGTCACTGCCGACATCAGCATACTGGCTAAACTTTCATAAAACAATGGCAAACCGCATAACAAGACATATCCCCAATACTATAACCTGCTGCAACCTGCTCTCAGGCTGCATGGCAGTATTTGCAGCATTCAATTCCGATGCATGGCACACCCTTCTCTGGGTCGTGGCCGGCGCCCTCTTTGATTTCTGTGACGGGCTCTCGGCCCGCGCCCTCAAGGCCTACTCTCCCATCGGAAAGGAGCTGGATTCTCTGGCAGACCTCATCACATTCGGGCTGGCTCCCGCAGTGCTCTGCATCATGATACTGCGCGAATTCAGTTACGCCAATGATACAATAGCATTAATTCTTCCTTATACAGGTTTGGCTCTGGTGGTCTTTGCCGCCCTGCGTCTGGCCAAGTTCAATACCGATGAGCGTCAGACCTCATCATTCCTGGGTCTGGCTGTTCCGGCCAATGCACTGTTCTGGTGCGGACTTTTCCAGCTCGACCTGAACGCCATCCCCGCAGCACCATGGATAATCGGAGCTCTGGTGGTGCTGTTTGCAGGCCTCATGGTAAGTGAAATCCCCATGTTCTCGCTCAAGTTCAAGAGCCTGCGCTGGGCTGACAACAAGGTCAGGTTCATATTCCTGATAGTGTCAGTCATAATCCTTGCACTACTGCGCGAGAAAGGGCTTTCGGCTATCATCGGCTGGTACATAATACTGTCAGTTCTGACAAAAAATCAGCATTGACATAACAAGGCAAGCTTTTTGCCGTCTATATTGAAAAGAAATACTGATGATTGCATTGGCACTCATAATAATATTCATCCTTTTGTTTGTACTGTTGGCAGTACTCACATTTGCGCGTGACCTGCTGGCATCCTTTCTGAATGCCATAGTGGGTATATTCCGCAAGGGTGACCGTAAACCTAAAAACACTGATACCAGCCAGACCGTAGGCAAACGAACCCGCAAAAAAAAGAAAGTTCTCTCCGATTCAGACGGCGAGTACGTGGATTTTGAAGAAGTAAAGAAATAATAACATGGACTGCAAACTGTCCTTCCCCAAAAGACTTGTTTTGGAGGCTGGCAGGGCTGCGTTTAGGACTGAAGCTCTGGAGCACAAGCTTACCCAGCTGTTCTGGGAGTGTACCCTGCGCTGTAACCTGAGCTGCCGCCATTGCGGAAGCGACTGCCGCAAGACTGCCGGGCTGGAGGATCCTCCCATGAGTGACCTTTTGGGAGTTCTGGACAGTTGCCCTGAAGATTTTGAACGCGGCCGGTGCGTGGTTATCACCACAGGCGGTGAACCTTTGGTCCGTAAGGATATCATTGAGGTAGGCGCCGAGATAAAAAAGCGCGGATTCCTGTGGGGAATGGTCACCAACGGCATGCTCCTGACCCGTGAAAAGGTCGATGAATTGGTCAAAACCGGCCTTGATACCATAGCCATGAGTTTTGACGGATTCGAGCCGGAGCACAACTGGATGCGCGGCAGTGAACTCAGTTTCAAGCGGGCCGATGCCGCCATTGACTGGTTTGCCAATCATCCAGGACTCACCTGGGACCTCATAACATGCGTAAACAGGCGCAACTTTGATTATCTGGGCAAGTTCAAGGAGTATCTCATAAGCCGCGGTGTCCGCCAGTGGCGCATATTTACCGTAGCCCCCATGGGGCGTGCCGCCGGTGATGATGAGCTTATGCTCTCAAATGAGCAGTTCGTGCAGCTCATGAACTTTATTGCCGCAGTTCGCCGTGAGGACAGGATTAAACTCAACTTCTCATGTGAAGGTTTTCTCGGACCCTATGAGGGCGTTGCCCGTGACCATCTGTTCCGCTGTGTTGCGGGAATCAGCGTTGCATCAATCCTTAATGACGGTTCCATATCGGGCTGCCTGAGCATCCGAAGCGACTATCATCAGGGAAACATCCATACCGATAGTTTCTGGGATGTATGGGAGAACGGGTTCAAGCTGTACCGTGACCGCCGTTGGATGAAAACGGGCCAGTGCCGCGACTGCAAGGTATGGCGCTACTGCCAAGGCGGAGCCATGCACCTGCGTGACTCTGACGGTAGCATACTCTCCTGCAACTACCTAAAACTCAAAAATGATACAATTGGGGTCTGACCCCTTTTGTATCATTTTTACTTGTGAACAAGTGTGCCGATGGGCTCGCCGGCAATCACTTTCTTCAGGTTGCCGGGAACATCCATATTAAATACGTATATGGGCAGGCCGTTCTCCTTACACATAGTTGTGGCGGTCAGGTCCATAACCTTAAGGTTGCGGTTGTATATCTCATCAAAGGTAATCTCATCAAACTTTACGGCAGTGGGGTCCTTCTCGGGATCGGCGGTATAGACACCGTCCACGCGGGTTCCCTTGAGCATTACATCGGCCTCAATCTCTATGCCGCGCAGTGATGAACCGGTATCAGTAGTGAAATAAGGATTGCCGGTGCCGCCCACCAGGATTGCCACCTGCCCCTGCTCCATTGCGTCAATAGCTTTCCACTTTGAATAGAGCTCGCCTATAGGTTCCATGCGGATGGCGGTGAGCACCTTGTTGGGGCAGTCTATCGATGTGAGTGCCGAGCTCAATCCCAAACCGTTTATTACGGTTGCCAGCATACCCATCTGGTCGCCCTTGACGCGGTCAAAACCCTTGCCTGCACCTTTGAGACCGCGGAAAATGTTACCGCCGCCTATCACGATGCCAATCTGCACACCCATATCATGTATCTCCTTTATCTGCTGTGCATACTCACCCAGACGCTTCTCGTCAATACCATACTTCTGCTCACCCATCAGACTCTCGCCGCTAAGCTTGAGCAATATCCTTTTGAATCTAGCCATAGTGAAATCTGTTTTTAATTACACAAAAGTAGTTAATATTTTCTTCTGCAAGACGCATTTTGCCCTCTTTTCCGTTTTCAATACAGATGCAACGGAATTGCAACGCTTTTTTGTTGTTTTGTGGATTGGAGCGTGATACTTTTGTCCCGAAACCAAATTTCAGACTCATCAATTGTACAATTAATTTGATTATGAGAATACGTTCTTCTGTAATTGTCTTATTCTGTGCCTTGTGCTGCATGGTGTCAGCTCAGGATTATGTTGATTTGGGACTGAGTGTAAAATGGTGTACCGTGAATACAGGCATTACTGCCGACAGGCCGGTAGGCTGGTATTACCGCTGGCCCGATGCAATGGCCATAAAGACTACCGACGCCAGCCGTATGGGCACCAAAGCCGAGTGGGATGAACTGCGTGAATACTGCACCTGGAAATGGAAAGTTCAGGACGGCATAGGCGGTTATCTGGTAACAAGCAAGATAAAAGGATATACAAACCGCAGCATATTCCTGCCCGCCGCAGGATGGTTGCAGGACGGCAAACTTATGCAGGTAGGCACTTATGCCTCATACTGGTGCTCCACCCCGGGTGTCCAGCCTGACAATGGGGCCGCGTATGGTTTCAATTTCCAGCGTGGAGCCAATGAGTGGCACAGCGAGAACCGTGAATCGGAACAGTCGGTGCGTATGGTGATGCCGTTGTCCGGTAAAGAGGTGTCCAGTATCTCCCTGGAAACAACCAAACTCACTTTGCAGCAGGGCACAGGTACCAGGCTGAACGTGACAATGGGAAAGCGTGACGTGAACAGCGCCTGTACCTGGAAATCTTCCGATGAAAACGTAATAAAAGTCATTGAAGACGGTCTGCTTGTGGCTGCCGGCCCGGGCAGTTGCAAGGTCATGGCAACCGCATACGGAAAGACTGCTGAATGCAGTATAACCGTAGCTCCTCATAAATCTGAATATGTGGATTTGGGACTGAGCGTGCTGTGGGCCACAGCCAATTTGGGAGCATCGGCCCCGGAGAGTTACGGTGATTATTACGCCTGGGCTGAGATTGAGCCCAAGGAGTTCTTCTCTTGGGGCACCTACCGTTACTCCTCATTCACGACTGAAGAAGGTATGGATAAATACACCACCGATGGTCTGTCACATCAGTATCTTAAAGCCGACAACCTTAACCGTCTTGAGCCAACCGATGATGCCGCCACCGTAATGTTGGGTGATAATTGGCGCATGCCTACTACTGATGAGTTTGCCGAGTTGGTATCAAACTGCACATTTGATACCGCTACCGTAAACGGTGTAGCCGGAATACGTTTCACAAGCCAGGTTCCCGGGTTTGAGCAACGCAGCATATTCATTCCGTATTCAGGCTATATGAACGGCAATGAACCCATAGATAAAGGTAAGCAGCTTTCTCTTTGGACATCGATAGCAGGCAGGGGTACCAGAGGAAGCTGTTTCAGCACCTCAGCTTCAGTAAACGGTATTATGATGATGGATGAAATGTCACCGATCGAGGTGCTGGAAATGGCCTTAAGATACCAGTCTAACAGTTTAGAAAGCAGATTCATTGGAATGAATATACGTCCCGTGCGCGCTCTTAACGATGATATGTTTACATCACTGTCTTTATCAGAAGAACACCTGGATTTGAATTATGGTGAGATTCGCAATATAAACGCTGTGATGATGCCGTCGGGACGCCCCATCAAGCCCACCTCAATCTCTTGGAGTTCATCGGCTCCGGATATCGTATCAACAAATGATGACGGATCTGTTACCGCAATAGGTCAGGGTGAATGCATCATTACCGCAGAGAGTGATGGCCGTAAGACGCAGATGACGGTAAAGGTAACATTGCCTGTACCCGATGCTGTTGACCTGGGACTCAGCGTCAAGTGGGCATCGGCCAATCTGGGCGCATCAAAGCCTGATGAAGCAGGCGGATATTTTGCCTGGGGCGAGACTGCGCCAAAGGCCGGCGTTTATGACGGCAAAAAATACAAGTTCGGCGAGTATACCAATCAGATGACCAAGTATAATTTCTCTACTGTGTTAAGTAGTACTCTCAGGTCAATTGTAGAATACAGTCCGCAGGATTGCAAGGAGACTCTTGATCCTGAAGATGATGCCGCAGCCGTGTTGCTGGGCGGAGGCTGGCGCATGCCTACAGCCGATGAATTGTGGGAACTCAAGACCAAATGTACCTGGAAACGGTTGACAATTGTTATAGACAGCACTGAATCATACGTTGAAAGACGCCTTTTGGGGTATCTGATAACCAGTAATGTCCCGGGATATGAGGCCAACAGCATATTCCTTCCAGCGGCAGGCTATATAAGTGATTATGCCAGTTTTTCTTCTGAGGGCGGATTGGTAAGTAATAAGGGATATGAATTATGTTACTGGACATCAACACTTGGACAGTCAATAGGTGGTGGTGACAGAAGATGGAATGGTTACACAATAAGACCGGTATTGGATGATAATCCGGCCGGAAACAAGCCGGAAATTGCTCCTGATCCGGTAAAACCACCCAAGCGTAATGTCATGGTAGATCTGGGTTTAAGCGTGCTTTGGGCTGACTGTAATGTGGGTGCCGACAGTCCTGAGGAGGCTGGCGCACGTTTTGCCTGGGGTGAAACTGCCCCCAAGACATACTACTCAGACTATAACTACAAGTACAAGAAGAACTACGATAATATGTATTGGTGGTATTTCAAATATTCTGTGGGTGACCAGTATGACGAAGCACCGTTCATAGACGGCAAGAAGAGGCTTGAAATTGCTGATGATGCCGCTCGTGCAAACTGGGGCGGCAAATGGAGAACACCCACCAAGGAGGAGTATGTAGAGCTGTTTGAGAAATGTGAGTGGACTGAAACTACAATGAACGGAGTAGGCGGATTCCTGATAACAAGTAAAGTACCAGGCTATACTTCAAACTCCATATTCATGCCGTACACTTGCCCCGATGACGTTATTGGAGACTCATGGCGTGACAATAATTCAGAATATATGACATCCGACTTGGGTTCCAGAGGCTCCAACCTGTGCGTTGACATGGAAATCAGTAAATCTAAATTCGGGACTTCAGATGAGGTAGACTTGGGGCTTGGAAGTATGTCAAAGATACACATTACATCAAGAAACAGGAACAACGACTACCTGTTGCGTGCAGTATGTGACAAGTGAAAACTATAAAGACTACAGATATGAGAACTATCAGATTTTGTTTAGTATTGTTTGCAGGAATTCTGGTTGTATCGGGCGTGCAGGCCAAGAAGAAGGATATCCTGAGCAAGGAAAAAGGCAGCATAACATTCCGTGTTGACCCTGACCTGCCTGAACCTACGGGCGAAAGCTTGAGCATGAAGATGAACAGTAGCGAAGAGCTTGTAAGTGAGATACTTGACCAGAGTGAAATCCGCGGTGAGGATCAGAGGGTCGTGGCATGGGGTATAAGTGGTGAAAGATATGCCTTATATGGAAAGAACCCCTTCTTTAAGGGCATGATTGATGCGTTTGCCGATCACCGCCCTGTGGTACTCACCCCCGATGCCATCTGGTTCCTTATCAGCCAGGGATTCGCGCATTGGGTGAATGACAACCCTGAGGAGTTGCGTGACCTGTTTGTGGACCACGAGGGCAAGATAGACCTTATAGTGCAGAGCAACAAGAAACTGTTGAGCGAAAAGGTGGATTGGGAGGCCATAGTGAATGGTTTTTACGAGCAGATACGTGACAACACCAAAGGCGATATTGCCGATATCATATCGGAACCATTCTCTACAACGGGTGTAAACGAGCACATGGTGTCACAGATTGCTCTCATGGAGGCATGCAAGTCATACTTTGACTACATTGTGATGTATGCGTCTTGCGGTATACCAAGCGTGACTCTTAAGGGCACCCCTGATGACTGGCAATCAGTTCTGGACCGTACCCGCAAGCTGCGGGCATACGGAGTAGACTGGTGGGTAGATGACCTGGAACCCATACTTGAGGAGTTTGTAAAGGCATCGAAAGGCAAGCCCGATACTGAGTTTTGGCGCAGCATAGTAAAGAAATACCGCCCGGGAGATGTGCGTGGACTAAGTTGCGGTATGGATATGGGTTCAACCAAGTTTGACGGCTGGTTCCTCAAGTTCCTGCCGTATGATGAGCAGGGACGCACCCCGGCCGAGGTCAATATGGATCACAACATGCAGCCCGAGATGGTCAGAACTGAGTACAAGTACATAATATTCAATGACTTTACCGGTGAGGTGGAGAAGACAATGATGATGGAGTTCTGGGCCGGAATAGTAGGCATGGAGGTAGATCCTGAGACCTACGCCATGACTCCTAAAATGGGATGGTTCACCCGCATAGGCAAGACTGAGGAGGAGCTGCTTGAAGAATTCAAGGAAAAAGACCAGGGCGACGGATTCTCGGACGGACTCATGCTCAAAGTGAACAAGGTACCCGATATAATCCGCAAGATGGGCCGAATTAACAAACTTTCCCTGCGTTTTGTAGGCAAGGTTGTCATTCCTGATTGGATGGACAGCAAGGATATCGGCTCACTTGAGATATACGGTTCCATGACCCGCGATGAGGAGGAGGCACTGAGAAAACGATTCCCAAAAGCCCGCATCAACGGCCGTACCCTCATTGATGATGATGAAGACTAAACTGCACCTGCTTGAATTCATATACCCGGTGCTCACCGCTGCGGGTCTGTAGCATCAGACAACCATCGGGGCGAATGCCCTCTATGCAGGCATCAAACTCTCCTTGTGCATCACGGAACTTATGATACCCTTCACGGCGGTACAGTCGGCTACGGTAAAGCTTATCCACGCCGGCCCGCTGTTCAGGGGTATCAAGTTCCATATAACCAATGAAACGGTCAACTATATCCTTAAGCAGAGACTCCAGATCAAACTCACGTCCGGTTATGTTCTTGAGTGAGATTGGGTTGGGAGCATCGCTCAGGAACACCTCCTGGTTCACGTCAAGCCCTACGCCTGCAACAGTATCAAGAATGGAATCACCCTGCAGGGTGTTCTCAATCAGAATACCGGCTATCTTGAAGTCATTCCAATAGACGTCATTTGACCATTTGACCGATACACCCGATGCAAATTCCGGACCGATTGCTGCAATAACGCCATCCGATACGGCAAGAGCAATAGCCTCCGATATGTAGAACTGCTCCTGCACCTTAATCCCCTTGGGATGCGCAAGGATACTGAACAGCAGGTTCTTGCCCTGCTCAGACTCCCAGGTATTGCCCTTCTGTCCGCGTCCGGCCGTCTGGAAATCGGCCACCGCAACCTCATAATCATAGGCGGAATCACCGCCGTTAAGTTCACGCAGATAGGTGTTTGTTGAACCTATGCTGTCACTTCTGTGCCACTTAATCTTACTCATCATTCCACCGGCGGAAAAAACGCCTGCTCTATATGTTCAACCTTAAAATCTCCATCCTCTATGCTGATGGAAACTATATCAAACCTGACATCCATATCAACCTGCCTGAATCTGATATATGCATCGGCCGAATTGACAATACGCCGTATCTTTCGGTCATCCACAAATGTCCACGGATCACCATACTCCGTGCTGGTACGCGTCTTGACCTCGACAAACACTATCGTAGAGTCTTTTGTCACAATCAGGTCCAGTTCCTTGTGGCCGCATCGCCAGTTACGGTCCAGTACGGTGTAACCGTGTTCCTCAAGATATCGGGCGGCTATATCTTCGCCTTCACGCCCCAGAATAAGGTGTTTTGCCATGAATGTCAGTGTTTATAGTGCAAAAGTAGTCAGTTTGTTGAGTAATTTTAATAACTTCGTACCAATTTCATGCCATTTATGGAGAAAAAGGGTACACAAACAAGAAAGGAGCGCTACAGCTTTCTGGTCAATCCGGATGAAAGGCAGATGATTGAGAAATATCTGCGTAAATACAAGATCCGCAACCGCAGCCGCTGGATGCGCGAGACCCTGATGACTTTCATCATCAAAAATCTGGATCAGGATTACCCTACTCTTTTTGACGAGCAGGAGATGCGCCGATGACACAGGAGGAACTTGACATAAAGTTCATGAAGATGGCGCTGGATGAGGCCGCCGCGGCAGAAGCCCAGGGTGAGATTCCGGTAGGTGCCGTGGTAGTGTGCAAGGGTATGGTGATTGCCCGCGCCCACAACCTGACCGAGAGCCTGACCGATGTAACTGCCCATGCCGAGATGCAGGCAATCACTGCCGCCGCCTCTTACTTGGGTGGCAAATATCTGGACCAGTGCACCTTATACGTTACACTTGAGCCCTGCGTGATGTGCGCCGGTGCTATCGGCTGGTCACAGCTACAGCGACTGGTCTATGGCGCATCGGACCCCAAACGCGGCTATACAATCTACGCCCCGAACGCACTCCACCCCAAAACAGAGGTATTATCGGGCATCCTGGCCGATGAGTGCGCCGGAATAGTTCAGGAATTCTTTAGAAAGCGAAGATAAATTGAGAATTGAATACACAATAGGGACGGTTCCTTCTGTGTTCTAGAATTCTGTGTGCGCAGAACTTTTTGGGGTATCGGTATCGGAAACCATCGCCACCCTCGGCGTGTTAGAGGGAGGGGCCTGCAGCACAATAAGATGCCCTGGAATGTAGGAGCTTGCTCATACATTTCAGGGTAGCTTGTTGGGGTGTGGGAGGGATAGCGCCGCAAGGCGCGTAGTTTCAGATACTGATACCCCAAAAAGTTCCCTTAAAATAACGCACAAAGTACACAGAAGGAACCGCCCCTATTGTGTAGCAAGTTACTGCTCAATTCTCTTTACGGTATTTGTCCTCGGTTTCGTCGGCCAGCATACTGAGGTAGCTGGTGTAGCGGGACAGGTAGATGGCGCCGGTCTCTACGGCGCGCTTTACGGCGCAGTCGGGCTCGCAGGTGTGGGTGCAGTTGCCGTAGCGGCAATCGGCAGAGTGCTTGAAAATCTCGGGGAAATAGTGACTGATTTCCTCATGCTCCATATCGAAGGTGCCAAAGCCTTTTATTCCCGGGGTGTCAATTATCCAGCCGCCTTCGGGCAGCGGAAACATCTCGGAGAATGTGGTGGTGTGCATGCCGGTATCATGTTTCTCCGATATCTCCGATGTGCGCTGGTTCAGTTCCGGCAGTATGCGGTTAACAAGGGTGCTCTTCCCTACTCCCGAATTTCCCGATATAAGAGAGACCTTGTCTTTAAGCAATGCCCTAACATCATCAACGCCGGCTCCATGCAGGGCATCGCACTCCACGCATTCATATCCTATGGAGCGGTATAAAGCGGTGAGTTCATCAGCTGTTGTACGATCTTCATCGGAGAGCAGGTCCGCCTTGTTGAACACCAGCACTACGGGCACGCGGTATGCCCAGGCCGATGCCAGGAAGCGGTCTATGAATACGGTGGATGTTACGGGATGGTTTACGGTCACTACCAGCAGGCACTGGTCCAGGTTGCAGGCCAGAATGTGAGACTGCTTGGAAAGATTAGAGGAACGCCGGATAATGTAGTTCCTGCGCTCCTCTATGTTTGTTATGTATGCCGGCTCGCCGTCACGTGCCGGAGCAAACTCCACATAGTCTCCAACGGCTACGGGATTGGTGCTTTTTATACCTTTGATGCGGAACGTTCCCTTTATGCGGCACTCCTGGTCACGACCGTCATCGGTACGCACCAGGTAACTGCTGCCTGTATTCCTGATAACCAGTCCGCGCATCGGCAGCTTAAACGGTCATGATCTCTTTCTCCTTCTCGGCAAAGAGCTCGTCGGCCTTCTTAATGTACTTGTCGTGCAGTTTCTGCAGCTTATCCTCGGCATCCTTCTCGGCATCCTCGGGCAGGCCGTCCTTCTGGGCCTTCTTAAGGGTATCGATGGTTTCACGACGGGCGTTACGGATAGAAACCTTGGTGCTCTCGGTCACCTTACCGCTCTGCTTTACAAGGTCACGGCGGCGCTCTTCGGTAAGTGGCGGAATGGCCAGACGGATAATCTCACCATTGTTTGTAGGCATGATTCCTACCGATGAGTCAATGATAGCCTTCTCAATAACCTTGATCATATTCTTGTCCCAAGGACGTATGGCAATGGTACGCGCATCGGGAGTGGAAAGAGCAGCCACATTGTTAAGGGCTACCATAGATCCGTATGAATCCACACGGATGTCATCCAATATACGTACATTGGCCTTACCGGCACGGATATGTGCAAATTCATCCTCCAGATGCATGATGGCCATCTCCATCTGCTCCTCAGCCTCGCTGAGACAATTGTTTACATCAAACATAGCTGTAACTTTTTAATTGTAGCAAAGATAGTCTATTTTTGTTCATACAACCACATATTCTTAGTAATTTTGCACCAACACTTAATTTACAGAAACCGATAACGCATAAAAAGGATGAAACGCTCAATTATCACCACTTTATTATGCACCGCAACCCTTTTTATGCCGGTTATGGCACAAACCACATGGGGGCTGCGCGGCAGCATAGGATTAGAAAAAAAAATAACCAAGGGCTTTGATGCCGCAATTGAAGCCAAATACCACCAGACCGACAATTTCAGCAAGACTGACCGCTGGAGCGTAGGCGTATCGCTGGACAAGCGTCTGTACCGCAATTTCGCCAAGACATTCAGCGTAAAAGCCTCTGTAGGCTACAAGTACCTGACCGTATATAATGACTGGAGCACCAAATACAAAGGCGATGAAACCAACATACCCGATGACATGGAACCCCAGTATTACATAAACGGACTGCATAACTTTAACCTGAACAATTCCTACACCGACCATCGTCATCGCGCCACAGCCGCAGTCCAGGCCGCGCTCCAAATCAGCAACTTCAAACTGACTTGGCGTGAGGCCTACCAATACACTTACACCGACAGTGCCCAATACTCAAAAGACAAATACCGCTACAAGAATAACGCCTGGAAACCGGTAGAGACAGTAATGGACGGTAAGTCTCCATCCTGCAAACAGATATTGCGTTCCAGGATAGGTCTGGACTATGACATACCCGGCTCCAGGTTCGAGCCGTTCATGACATATGAACTGTTCAGCAACATTGATGACAACTTCAAGATCCAAAAGTCAAGAATCACCGCAGGAACAGACTTCAACCTGAACAAGAAACACAGTTTTGAACTGGCCTACCTATGGCAGAACAATAACGATGAAGACGAGCCAGCCGGTTCATATATCTGCATAGGCTACAAATTCAAGTTTTAGGTAAAAAAACAGAAAAAGTTTGCCTACCTCCGCAAAAAGGCATAATTTTGCACCCGCTTAACAGCAATTAGAGGTAGATCCGCTAGCTCAGCAGGTAGAGCACATCCCTTTTAAGGATGGGGTCTCGGGTTCGAACCCCGAGCGGATCACC
>CADCBO010000005.1 GCA_902799685.1 uncultured Bacteroidales bacterium
CAAAGTTAAGTTCAAATCGTTGCGGTCTCAAAAGCCTTGCAATATACTAATATTCAATAATTTCAAAGAACTTTAGCTGATTTTTAGTGGACAGCTATGGAAAAACATGAAAAAAAGGAACCCATCTTGTCTATTTGTAGGAGAAGCACCTGGTTATCGAGGATGTCTATTATCTGGCATACCTTTCACTGATGAATATACTCTTGTTTATAACCGCTTCTTTTATCAATTAAATAGTAGTATTAAAGTAAAAATTGAAATGGATAATACCATCAAACCCCAAACTGAGACTTCATCAAGAGTGGTATGGGATTGTTTAGATCAATTACCTGAAAAAACAATTCCACTTATGTGGAACATATATCCATTTCATCCTAGCACAGTAGAGAATACTAATACTAATAGACCTAATCGAACACCAAATAAAGCCGAGTGTGAACTTGGAAAAATTATTTTGAAAAGGTTATTATCTTGCTTTGAAATCAAGCAGTTATATGCTATAGGAAGAACTTCTGAACAGATACTAAAGAAAGAGTACTCAGATATTGTTTACTTAAGACACCCTGCACGTGGAGGTTCAAGTACATTTAAACAAATGTTCAGTGACATATATAAAACCTAATTGTAGTTTATTTCTGATATACATTTAGACTAAAGATCTCTTACTGGTACGATAACCAGATAATCCATCTATTAAGCAGTAACGTATGTGGACCTGATAGTCTTCATTGTTCTGATATGGTACATTGAAGACTATTTCATTATCCTGATTCCTGATACCCAAATAACTGCGCATTTTACCTGGATTAAAGCCCACACCCAGAGAAGCAAGCTGTATCCGAGCTGACACGTGCCAGCGTTCAGGATGAACCGTATCTGCCAGAGTCAGCCGGCAACGGAGTGTTGCTATACCATTGTTATGGGTTATCTGCAGCAGCTCCAATGCCGACGGTGGGAACTGTGGAAATGGCTGTGGTTCCGGCACGTGTTCACGGCCGAGCTGGGCGAAACCGTGATAGGCACTGACGAAAAGATTGAAACCGCTGATATGGTGCTTCTCGTTATAAGGCGGCCGGTGTGACGGCACTACCTTGGCATACTCATTCCACTGGAGTTGTACGGAGTGCTCCAGATGTTGCCAGGCAACAATGGCACGATGATGCACCAGCTGCTGGTCAAGTTGTGCCCCGGTACCGGGGAATCTGGGATTGGGTTTACGCTTCCAGAAGCACTGGCCATTGCGATGGTAGAAGGTGATATCACCTATTGAGGACCAACAGTCCTGAATTAGTACGGTGGGCTTGAACTTAGGCATGGTTTCATGGTGTTAGTATTGCTATAAAACTACATCTTTTTTTTGGAATATAAGGACTACAGTTGCATCATTCTTTTTTTTTCGCTTTATTTGAAAATCTAATAAATACAATTATGGCCTTCACATTTAAAGTTCCCCTAGCACGCAAGTCATTAACTGGTGGTGATGTACTTTTTCTTTGTGCACAGAACAGTTTTATCTTACCTCACGATCTTGCAGGAGCTATTCTGTATGCTGATATTATTGAAGGATGCAGAGAGCAAATACCTATACTTCATGGTATATGTTATCCGACTTTTGATACATTTTTATCAAACTCAGATTGGTATCTGGGTGCATTAGAAGATCTTGGGTATCTTGATATAGTTGATGAATACAACAGTATCAATAAGGATGTATACGAATTAGTAAAAAAAGAATATCCTGAAAAGAATGATAATGCCTTAATTGAAAAAATAATTGCCCTTTTACCACAGAAATATTTAGAGGTCATAAAAAAACGAGAGGCATTAGAAAGAAGTTTGCGCCCTGATTTGTGCGAATCCGATATTAGATATGTAAATGTAGAAAAGGTAATAGATACAAAACTCCTTAATTCTCTGTTTCCCAAGGATTCAGACAATGATATTATTAAAAGGGGATATGCTATTGAACAGTTCCTTCCTCAAAACACTGTCCTATTTTTGGGACTTAACCCTTCATTTTCCCCACAGCAAGATGAACAGTATATGCATTCGCATTTCTATAGGAATGAATTGTCCAATAAACTACATAGGCACTTTAAAAGAGAGAAAGAACTTCTTGAACATCTCTATTCCTTTGGTCTTGATTACAAAAGTAAAGAGATGCCACATCATGACCTTCTCTGCATGAGAGAGCAGCAAAGTGGCATAGTTCTTGATATGTGTAAAAAGGATGCTGACTTTTTTGAAAAACAGATCTTTTTGTCAACACAGGTTATTGAAGCGGCAACCCCCATTCTTATTGTTGCAGAAAATTCTGAATTACGTAGAATAATCTTTGAAGAGGAGAAAGTCTTTAAATTCGCTTATTGGGATGAGCAATTAGGCGTGGATTTCTTTTATGTTGGTAATAAGCCCACGCCCATTCTATTTACTGGTATGATATCATCGCTTAATAACGGCTCCTATTTCTCTCTTAGATGGCATATTCAACATATTCTTGAGCAGATAAGATAAATGTGTCACAATTGAATACATAGCTCATCTGAATGCGGCCTTTTGGGGCCCGATCTAGGTTGATAATGGCTTGATGCCTGTACTATTCTCATGTGTGGCGGGCGCGAAAGCGTCCGCCGTTCTTTTGTAGCGGGTGAATGTCTGGTATGATTGCGTGCGTCTTTTGTCCGTCTCAGCGATGTCTGGGCTGTGGAGGACGTGTCTGAGATTTGGATATATGTGCAGCACCTGCCCTACTGTAGAGAAATACGCCATTCCTAGAGGGTTTCTATGACTACTACAGCACCTCTGATGGTAATGGGTACCACCGGAGATGCTCAGGCTACAACTCTTTATCACCTCCGATATAAATAACTACCTTATCCGTAGATCATGCGGAGGAGGCCTGAGCGGGAACGCGAGTGATTCCGCGAAGGCGGCCGGAACGCCGCAGACGGCTGCTGATACGCAGACGGTAGGCGCGGCAGGCTCTTTGGGATGACGGTACTCCGGAAGTAGCGCAGTGGAGGCTCGGAGCCCACAGCCTTGGCCGTGGGCTTCGGCCGTAACGGAGCGGATGGAGGAGCGCCGGCAGCACAATGTGCCTGACACGCCGGGCAAAGCCCACCCTGCTTCCAAGCGCACCGAGGCAGGCGGTCTCAGACCGTGGGGCTGGGCCGCAGTGCAGCGGAGGTGCTGGCGGGCGGTGCAATGGAGGCCGGACGGCGGAGTGGAGTGTGTACTGCGTGTTGCCGCGTGGAGTCCGCGTGTTTGGTTGGCGTGCTTGGTGTTGTTAGCGGAAACACCCTGTACACACGGAACGGAGACGGCCGGACGGAATGGAACTGGCCACCAGTGCCGGAGCGTAACCGTGGGCCAGACACCGGTATGTGACGGCCGGGGAAAACCTGCAGAATGTCTCTGTCCTGATGATGCGCCCGCGAGGGAACGTATTCAATGATAACATTCCGGATGGCGGGATGCGGGCCGTGATGGACCGCACCCTAAAACATACCCGGGACGGGGACCGCTGGCGGCTGTGCCGCCGGGGGTGCACGGCACGCTACCGAGGAGTGCAGTGGAGGCTGTACCTTATGGAGGCTGCTGTGCAGACCCATAAGGTTCTGGTGGAACGTAACGACCCAGCACCCGTGAGGGTTGCGCCTGACGCTGGCGGCAGGAAGCGCAGGTGCGATACATATGTTCGGACGGTAAGACCGCCCCACTACGGGAGCTATTTAATATAGTGGATATTATGTAATGCGGAGAGAGTGCGGGAACGGAGTATTACATAATACCGTTCCATTATGTTAAATAGCGGGGAAAGCCTGCAGAACAGTATCTAAGCGCACTTTTTCCCATTGCGGCCCGAAGCCGCAATTAAAAGAAGCGTGGAGCACGATTGCTATATCTATGCCTGGAACAGTGCTTGCACCGTGGAGGGTGTAGATATAGTAATGGTGCGGAACACCTTATTATTGGTAAGCCTGGGGGTTTGATACGGCCGGCTACTTGCAGGAGGCTTCACGGGAAGAACAGACGGGGACTGGAACTGAAAAGGATTGAATTAGGCTCTATACCCTATTTTCCAGGCGCCGGCTGTTCTGGGTTAAACAATCCAGACAGTGGCCACCGGGCGGGAGGATTAGGCTCTATACGGTTACATCGGCTGGAGCGGGATGCGGAGGCCGATGGATGAGGGCCACTGGCTGCTACCTCTATAGGGCGGGGCCGTAAGTATTTCTCTGCTGCCATTTGCAGACTGCCTGATGATACGCAGATAACAGCCCGCGGGACGGGGATATCGGCCGTGAGGGCATCGGCCGAAATACATCGGACTTATCGGATATACACTTCGGAAGCAGCGGCATCAGGACCATTCGCGGTGGCGGTAGTATTCATCCCAGGAGGCCCTGAAATTGTAGGGCGCATCAGAGTTGCGGCGGTTACGACGGCATTGCTTTTTGTAGCTCCAGAGACCCCATTTGTAGAGGATATGCTGAAGGGAGGCATCGCACTCGATGTAGTTACGTACACGTTCACGGAGGTTCAGGTTAGATAGGGCTTTGATGATGGAACGGCAAACATTTCTAAAGGACTTTAAGATATTGATATCCATACTGCAAACGGTTTAAATACACATTCAAATATAGCAAAAATATGGATTTGATGGTGCTGTTTTTATTTAAAATAATAATGTACCTTTGTATCGCAAACAAGGAGGAGAAGGCGCTGGCTGTGAAGCCGGGCCTTTTTAATTTCAATTATTGGAAAAGGACTGAGAAGGCTGGTTGTGGAACCGGCCTTTTCTATTGTGTGGTGGGAAGATGGGGAAAATCAGTATATTTGCTTCTGCAACAAGCAACATGTCATCATGAAGAAGATTACAAACAGGCCCGACCCGAATGCAGTTTTTCCGAATCCTAAGATTCCAAGCCTCTGCTTCATTAAGAATGTAGTGAAGAATCCCCGTATCATCATCGGTGATTATACCTACTATGACGATGTGGATGGTGCAGACCAGTTTGAGAAGCACGTTACACACTTCTATGATTTCATAGGTGACAAACTTATCATCGGTAAGTTCTGCGCCATCGCAAAAGGTGTAGAGTTTGTGATGAATGGTGCCAACCATCGGATGGACGGCGTGACCACTTACCCATTCTATGTGATAGGCGGTGATTGGGGTTCTGCTATTGCACCGGTGAAGAATGAGCTTCCCCTGAAGGGCGATACTGTTGTGGGTAATGATGTCTGGATTGGCCAGAATGTAACTATCATGCCTGGTGTTCATATTGGCGACGGTGCCATTATAGGTACCAACTCTGTTGTGGCGAAGGATATTCCTCCTTATTCAGTTGCCGTAGGCAATCCTTGCCGGGTTGTAAGGAAGCGTTTTGATGATGAACTTATAGCTTATCTGCTGGACCTGAAATGGTGGGATTGGGACATCGAGAAGATTGAAGCAAACTTTGAGGCCCTGTCAAGCGGCGACCTATCTCTTATCAGAAAGATTGATAAATAGATTCTTTTTAGGGTGTATAGAAAAGGTGCATCGGCTATCATCGGACGGCCAGATGCACCTTCTTTTTAGCCGCCCCGTAATTATCGGCTTTCGTGAAAGGCGATAGTTACGGGACGGAACCGATGCGCAGCATCGGCTGTTACGCAGGTGCTTGGGTTATCCGGGTGCGTAGATTTCGGACCTCTTCTTTCAGTTGGACGTTCTCCTTGCAGAGTTGGTCTACTGAGTACTTCAATTCGCCGTTCTCCTTGCGGAGGGCGACTACTTCACGGTTGACTGTTGTCAGGTCCTCTATCAGGCGCTTGTTTTCCATCGAGAGAATATCGATGGACTCCTGCATGTTCTTGAGGAAGTCGTTCCTCCTTTTCCTCTTGCCGGCAAGCCAGCCTGCAGCTGCTGTTACTATTGGTACCAGGCAGTCTGTGATTATGGTTGCTATTTGTGTCTCCATGGTGATGTTGCTGTTATGAGTAATACAATTTGATTTCTTGCTCACGGCGTTTGATCAATCCGGGTAACTTCTTATCGCCGGCGTAAACCCAGCGGCGGAACTCATCGGCTATCTTGGGGTCACCCGGATTGCGTTCAACGAGCTTGCGCAGAGTGCTTACTCGGAAGGCCTGGGTGCCTATGTTGAAGACAAAGGAGACCAGGGCATCGAACTGTTCCTGAGTGAGGTCTGCATCGATGCGGTTGACTTCATCCTCAGCGTGCTTGATATCTTGCTTCAGGAACGCATCTGCAGTCTTTTCCGTAATGAGCATTCCGCGGTTAACGCCATCGGTGTGGCCGTAGCCTATGGTCCACTTGCCTGCAGGGCAAAGGTATGAGTTGAGGCGTAGCTGCTCAAAACTCTTGATGAGCAGGATTGCATAGTTGGTTGATTTCATGGTTGTGTTGTGTTTTTATGGTTGTTTGAACGGTGTGTCATTGGTTCCTGCGCCCCTGGAGCAACACTATGATGAATGCCAGGAGCAGGAAGATGTAGAAGATCTTGTCTATCCAAGGTGATGCCCGGGGAGGATTTGATTGGGACTCAGTTTCATTGCTCTCTGATTCATCTTGGGTCTGTTCTGCATTGGTTGTATGGATTACGGTGGTTGTATCGTTCTGCAGCTGCTCTTCCTGGGTGATGATGATAGTGCCTCCACCCTGCCCGATGAGGGCGGCGGCCAGATCCTGGATTGGTGCGGGGAGTTCTTGGCGTGCGGGCATCGGCCCCGGGGCGATATCGGGTGCGGCGGGTTTGGAGAACGCAGGTGTTTGCATCGGAAGAAAGGTTATGGTGGTTGTGGTCTTCCGGGTGTTCAGGATGCTTTGCGCTGCGCTGTCTATGGTATTCGTCAGGCTGCTTGAGATGGTGGACTGGGTGCTGCTCATCTGCTTGGTGGAGCGGCAGCTGATGGTCATCAGAAGTATGATGGTGATGGCCACGATGCGGGTGGTGTTCGTGTTCTTCATGGTGCTAACGATTTATAGCAAAGGTAACAATTTTGAAAGAAGTGTGCAAGATACACCTCTCAGTTGAAAAATAGATTTCGGCTCTGAGTTTTGGGTTATTCAAGAATTGCCTATATTTGCCACGTAATCACTGGCCTTGTTTGGTGATTTGGACATATTGAAATATTAGTGATTTTCACTTTTCGTTAGTGAGTTTTGAAGACGGCAAACTAAAGAACTTGTACACGAAACGATTAGGGAAAGGACACCCCTGTAATGTGGGTGTTTCCCTCGTTTGTGTACACTGAGGCACTTGCCGTCGCCCAAAACTCACTCGAGGGGCATCCACATTATTTTTTTGATTTGCATGAGTAACCAAAGTTCGTACAAGATTCTCCCGGAGATGGAGATTTTCGCAGATACTTATAAAGGACATGATAAAGCTCCAATGAAGTATCTGTATCATTCTGACGACATGAACGACATTAAAGAGACCATTGCTAAAATGACCCTTGTTTGCCTTCTGCAGGATGAGCCCAGGATTAATCCTGATGACATGACACAAACTATCAAAGCAACGATGCTTGAGTTTGCTACCCCCTACCTTCAGCGCTATGCGGCTTTCACGGCTTGGATCAATCCCAACTACACGGAGAATGACTATGCCGAGATATATGCCAGCGCCTACACCTATTACTTTGACCACGCAAAGAACCTGATGGAGGAGTTTGCATTGGACGGTGAGATGTGGAAGCAGGGCTTTGAGGGGACTCTGTTTATTGACTAAGCTTTAGGTACTGCCGAATGGCCTGAGCGTGAACGCTGGCCAGCATTGAGATTCCACCCCTTTGGTGGAGGAGGTCTGCGTTTTGGCGGTTGTCAATGTGAAGGCAGGTGGCCAGTACTGCAGGGCTACTGGAGATGTCCAGGAACCGGGCGGTTGAATGCTCCCTTTGGCTGATGCCGGCTGCTTGGTTGGAGATTGCGCTGCGGCCCAGGATCCTTAAGGCCTCACGGATTAGAAGGTCTGATAATTGGTCTGACTGAGGATTGGTAGGCTGGCTTGTCACGGTAAAGCCTGAGGCTGCATGCCATTGGTCATCCTGAGCGGAGGCACCCAGTTGGAGAATGACGTTCAAGTTGGCGGATGGTGCTTGAGTCCGGGACTGCCTGGTTATCCTACGGATCAAGTTCTCAATGGGTGCTGTGATTATCCGGATTGATGCGGACGGTGTGTCTTTGGTGAACGGCTCCAGCTGGAGTTTGATTTGCTCTGTGAGGTCGTTTAGGATTTGGCAGGCTGTGATTGTGGTGCCAGGGATGTGCCGGTCCAATGGGGCCGGAATCTGGGGATAGATTACGTTGATGTTCATGGTATGTGTGTTTTATGGTATTTATACAAAGATACTGATTATTGAGGTGAGACAATAGGATGCCGGAATAATTGCTATCTTTGCTATTGAAATACGCTATGAGATTAGCGGATTTTAAAGTATCTACCGACCCCGGAGTCCATACGGATTCCGGGGTCATTGATTAGGGCACAAAAAAAATGTAGGTAGAATGTAGGTAGGTTTTTAAAAGAGAAATGCCCTACAAGGCTTGTAGGGCATCTTTGTGCGGTGCGTATGGGACTCGAACCCATGACCTCCGCCGTGACAGGGCGGCATTCTAACCAGCTGAACTAACGCACCTCGCTGTTTTGCGGTGACAAAGGTAAGCACATTTTTTATTCCCACAAGCGTCTGTGCTGATTTTTTTCAAAAAAAATTCTGCATTATCAGGACATCGCTGTATGACTCATCTTTGACCAGCCAGTCCTTCAGGCAGCCGCTTTTGGTGAAACCATTGCTGGCAAATAATTTAATGCTCTGCTTGTTGTCCGAAGGCACATGACAGAACAACTGGCGCAAGCGCAGTACTTTCTGTGCATACTGTGATACAATCTTGATGGCGGCCGAGGCTATCCCCTGCCCTCGGTGTTCTGACAGCAGAGCAATGCCTATCTCGGCGCGGCCGTTATACGGGTCAATGTCTGTCAGGTCCACACTTCCCAGAACCTCACCATCGGCCTCACGGACAATCATAAACCTGACCTGACGGTCTGTATAGAAGTCGTGCTGTGACTGAACTATATATTTCTTTATCTGGTACCGTGAAAAAGGCACGGCGTTGCCCGATACCATCCATAATGAGGTATCGTTCTCCATATTGAACAATACGTCCAAATCCTCCGGCTCGGGAGCGCGGAGCAGATATGTGCCGTCACTTAGCAATCCCTTCTGTATCATAGCGTTTCGTAATCTGTTATAAGTTTACCTGTTTGTGATGAATAGAGACCCATGGTATATCGTTTGTTTTCCGATGCACGGGCATACATCCAGTCCAGAATCTCATTGTATGAAAATGCTGATGTATCAAACAACACCGCTTTTATATCTTTGAGGGGAGCATCAGATGACGCTGCTTCCATTCCGGCAAGTGATGAATCGATATCATCCAAAGCCTTGACAAAGCGCACGTTACGCAGCACGGCACTGCCTGCAAGCAAACGCTCCACAGGGGCAAACGTCTCCTGGCGTCCCACGTACAGGCAGTTTTCGGAACAGTCTGCCAGCTTATGCCTGCGGGCCCTGATGTTCTGCATTATGAATGTGGTCATTTTCTTTACGCCCACCACAATCTTAACAAGCAACGCAAAAACAGTGCTGTAATGACGGAAATGCTTGTTGAAGAATATCAGCATGGCATCATAAAACACCTTGGCGTAACGGTATGAGGTCTTTACTGTGCTCTCGCCCTTATAATGGACTATAGGCAGCGGCAGATAGCGGTTCACGTACCCTGACTGCAGTATTCTGTATGAGAGGTCAATGTCCTCGCCGTACATAAAGAATGCCTCGTCAAATCCGCCGGTCTTGTCAATAGCCTCCTTACGTATAAACATGAATGCTCCTGATACAACGTCTATGGGACACTCTTTTTCCCTGTCCAGATACGTGAGATGATACTTGGCAAACACTTTGGAGCGTGGGAATATACGGCCCATTCCGGTCATGTGCCAGAATGACACCGACGGTGTGGGCAATGAACGGCGCGACTCCAGTGCGAATGTTCCGTCGCCATACTGCATTCGCACGCCAACGGCACCTGTCTCGGGGTGTGCGTCCATATACGCGATGCATCCCGGGATGGTTCGCTCTGCAACCACCGTATCGGGATTGAGAAAAAGCACATAGCGTCCTGTGGCTTTGGCAAGGGCTATATTGTTGGCTTTTCCGAATCCGGCGTTCTGATCATTGGCTATGATCTCCACCTGACTGAAACGTTCACGCAGATACTCTACCGATCCGTCATCGGACTTGTTGTCAACTACCAGTATCTGCGCGTCGGGAACCGAACGCAGCACGGAGTGAAGGCACTGCTCAATGTAGTACTTTACCCTGTAACTGACAATTATCACGCTTACGTCCGGCATAGGTATCAATAGAAGCCTGTTTCGTGTTCTATACCTGCCTTGGTGGGGATTGCAAACATGGAGCAGATGGCTCCAATGGCAGCTATGTAGAGCCCTATGGAGTCATTTATGAGGTAATACAGCACCACGCCGAACTCTACCACCACAAAGAAAGCGGCCAAACGGAGCCAGGAGCAGGTCATATAGATGTGCTCTATCTTATCTTCGGGGTACTCCTTCTCATCCAGACGGTCCACCATCTTCTTGAACCCGCGAAGTGCTAGCGGTATCAGGGCCAATGATGCCAGCACGCCTATCACTTCCAGCACATATATGGTCTTGGGTTGTGTGACGGCGCCTGACTTAAGTGCCCCTGTCTCAAACAAGAGTGCAGTCACACCGGCAATGACATAGATGGCAATCCATCCGGTCATCAGTTTGATTGACATTTTCTTTGTATCCATTCTTATTGCAAATGTTCTATGAAAAAGGTATGCGGTCCACGATGGAACGTCCCAGAGACACCTCATCGGCATACTCCAGGTTATTGCCCACAGCCACGCCACGGGCTATCACGCTCAGCTTCACGCCCAGCGGCTGCAGCTTACGCGAAATGAAGAAGTTTGTGGTATCGCCCTCCATTGTGGGGCTCAGCGCAAGAATCACCTCATTGATACCGCCCTCCTGCACTCGCTCCACCAGGCTGGCTATCTGCAGATCCTGCGGTCCTATGCCGTCCATGGGCGAAATGATACCGCCCAACACATGATACAGCCCGTTATACTGCATGGTGCTCTCAATGGCCAGCACGTCCTGTACGTTCTCAACCACACAAAGTATCGAACCGTCACGCTTGGGATTGGCACAGATGTCGCATACATCGGAATCCGATATGTTATGACACACCTTGCAGTAATGTATGTCCTGCTTCAGCGTGGAGAATACCCGCCCAAAGGTGCTGACCTCCTCGTCCGGACGCGACAGCATGTGCAGCACCAGACGCAAGGCGGTCTTACGGCCTATTCCGGGGAGTTTTGAGAACTCTCCCACTGCCCTTTCTAATGCCGATGACGGATACTCTTTGTTCATTTTACTTCCAATGCTCTGCAAAAATAACTGATTCGGCCAAAAATTCGTACTTTTGTGGTCACAAAACCCGCACAAATGGAGATAAAGAGTGCCGAATTCATAATCAGCAACACCGATATCAGCAAATGCCCGCAGCACAACCGCCCGGAGTACGCTTTTATAGGGCGCTCCAACGTGGGCAAGTCCAGCCTCATCAACATGCTCACAGGTCGCAAGGGGTTGGCCATGACATCGGCTACACCGGGCAAGACACTCCTTATCAACCATTTCCTCATAAACAAGGATTGGTATCTGGTTGACCTGCCGGGCTACGGCTATGCAAAACGGGGCCACAAGCAGCAGGAAGAACTGAAGCGGATAATCAACAGCTACATACTGGAGCGCCCCCAGCTAACATCACTTTTTGTGCTGATAGACAGCCGTCTTGAACCTCAGAAGATAGACCTGGAGTTCATAGAATGGCTTGGGGTGAACGCCGTCCCCTTCGGCATAATATTTACTAAGGCCGATAAGCTGGGCCGCGGCCGGCTCACAGAAAACGTAAAGAAATTCCTGGACACCCTGTTGGAACAATGGGAGGAACTACCGCCCCACTTCATTACCTCATCACTGGACAAATCTGGCCGCGACGAAGTCCTGGACTACATATCCACCATCAACAAATCCCTGTAATAACACAATCTTTGCCACTGTTTCTATACACTACAAGAGCTATACCTCTGCTGTGAAGTAGAAGGCATACTCAAGCTATTCAAATAAACATATAGACCGTTGCCGCTATAATAATAAGCAATATAAGCAGGCCTATGAACAACAGGAAGTAAAGACCTGTCTTTACGGTCAGCCAGAAACTCTCTTTGTAACCGATTCCAAACAACTGATGATAATCAATCATTATCAGCAGGCCCATAAAAAGAAACCCAATCTTATTATTCTGACCTAATGACAGTATCAGCACAAACAGCATAAAGAAACTGAACTGGCACAGTACGTACGCCGCAGTTGTGGCCGATGCGGCCCACCCCATGGATTGTTTGCGCAGAACTATGCGCATGGCCGGCCAAAGCAGCAGGAAAAACCCCAGGAAATATTGCAGGCCCTGGCTTCGCAATGCGCTCTCAAATGCAGCCAGCGATGCTTTCTTGGGTGAATCTACAGCTTCAGGATGACTGTCCAGATGCATCAGTATGTCTACCTCTTCAAGGTACGCCATCAGGTTATCTGTTTTAACCTTGATATGCTGGTTGATCTCTGCCATCTCGACCGAATCCACTTTCGAGTAATCCAGATTGAGATATGACCCCGTTTGTAAAATGGAATCTGTATCAGCATCAACCGTTGCAACATCCTTCTTGACATCGAATTCCGGATGAGCAATCGATGAAACCAGTGAAAAGAAAGCATAGAATATGATGAGCGATGTAAGCGGAGCCAGATAAAGGTCATGTTTACCTTTTATATAATCACGTATCATGTAACCCGGGCGCAACAGCAGATGCACAAATGTACGCTTGGCATCATCATTCAGGAAAGGAATGCTGTCAAACGCTCCGCGATAAAACCCCTTCACGTTACCCTCAGGCACATCATCGGCAACCATCCATTCTGATTTCCACGGGTTATAACCCAGAACCTGCCATATATGGAATGCCCTTTGCCTTACCTTAAAACTATGTTTCTTTCCTTTCATAACCGCCCGCAAAATTACAAAAAATATGAGTCTTTGCATTTATTAACTAAATGAATCGTTGATAAACTATTTTACTAGTTATATTTGCATCGTCAATAGTTACACAACGAATATGAGTAAAACTGAGATAACCAAGCTAAGTGAGAAGAAGGAGGTCATAATGAACCACTTCTGGGATAAGGGCGCACTGTTTGTACGGGAGCTCCGTGAACTCTATCCGGAGCCCAAACCCCATTTCAATACGCTCTCCACACAGGTACGTGAACTGGAATCCGACGGATTCCTGGACCACAAGGCATACGGCCCCACCTATCAGTACTTCCCCATCGTGACGCGCAGCGAGTACAGCAAGTTCTCCATGGGCGGATTCATAGGCAACTACTTTGGTTCATACCTGAATGCGGTATCGGCCTTTGTGGGTGACGGCAAGGTATCCATTGATGAACTGAAAGAACTCATCCAACATCTGGAAAACAACAAGTAACATCTACAGCTATGGTCTCTTTCCTTACCTACCAATTGAAAGTTGCGGTCATAATGGCCGTCTTCTACATATTCTACCGTCTGTTCCTGATTAAGGATTCATGGCACAGACTCAACAGGATTGTGCTTTTGAGTACGGCTGTGCTATCATTTCTCCTCCCTGTTTGCATTATTACAATCCACAAGACAGAGGTAGTACCTATGCCGGTGGCCCAACTTGTGCAAGCCGTCTCAAGCACTCCTGCCCAGCCATCCACACCGTGGTGGCATATTGCGCTCATGGCAGTCTATGCCGCAGGCGTAATCTTTGTACTGGTTAGAGTTCTAACATCGGTCCTGCGCGTACGTAGTATAATAAGGCACGCACGCAAGGAGATTTTGGCGGATGGCACCACGATTTATATTATGCCTGGCAATGCGGCATCATTCAGCTGGATGGGACACATTGTAATATCTGAGGCTGACTGGAACAACAACGAAAGTGCAATCATACGCCATGAGAAAGCCCACGTAGCACTTCGCCATTCAATTGATGTGCTTGTTACCGATCTTATAGCCGCCATACAGTGGTTCAACCCCGCCATCTGGATGCTGCACATAGACCTGCGCGCCGTCCATGAATATGAGGCTGATGACACTGTTCTGCGTGCCGGCACCGATTTACGTAGTTATCAGTATCTGCTCATAAGCAAAGCGGCCGCAATGAACGGATACACAATAGCTAATAATTTCAATCACAGTATTTTAAAAAACAGAATTTTTATGATGGAAAAGGAAAAAACAACCAGAAGGAGTCTGCTTAGAGCACTCTATCTTCTCCCCTTAGTTTGCATTTCTTTGGCTCTCAATGCCCAGACCAAGGTCAACTACGTGTACAATGACGGAAATAATAGTTCCGGCCTGTTAATTCATGACAACAATACCGTCATCCCCAGAATAGCTTTCGATGAGATAAAGATGGATGGAGAATCATTGGAAGGTATGACGCTTGATGGGATCCTAAGATTACTCCCGTCTCTACAGACCGACACTCAAGGCAATATCACAACAACACAGGGAGATCAAATCAAAAGAATTATAATCAACGGAAAGGTTCTCTACAAAAAAGAGGAATCTGCTAATGCAGGTACAGATAACTCCAAAATAAGTGATGTTGATTCTGAGACAGACATGGACATGGAGTTTTCCAGCCATTCTGATGAATCAGTTGATGGGATTATCAAATCATTACCCGGTGTGGAATTTGATGAGTATGGCAAGATGACCGTTAACGGCAAGGCAGTAAGAAAGATTCTGGTCAATGGAAAGGAGTATTTCAGCGATGCCCAAAGTCCTAATTATGCCAATGATATAGTTGATGAAGTTGAGGGGAAAACCCCTGAGGGTTATAGCCGGAACATAATGGTAAACATTGATAGAAACACAGATCAGGTTTCTATTACAAGTGAAGACCAGCCAGATTCTAAATGGAACGCAACCGCTTACCGCATTCCTGATGCCGAAACATTAAAAGGCTTGGTTCATATTGACGAAGAAACTGGAGAAATGACAGTGAATGGGAAAATAGTTTCACGAGTGATCGTTAATGGGAAGGCCGTTCCCATGAATGAAGTAGACTCCATATCTCGCGCAGTTCTCAAACAAGCAATGGGAGAATAATAAAATCCAAAGTGACTAAGGGGACGGTTGACTCCGTCCCCTTTGCCAACATTTATTTTCTTGAAGTGAATTTGGTTTCTTAAGGAATACCTATGAGCCTCAACAACGGCGTCTTAATAGCTCTATGTCCATAACTTTTACATAATACTGACAAAATTAACGGTCATACGGGTTCAAACTATAATCTTGGTTAAGGGATTTGGTGGCAAGAAAAATGAGTGATATGTTTGAGCCACAAAACGAGAATTATCCCTGTTTATCAACCTATTTAGTCTTTCATTATGAGAAAAATTGTTTGTATCCCTTTGTCTGCTGTTTTGTTATGCGGATGTTCTAACTCAAACAAGTCTGGCATCTTTATTCCTGAGGTAAAAGAACTGGATTATGGTCACCAGGCCAGATCTAAAATCACGCCCATCCAACTGGATTATTGCCCTTTGGGAGCGGATGATGTGGTGGCCTTTGACAAATACCTACTATTCACTACAAATGATCCATCCGGTTATATAAGGATATATGATATTGACAAAGGCACAGAAGTGGCTTCCATAGTAAAGAAAGGCCGCGCTGCCAATGAATTAACTGAGCATCCGAGGACCGTCAGCGAACAAGTGTATCTGTCTGACGGCGACATAATATTCCCTGTCATTGACAATAGAACCATAAAGGAAATCAATATCACCCAATCCATCCAAAAAGGAGCGGCTGTAATAAATGCCAGTACACCATGCCTATTCCTGCTTGATGGCAATACTACCCTTATTGATAATGATATCTCCAAGACTTTTATATACCAAAAACCAAAGATGCATGACGGAGAATGTGATCCTCCAGTATTTTACATTCAGCAGGCGGGAGGAGAAAAGAAGATCATCCCGGTTCACAAACAGGTCATGCCTGCCGGTGATGGAGTTAATGCAGAGGTTAATGTTGAATTATATGCACTATATATGGGAGGTATTAAAAAACACCCCACAAAAAACATCATTGTCCATTCCCTTCAGAATATGAACTATCTGATTTTCTTTGATCTGGATAAAGACAAATGCTTTGCCGTTCATCAGAAAGGAGCCAGAACATATGATGATAAGGCAGAATACGTTCCTGGGAACATGACTTTTGGTGATGCCGCTGTTTCTGAAGACTATATCTTCATCAATTATCGTGATAATATTACAGCTGGTGGGGAATCAGATAAAGAGTGTGAAGTTCTTGTCTTTGACTGGAGCGGAAACTATATAGGTGGCTTCACGTCCGATGCATCACTCCACCGTTTAACCTATAGTGAAGCCAACAAGTCATTGTATTGCTGCAATATCAGTGATGAGATATTGTATCAGATACCAATCAAGGACTTTCTGAAATGAGCGTTTAAATGATTGATAGACTGAGCCACAAAACAACCTATTATGAAAAAACTGCTGTCATTAAACCTTACTGTTTTGCTGCTTGTAGCAGTATCATGCTCTGATAACAAGCCTGCACCTGGTAGCAACGAGATATTCGTTGACTTTAAGAGTGAAAGCCCAATGGTGGTAAACGGCCCGGAGGACATTTTCTATTATTCAGACTATATAGATTCTGTTGTTTATGTCCCTCTGGAGACATCTGATGAATGCCTTGTAGGTGAAGTTACTGACATGCATTTTGTCAATGACCGTATATTCGTAAAGTCTGGATTATACAGTATTTTCATATTCGGCAAAGATGGAAAATTTATTTCAAAAGTATCCCGGCGCGGCAGAGGTCACGGCGAATATACCAATATGGCCGGTTGGGATGTCAATCCGTCAAATAATGAAATCAACATTTACTCTAATGCCGATGAAACAGTTTACGTTTATTCCATCCAAGGGAATTTCTTGAGAAGTGTCAGGCTAGGAGAAGGTATTCACCGCGATTTCTGCGTGTTGCCCAACGGCAATTACCTGTTCTATACGCCAGACTATATGAAGAATAATTATCGTGGTGTATTGCAGACAGACCCGGAGGGCAAAATCATCAATCAGCCATTGGTATTATCGGGCTCTGCAAGAAAATGTATTCTATTTAACAAGAACTTTGTTCATCTCAGTAACGGGCAAGTGGGCTTGATTGGTCCGTTTGGCTTTGACAACATTTACCATATCAATACTGATACTTCAGAGATTGCCTACCATATCACCACTAATGTAAAAATTGCGCAAAGCGTGCTTGAAGATGATACACCGGGAAGTTTCATGGAACAGGAATTGTATTGCCTGGAGGATTATCTTGAAACCGACAATCTGGTTATATTTCACATGAGCAACATGAAGGAAAAAGGCGTGGATGTAAAATATGACAAACGGACAGGCAAAACATTTTGCAGGTCTTGGAAATGGGAAAACGACCAACCCCAGTTGTTAGGCACACACTTCCTGCCTAGCGACAAGATGCTATGGGAAGACGGCGGACGATGGGCAGATTATGGCGTGATTTTGTCAGAAATAAGCACCTCTTTCCTAATGCAAATGCCGGAAGAGATGCGGAATCAGATTGCTCCCGATTGCACAATGGACTCCAATCCGGTTGTCTGCCTGTACTACTACAAGCGGTAATACCAATCCCTTGATAGTCGTTATTTAAGCATTTATGTATAGTTTTATAACTTTTTTGTCGTGTTTTGTTGTTTTATTGTAATGTATTGTTTACTTTTGCGCCATCATTAACCTTTAAAACAACTTGAATTATGAGAAAAAAGCATCATCTACTGGACCACAAATGGCAGAAAATAGGATTCATAATCTTTGCGGTTTGCGTTCTTTTATGCCTGGTTTTCTGGCAAGCCATTATCAATGACCTACTCCCGTATGTATTCATTAAGGATGTACAGACTGACCCGGCAGGATCCGGATGGGCATCGGCACTGGTATTGTTGTTTACGCCAATATCATTCGCTCTCATGGCGCTGTCACAGGAAAAGCTGGAAGATGAGAGAATTGTTGAAATCCGTCATCAGGCACTGGTGACTATCGTTATCATATACATTGTCTGGTCATTATTAATGTTTCTGTCTTCTCCTTTTTTAGTCCGTTTTGTTTCACCCACCACGTTTGGCAAAATCAACATGATTCTAAAAATTCCAACCGGAGTAACAGCCTTTATGGGATACTACCTGCTGATTTTCAAATTATCTTTGTGGAAACAAAACCGGGAGTTGAGCGATGAAGAATAATCTCAGAGTGGAACGCGCCCGCGTGCGCATGACCCAGCAGGATCTGGCCGACAAGACCGGCGTGACCCGACAGACCATCGTAGCCATAGAGCAAGGCAAGTTCAACCCCTCCACCGTACTGGCCCTGAAGATGGCCCGCGTATTCGGTGTAACCATCGAAGCCCTTTTTGAACTTGAAGATACTGACTGATAATCTAAATATTGCATTAATATGAGACTCCTTAAGACTGTTATTTGCTGTTCAATGTCCTTAGTGATGTTTGCCTGCGTATCATGCGGCAGGAAAGATACGGGTGTGGTTCTTATTGACCCGGATAAGGCCGTAGAGGCGGTATTGGAAGACGTTGCCTCTGACATCAGGATTATTCCCCTGAAATCAGACAGACCTATTCCGGGCATCAACATGTTTTTCTTCTATGACGACTATTTCTTTGGTACCAATGTGAACCGCGATATGAGTAATGATTTGGTCTTCAAAAATCTAAGTGTATTTGATTCTGACGGTAATTGTCTGGGAATCATTGACAGGCTTGGACGCGGACACGACGAGTATCTGGCGCTGAGAAACTTCTTATATTTTGAAGATGAGCACATGTTGACTCTATACAACTCTGATCGTATGAACAGTACAAAATACTCCTATAGACTGCCCAGTATGGAGTATTTGGGCAGTAAGCCTTCATTTTTCATGGTCGGATTGGATCAGTCAGTACACATGGGCGATGGCCGCACCCTTTTGCAAACATTCAGAGGGGATGATACAAAAAGAGACTTGACGATGGCAATTTTCCGGCCCGATACAATACTGATGGCTACCGATTACGGTGAATTTGTAGGCAACCGAATTTCGTCCACATTCTACCATCATAAGTTTACAAATTACAAGAATCCGCTGTTAGGTTTCTTTGGCTACAACAATGAAATATACAGCATTGACAATGATGACAGCCTGAAACTTGAATTCAGCTTTACATTCGGAAACAAAGGATTGCCCAAGTCGTATACAGATGATCCTAACCATCCGGGTCCATATATAGTAAGCCCTATGCAATACATGGAAGACGGTTCTTACATTCTCTTTTATGTTCCCGTAAAAAACGGCAACCTGATCAGTTTCATCTATAGTCGGCCTCAATATGATAACATAGAAGGTTTCATGAATTACTACGTAACCAACGGAAACAGGAGCGCCAACTATTCAGATCTGAAAATTCCGGGACTGAAATTTGAGCCCACTCTGGCTGGAGTAAACGGAACTTCATACGTCTTTCAAATGACAAGCACTCCGGAAATAGATGAGTCCGTGCCGATGTCCAGACTAGGCCAGCAGATTCTGGATGCGTTCAAGGCTCAGAATGATGACAACCCCATCCTACTGCAGTTCAGGTTCAAGGACCTGAATTAAGCGGCGCTGATTTTTGCTGGTTTTATGACATTATATACCCCAAGCGCACCAGGTCGTCACGGGAGTGGATTTGGTATGTGAAACCGTCGCGGAGCAGGAACAAGTCATCGGCCACACGGAGTATCTCCACATAGATGTGGTCGGTTATAATAATACCCTTGTTTGCCTTCTGCTCTTGAATCAGGGCACGAATCTTCTCATCATAAACGGGAGCTATGTTTGAGAAGGGCTCGTCAAGGATGCAGAATTCGGCATCGGAATTAAGAATCAGATTGAGTTCCGCAATCCTGCGGTCGCCGCCCGAAAGTTCCTTTACCTTATGGTTTCGGTAACAGTCATATTTATCGTCAAACCGGATCAGGTCCTCATAATCAACGCCATACAACTCATATGCTTGCGGCAGGGTTATGCCTGGCGGAATAAAATGTTCTTGCGGCAGATACTTTACCCGTAGTCCGATGTGCCCGTAGTCGGTACGCGGTTCATCATTAAGACGAACATACTTGTTCTGTGGCCTTATGCCACCCATGATGCACTTGAACAGGCAGGATTTACCTGTACCGTTACGACCCAGCACTCCCGTCACCCTACCCTTATAAGATGTCACGAATGCGCTCTGCAGAACCGTATTATCACCAAAACGCAGCTGCACGCTGTCTATCAGCAGTTTTCCGTTTTCATTCTCCTGCTCCATCTCAATTCAGTTGTAATAAGGTGAACAACGGTGGCGCCACAAATATCAGCAGCCTGAAAAACAGATACTCCATCACAATGGGAATGACATAGTACTCAGTCCTACTTATGCCAAGATTGAGCCAGAAGTATATTGCACTGCTACGGTCAAACTTACGGAACAGATAGATTATTATGGGAATAGAAAGTATCTTAAATATCTTGCACAGGAATATTCCTTCCGACAACCCTTCCGTATCACCAGAGTTAATCCCCACAATGACAAACGCGCACAATGACACCAGACCGGCCACGACAAAATATCCGCTGCCGTATCTGAATGACAATCCTATCTTACGCAACAAGGTCATGACTCAGTTATTGTGAAATTTACAAATATAGGAAAAACAGGCATAACCGCAGGACTGACAGTAACATTTTATATTTTTGTCAAACTTAATAACATTTTATAGTCCTGTGCGTCTATTGTAAGACAACTAAACCTTAAAACTTATCTCAATATGACCGTTAGATCAACCTTTAAACGTGTGTGTGGAGTAATTTTGCTTATGATTCTTGTTTGCATTCCGCAGTCAGCCGGTGCAAGAAATACTGCCACATTAAGTAGTGATACAGTTAGCTTACACAAAAGTCTAAGCAATCTTAATCTCAGCCAGATGCTTCAGTCGGCAGAGAATCTTATCAATCAAATCTCCGTTAAATTAGCGGCTGACATAGACCCCGCAGACCTGAATCTCAAACTTGATTTTGACTTTGATATTAAGAACAGTCAACCCTTCCTGCTTGTACAGGTAATCTACAACACTCTTTCTGGCGATGACGGCCTGATCAACCAGCTGAAAGACAAGGAGATAAAGAAATTTGATAAAAAGACTCTCAACAAACTGAAGAGGCAGTTCACCAAGAGGTCAAACAAGGAGATCAGAGAACTGTGCGAGGGAGACCGTCAAACCCAGAAAGAGCTCAAGAAGAAAATCAAGAAACTGCTTGACGGAATCCAAATCAAAGAATAAAAACAGTACAATTGGGGTCAGACCCCTTTTGTACTATTTTCAAAAATGATACAAAAGGGGTCTGACCCCAATTGTATCATTTTTAAATGAAAAAGTTCGCTGCTGTGGCGAACTTTTTTCATTTTTGCGTGTATGCATTCGTGAAGCGCTTCAAACAAAACTGAGTGTATCACGTAAAAGAAGAAAAAAATGAAAAGAATACTGTTCCCAATGATAATGTTGGCTGTTTTCCTGACAGCCTATGCATCAGCAAAAACCGATAAACCTGACTCCCAGGACAAGCCCCAGCAGATTGTCTCATTTGTAAAGACAGAGCATGATGCCGCATGGTACGCACGCCAGGCTGAACTTTGGAAGGCCCAGGTTACATTGACCCCTGATAATGACGACGCCTGGATAAACTGGTTCCATGCCACCCGTTACAAACTGATGTTTGAGAGTGAGGACGGTGATTATGATGACACCCCCCTTATTGAGATTGCCGAAAAGGCACGCAAGGAACGCCCTGAAAGCTATGCCCGATATTGTCTGGATTACTACAGCACCATGTGGTTCAATGGATACGACGACCTTGAGGACAATATGGAGAAAGCCATTAAGATGCGTCCCGACAACGCCTATATGTATAAGGATTACGTTGTTTATCTTCTCAATAAGGGAAATACGGAACTGATGACTGACATCCTGAAGAAATGGTACGAAACCGGCGAGTTCTCATACACCTTACTCTCCTACGCCTATAATCAGCTGGCCGGAATGGAACATGACGGAATACTGTTTGTAAACGGTGATGTCCCTACTTTCTCAAGTCTCATGATTCAATATGGAAAAGGACTGAATACTGACAAGACGGTCATATGCATAAGCCTTCTCTATTCACCCGAGTACCTCAAGAATATCTGCAATCAGCTGGGTATAGCTCAGGTAAGCGGTCCTACAGACTGGAGCGAGGAGGGAATGCAGAAATGGGAGGAGGAGTTCTTACTTAACGTAGCAAACAAGACCGGACGTCCCATCTATTTCTCAACATTACTGTCAAATCTGCCTTTCAAAGACAAATTGTATTCTGAGGGTCTTGTCTATAAATACAGCCCCAAGCGTTATGACAATCTCTCTGTAAAGCGCCGCAACTTTGAGGATATCTACCTGACAGACTATCTCTATGAGACATTCACCCCAGAAACATACGAAGCATCGGCCTACAGACTAAATCTGAATTATATACCATGCTTCAAGTCTCTGCTTGATTTCTACAAGGAGAACGGTGACAGGCGTCAGATGCGCAAGCTGTACTCAATGATGAAACGCATTGTTGCCCGCACGGAGAATATCAGTGATGAGGAACGCAAACGTTATAACGATGAAATTGACCGCTGATACGTTCCGCAAACTCTACCTTGAGCACGGCCCGCGTGCCCAAGGTTTCTTCCTGAGGATGACCGGTTATGACCGTGAACTGGCCCGTGACCTGACGCAGGACCTGTTCATGCGCCTGTGGTCCGCCAGATACAGTTATGATCCCAAGCGGCCGTTCCGTACCTGGATGTTCGCCATAGCATACAACATGCTTAAGAACGAGTATCGCCGGCAGATGACAGTCATGGAGTATGTAGAGAATGCCGATAAGGAGGAACCTGTTATAGAAACCGATAATCTGGAAAAGCAGCAGCGCGACCAGATTCTGAGTGATGCCATCGGCCGTCTTCCGGAACCGCAAAAGGTTGTTTTCCTGCTCCGTTATGAAGAAGAGATGCCTCTGTCAGAGATAGCCCGCGTATGCAGCATCCCTGAGGGAACTGTAAAATCACGTCTGTTCAGCGCGCTGACAGCCGTGCGTGAATATTGTAAAAACAATGAAAATCAATAATATGGACAAACTGACTGAACTTGAAAAAGAGAGCCTGGAACTTCTTTCCGCTATCAAATCCAAAGCTGATAAAGAGAATCTGGAGATGCCCCTACCCTTACTGGACATCACGGAAAACGAGCCAAAACTACTGCGTCGCCGCATACCGTCTTGGGTAGCTGCAGCGGCCATGATTGCAGGCATCGCGATAGGTATCGCACTGCCCCAAATAGGCAGTACAGGACGAGACGCCAAAACATCCTTCAACTACGCAGACACTTGCCGCAGCGTAGCCCAAAACGATGTCAACCTCTCCCTCCTCATAACCTCTCTGTAAAAACTTTAAAAAATCTAATACCTACAGGAAAAAAATCATTGTTTTGCCGAACCTTTTTTATGTTTGTGTGTGTTTATATATGAAGCGCTTCTTCAAAACAAAAACATTACACATAAACATAAAAAAGTAAGAAGACAATGAAAAAGATACTTGTTCCAATAATCCTGATAGCGGTTTTCTCTACTGTCACGGCATGGGCACAGACAGAAAGGCCGTCATCAATCGAGGCTCTACGTAGCGAGCATGACGCTCAATGGTACACGCATCAGGCTGCACTCTGGGAGAAAGAGGTGCAGAAGAATCCCAATGATGATGAAGCGTGGTATTATTGGTTCACCTTCACTAAATCAAAGTTCACCAATGTTGCAACTACTAGAGGTGTTGATATGGAGGCAATGGCAAAAGAGATGGCAGCCATAGCAAACAGACTGCACAAGGAACGCCCCAACAGCTATGCACGGTATATCATTGATTTCAATTACACCCGCATGTTCAGAAGCTGGCCCGATTATCTGGACGAATTGGTAATCATGAGCAAGACACCTGATGCGGCCAAATTGGACGACATTCAGGACAACATGCTGAAAGCCATAAAGATGCGCCCTGATTTTGAACCTATGTACGCGAGTTATGTAGCCTATCTGCTACAAAAAGGCAGGACAGACCTGATGGCCGACATCCTTAAACGCTGGTACAACACAGGCCGCTATTCATATACCATGCTGTCATACGCATACAACTGCCTGGCAGGCTTGGAGGAGAACGGAATCCTGTTTGTGAGCGGTGAGGAGGAGACTGTTGCATGCCTGCTGGTACAATATGGCAAGGGACTCTTTCAGGATCGTCTGGTAATAAACCTCAATCTGTTGCAGGAGCCTGATTACCTTGAGTATGTATGCAAGCTGCTTGGAGTTGAAGCCACACAGCCGCCTGCTGACAAGACCAACATGGATTATATGAACCCGTGGCGTGAGAACCTTATATTCTCCATAGCACACACATCAAAGCGTCCGGTCTATTTTACAAGCTATTACATACCTGAAATTTTCAAGAATTTCCTCTATTCCGAGGGACTGGTCACCAAATACAGCACCAAGCGTTATGACAATTTGGCCGTAAAGCGCAGGAACTATGAATCGGTCTATCTCACTGACTATCTGTATGAGACATTCGTACCCGAAGCTTTTGGTGAACATGCATACGCCATCAACCTGAATTTCATTCCTTGTTTCAAATCCCTGTTGGACTTTTACAAGGCCGAAGGGATGAAAACGGAGTATGACCGCCTTCGTAACCTAATGATACGCATTACGGAGACTTGTATCAAAGTCATGGATGTTGACCCGAATGAACATGACCATATTATGCAACTGATGGAGAGATACCTGAATGAGATTGACCGCTGACACATTCCGCGCCCTGTACCTTGAGTACGGCCCGCGTGCCCAAGGTTTCTTTATGCGAATGACAGGTTATGACATTGAACTGTCACGTGACCTGACACAGGACCTGTTCATGCGTCTGTGGTCAATCAAGGACAGATATGACTCCCAGCTTCCGTTCAACGCCTGGATGTTTACCGTAGCGTACAACATGCTCAGGAACGAGCATCGCCGGCAGATGACAGTTATGGAATATGTATCGAGTGTTGACAGGGAAGAACCGGTTGAAGTGCCTGAGAAACTTGAACAGGAACAGCGCAGAAGCATGATCCATACTGCCGTAGAGAGATTGCCGGAACCGCAGAAAGTGGTATTTCTGCTCAAATACGGAGAGGACCTGACAATTACTGAGATTGCTAAAGTATGTGACATTCCTGAGGGTACGGTAAAATCAAGGATGTTCAGTGCCCTGAATGCCGTACGTGAATATTGTAAACTAAATGAAAAGTACTGATATGGACAAACTTACCGAACTTGAAAAAGAGAGCCAAGAGTTGCTTTCGGACTTCAAATCAATGATCAATGATGAGAACAACGAATGGAAACTAGCCCCATTGGACATCACTGAGCAGAAGCAGCAAAAACTGTTCAGGCGCAGGATACCGTCATGGGTTGCAGTAGCGGCCATGATTACGGGTATTGCCATAGGTTTTGCCATGCCTCACTATAAGATATCTCCAACAGGCAATCAGACGGCATTCAATTACGCAGATACCTGTCGCAGCATTGCACAGGATGATGTCAATATTTCACTGCTTGTATCAGTTTCACAAAGATTTTAAAACATACAGAATATGAGAAAGAATAACGTAACCAACAGACCCTTCAGGGGTATATCAGCTGCCATTGCAACTACAGTAATTTTACTTATGGCCGGCAGCGTGAACGTAAGTGCACAGGATGAACCTATGACCCAGCCGGAGATAGCACCGGAATACCCAGGTGGCACTGTAGCATTGCTTTCATTCATACAACAGAACATAGAGTATCCCGAAGGGGCAAAAGAACAGGAAATACAAGGCCGCGTAATAGTCCAGTTTACAATTGAGAAAGACGGATCAGTATCGGACGTAAAAGTAGTGAAATCTGTTGATCCGCTGGTAGATGAACAAGTTGTCCGTGCCGTTTCAGCAATGCCCGCATGGAAACCTGGAATGCATGAGGGAAAGCCGGTACGTGTAAGTTATTCCCTACCTTTCCGTTTCAGGCTACAAGCTCCGCCTAAGGATGTCATTCTGGTTCAGTATGCCAATGGCCAGGACGGCAAGAAGGATGTAACCTGCACCCTGACCAGCCAGAAAAAGCTCACTGAGCAGGAGCTGGCATCAGTCATAGAGATGAAAGACCTGAATTCCAAGCTAAAGGAGGTGAGCAAAAAGAAGACCGAAGGATTCTTTGCCCTGCCCAACAACCCCGATACAATGGATGAGTTCAACGCTCTTGAGGAGGCACTGAACAAGGATGATAATCTTAAGGTCACCTACAAGCAGAACTGATTACTATTATTACACTCGTTATGAGAAAAATAGTTTTCCTGCCACTTATGGCATTTGCTCTCCTGTCATGTAAAGAGAAGTCAAAGTTCCTGGTTGATGTTCATGAACTGGATTTCAGGAACAAGACAAGCAATGTCATTCACGGACAGACAGCAATATCTGAAATACCGGGAGTGGATGAGTTCGTGTTATTTGACACGCTGCTTATTTTTGACACAAACGATCCGTCGGGCCAACTTAAGGTTTATAGTAAAAACTCATATAGGCTGCTGGGGGCGTACTGCCCCATGGGACGTGCCAGAAACGAGTTCATAAACACACTCCCCACAACCGACCAGATATACTATAACCGGCAAGGGCACGTGGTGTTTCCTGTAATGGATAAGCCGGATGTGCTGAAAGAGGTGGACATTACAGAGTCCTTAACTCAAGGCTATACGGTTGTCTTGGATGTAAGGGAGTGCTTGCCGTTCAATAAGGGAGTAGTAGTATATCTGAACAATAATTTAGACTACAAGTTTGAGTTTGTAAGGAACAAGTTTGAAGCCCATGAGGAAAAGAACAGCGTCCCCAGCATCTACAGACTCATAGAACCTTCCGGCAATGAGACTGAACTGGAGATATTCAGTTCAATGGTGGATAACATAAGTGAGAACAGATCAATAGCCCCATATTCAGGAACCCTGTACAAGCATCCCGACAGGAATATTGTAGTACAGAATTTCTCTTATATGGAGTATCTGCTTTTCTTTGATTTTGACAAGGGAACCAGATTCGCCATACATCAGAAAGACGCTCCCACTTTCGATGGGGTCTATGAAGGGAAAGGACGCGAGGATTACTTTTCATTTACCGATGCAGCCACGTCTGATAAGTATTTCATGATAATCTACTGGCGAGGAGACTATTTCCTTGATGTACCCAACCGTGAGGGTAACAATGAGGTTCTGGTTTTTGACTGGAACGGCAACTACATAACCGGCTTCAAGATGGACCGTAAGGTTTCCCGTATTGAGTATGACGAGAGTCGCCATATCCTATATGCCCTTGATGCCACCGAAACCCTCTACGCCTATGACCTTAATGGTAAGTTACCGTGATTCATGCTGCATATGATATTATGAGAAGAGAACTGATAACTCGTATATGCATTATCCTGAGTCTGGTCAGTGCAGCACTGCTGATGCCGGCATCGTGCGGAAATGGAGGCGAGAGCGTGTTTCTGGTCAAGCCCAAGGTCTATAAGGCCGCTCCTGCAGCCGATACGCTGAGCTCCACCCGCATCATTCAGGGCGACACACTCATCCTGTCGGTCGATGATGTCATGTTTTTCAACGACATGTTTATCATCCAGTCACTTGAGACAAGCACATCGGTATTCAATCTGTTTGACTTGAACGGACGCATGGTAAGCCATTTCGGAAACATAGGGCGTGCAGAGAATGAGTTCTCAGAAGGGGCAAGCCTATACGGCCAGTATGATTCCAGACACATCTATGTGAATGACGTGAACGCCGCAGCCATAAAGTTCATTGATATACCGGCATCGGCAGAGCAAGGCAGATGCATTGTAACCGGTAAGATTCCTACCACTGAACGGGTCATCAACGCCGTCGTGCTGGACGATTCTTCACTTGTATATGAGCAGATGAGTACCGATAATTTCCGCCTAAACATAAGACCGGCCAATGAGCCAGACCCCACCATGCAGATAGACCTGTACATTCCATCCGACGACCCGTTCGGCACATACCGCAGTTTCATGAGAGTCAACCCCTCCAAGAGGATTGTAGCGCTGGCAATGAACCGCATGAACCAGATTAACTTCATATCATTGGACAACGGCAAGCGGGCATCCAGTTCCCTATACGAGCCTCCTGTCTTGCCTGATGAAAGACAAATGCGGTACTACTGCAACATCACCGCGTCGCGCAACTACGTATATGCCCTCTATATGAACCAGACCTACGATGACTCATTCGAGGTTGAGAAACCCATGGAGATTCACGTCTTTGACTGGAGCGGCCGCCACATAAGGACCTACGCCACAAGGGAATACATCTGGCGCATCTCAGTCTCCCCCGATGACCGTACCCTGATAGCCTGCGATATGGACAACAGCGTCCTCAAGTACTCTATATCACTCTCGCCACAATCAAAAGGCTTAAACGAATGATCTGCTGAGAGTCTTACTATTTTCATAACTATCAGAAAGAAAAAGTAAGGAGCGACTGTATGAAAGATGCTCCTTTACGCACCCTCTCTTTCTCTTCATCAGAAGCCTTACGCTCCTTATCCATCTCGGCCACGAACTCGAATGCATCGTCGCCCTTCAAAACTGGTGTTGGTTCAATCTGTTTTGCCATGACTACTAAATTTAAACTATAATACAAACATATCTTTACTCTTCTCATCGCAAATATAACACATAATTCTCAATTTACAACACACAAAATGTCACAGTCCCTTATGTATGCCTATATTTACAACAAAAAGTATAAATAATTGTCAAAATGTTTTGTGTTTTATATATAATAGTTTTATTATCTGTAAGTTTGCAACAAATTAAATAATCAACCAAATGAAAAAATCCTTTTCCAGTTTGACTCTGTTGTGGCTTTTGGCTTTGACAATATGTTGCAACACCTCTAATCCTGATGGCGTTTCAGAATTCAAGTACAACATTACAATGACAGAATTGACTGAACCATCCTGGTATGATCTGGTTGACTCAGTCTCATACATAACCCTCAAGTCACCTGACAACACCGCTATGGGCGAGATCAAACAGCTCATAGTGAATAATGAGAGAATCTATGTCTTGGCCGATGGATTCTACTGCTTTGATATGGAAGGCAACTGTCTGTTCAAGCAGACTACCAAGGGACGTGCCAGGAATGAATTCATGGATGCAAGTTCAATGTCCGTATCAGACGGTCTGCTGTTCATTTATGACAGGATGCAGTATAAAGGCTTGTTCTTTAATGCTCTGACAGGACAGTATATCAGTACTCTGAACAGCACGCTTCACGGACGTGCCGGTTACTGCATAGGTGATCATGTCATTATCCATAACCTGAATGATGTAGATGAGGCAAGGTTCATAGTTCTTTCAAAGGAGAATCCTGAAAATATTCTGGATAATTACTTCTCAGAAAAGGAGCACCTGTCATCAATACGCGGTACAGACTCATGGGTGGATGACGGTCTGATTTACTCTTCATACAGGAGAGACCTTGCCTGGAAGATGACAGGCACGGAGTGTATTCCATATATCAGTATTACCGTTCCTGAGGAGCAAAAGCTGCCTGATCAACTCATTGATGAGATGATTGACAACGGAACGATTTCTCCCCAAGGAGATGTAAGGGGGATTTACACCTATGGACTATCTGAAATAAAGGAATGTGACGGCTTTATTACGGGTCAACTTAATGACGGAAAGAGTTTTATATATTTCATATTCGATAAGGGTTCCGGTAAATCACGTTTCTTTAAATATCCTGCAAAAGAGGTGTGGCAGCAACTTCCCATTGGTGAGAATGTATGCGCCGGTTATAAGGATTGCTTTTGTGCTATAGTAAACCCTGAGAGTATAATATTTTTAAAGACCATCTTAGGCAACATCGGCAAAGAACCTACTCAAGAAAAATTCCGTCAGGCATATAACGCAATCAGCGCCCTCACAGAAAACGACTACGCCATTGTTGCACGCATCTGGCTTAAATAACATAGTTTTGCAACTATGAGATAAACTTATCAGTTACTGATTCCCTGTATTTGAGAGATACAGGCAAATCTTTACCTTTAATAGTTATAGTATCAGTTGTGGCTTTATCCACTTTTTTGCTGTTAACAAGGAATGAACGATGTATCCTTACGAAATCAGCCCCCAGCAATGCTTCCCATCCTGAGATGTTGGTTTTGTTGCGGAAAATACGCTCATCGGTGGCGTGAACATACACCTCTGTATCACAAGATTCTACATACATTATCTCGCTTGGTAGTAGTGTCACTTTTTTCCTGTCTGAACAGAATGTTATGGGAGTCTCTATCTTGGGGTAGTGATTTGCCATCCAATGATCAAGATATGTATTTCCAAGAGTCAACAAAACAATTATGACCGACAGGAACAAAGGATTAACAAGAATATGTGGGACCACTAATTTTGAGTAATGCCTGTAGTCGAAGAAATAGTATGTATAGCTTTGGAATACATTTAACCCTTCTCTCATATTGCTGATGAAAAGATACGTCATAAAAATGAGAAGATACTCAAAGACAACAATAGCTAACGTTATGAAAACCACGTTCATTATTCCTTGGGAGCGCCTTTTGAATGACACTTGCGGATAAAGGAGTTTTGCGGCTACCGCACCAGGCAGATACATGGAGCCCAGCATCAGGGATTCCAGGAAAGAAAACCCTGTGCTTTTGACCATCAACGCAACTACAAGTATTGACAGTATCCAATAAGCCGTATTCAATAACACCTTCATTAGACTGTTATTATTCCAATGCGATCATATCATACCCAAAGGTAATCATTTGGTAGTATCGTGTATTTAAAAAACATCTCAAAATGTGTGAACAAAGGGTTTTATGGATTGTATAGATGGTTTTATTTACACCCATGAAGGCTTTTATATGTTTTATAAGGGGATTGTGTTTGAGAATTGGAATACTTTTGCGACAAACCTCTGTCTAATCTAAAAGCAAAATCAAATTATGGAAGAAACAACCACCATTATCCGTATGATGTCACAAATGGGACTTGGCGCATGTATTGTCCTTACCATGCTGTTTGTCCTCATTTTCCTGTCGGCTTGGAAAGCTCCGGCATGGGTCAAGGACCTTGGGTCAATAGCTGTCGCCATTGCCCTTATATTCTGTGCCCGAGGAGTGATAATATGGGTAGATGACATAAGGCATGCGGGTGATATAAGTTCCACTGTGGTAGGCGGTGGGCTTGCATACGTGTTATTACCAATATGTTATGCAACCGTTATATGTATTACATCACGCATAATTGCTCTGATTCTTTCACCGCGTAAACATTAAGGAACCGTATTAAATCCGTTTGTTATGGAACAGTCTGTTTTTCATCAGTTTGTAACGCCCGATGGCGGAATAGTAATGATCATTGTTTTTGTGCTTTTACTGGTTTTTGAGATCGTATCGATATGGAAAGCTCCAGCTTGGACTAGAAAGATAGGCAACATATCCCTGTTAACCGGATTCCTATTCTTAGGAATCTGTTCATATACCGCGATGGATGAGACCTATATTTCCGGAGAATTCCATTATTTCCAATATCTTGAAAGTGCAACCAAAGGAGCATTCTCAGTTCTTTCAGGAAGTATCATTTTCCTTGTTTCGCGAATTGTGAACATAATACGTACACCACGAATCTAAAAACAACCAATATGAATAAAACTCTCTACAAATTACTGTTTGCGGCTTTCTTCACAGCCCTTATACTTTGTGCCTGCAAGAACAATGTCCAGCCTGACAACTCCTTGCAGATAACAAAAGATGACGTTATCCATCTGGATGGTGCGTTTAATGACAACTTCCTGGAGAACTGGGAATACATCCTGCTTGAAGATGACACCCCAGAAGCTATGCTCGGCTATGTAGATGGGCTGTTTTATGATGACGGACTGTTTTTTGTCTTTAGCGACAAATACAGCAACCACGCATCAATAAAGGTATTTGACAGCACAGGACACTATCAGCACGATATCGGCCAGACAGGCAGGGCGCGCAACGAGTACATACATCCCATTGACTGGGCCATAAACACATGGTGTAATGAGATAATCGTTATGGATAACACCTCTTTCAACAAACGATACAGCTACAAAGGTGAATTTCTTGGGGAAGCCAAAAGACAATCAGGCGGAATAAATGATGGTTATATTGGCGGAGATATTTTAAAATGTATGTCTGACGGAACAATGATGTATTATTGCGGTCTGTGCATACTTCCTTCATTTGATTACTACATGGCTTACCCGGACGGAAACCTTGGCTCACCATTCAAGATGACAGACTATCACGCATATTGTGAGATGGACCCGATTGAATATGTAAGGCTGGCAGGAGATATAGGAGGTGTCATGCTAACATCCGTTTTTGCAAACGTCAAATCTGACACGACCTGGCTCTTGAGGCTGTTGGACAACCACATATATAAGGTATCTGATGATACCGCACAATGTGTGGCAAACATGAAATTCCTACCAGAAATACCTTATAAGACTAAATGCAACTATGACCATGAAAATGACAACAAGTATAAAGGACAGTGTATTCCCAATTACTTTTATGACATGAAAGATTACCTTTACATTTGGTACTATTCTGCTGGTGAGTATCTGTTTGATAAAGCCTCATCAAAGATGTACCATATGGAATACGATTCCCTTGATGTTTCAATCCCGGATATAGGCTTTCCTTATGTCTATGACAATAGTATAATTGGTTGTGTTGATACGTGGAGCATCCAGAAAGCGCTCAAACTGATTGACAGCAAGGACTACGACCACCGCTACAGCCCTGAAGTGGAAGCTTTCTACCGCAAGGCAAAAGATTGTGAGAATCCTCCCATCATCATCGCCCATTACAAGAACAAACAATAACAGCCAGCACAAACTTCTTTATGGATTAAACCGAGACAATTAAATCAATAATCTTGGTTAAAGGTTTTTGGAGCATAAAGAAGTAATAGTACCTTTGATATGATTTACATACATGTATTAGGTGTATAAATGAAAAGGAAACTATTTGCATTTGGAAGTGTTGTATTAAGTCTGGCCAGTATAATGCTAATTTCGTTTGCATCGTGCGGCAAGGGCAAGTGCATACAGGCCATTCCCGTTGAGGAGGTGAAAGACACATATTTCCTTGATGAGATTGCCGTCAGCCGCAGCTTTGTGTTGCTTGATGACAGCTCTCTGGACGCGATTGTAGGCGATATTACCCAGGTTATGGTTGATGACGGGCTGATTTTTGTCTCGCACATCCCTAATGCTAAAGGCAACGATATTGACCAGATAATATCGGTCTATGACAAGGAGGGACGGTTCCTGAACAAGATAGGACAAAGGGGACGTGCCCGGAACGAGTTCTTGCGCATACGGTCATGGTGTATAGATAAGGATAGCAAAGAGGTTCTGATGTATGACCTGGACGCTTACGCCATAAAGAAATACATGTATGACGGGACTTTCATCAGCCAGACCTCAATTCCCAAGGAGATTGATTTGATGAAGCTTTTCCTTACTGACAAAAGGATGTACGTTCAGTCAATGGTTCCCAATGATACATCGGATGACTTTATGGAGTTAAAGGAGGATGGTTCATACACGCCATTACTGCCTATGAGGCAGATGGCAACTGACGGAGGCTGGCGCGTGGGTATTGTCAGCCATTTTAGAGACCAGGACCTGAAAGATTTCTACCACCTGCGGGCGTTTGACAATATGCTCTACAGGATCTCTGATGGCAAAGCTGACTCATGCGGATATTTTGAGTTCATTGACGTGCCCCCAGCCAACAAACTGGAGAACCTGACTTTTGATTATCTGATTACCCTGAAGCAGCCCAACGAATGCTATGAGACTCCATCCTATTTTGTGGCAAGTGAATTTGAGGCTGCCGATTATGTGTATCAGAAGCCCACAGGCAAATGCACCTGTTACAGGTATGACATAGCCAAGCTGCCCTACCGCCGCAAGATAGTAGGCGTGGCTGGCGATGTTCTGATAGCCGGCGTTAGCGCATCAGATGCACAGATTGCCCTGAAGGAGCATCCGGAACTCATTCCGGAGCAGGACAAGGTCATGCTGGAAGCTGTTGCAGGCAGAGAGAATGATGCGTTGGTGTTCTATCACTTGAAATAGGCAGAAGAGATATTTTCTCAAACTGCTTTCTACAAATGGAAACAGATCCTTGTTTGAATATTGAAAAGTCAGCCAGAACCATTGAAATCCATTGATTCTGGCTGAATTTTCAATATACGATTCCAGTGATAGAACACCAGTGCATCATTCTCCCTATATGCAATGACCTAATCCTTCACTCTCGAATAGAAAAGGACGGGATTGGAGTCATCGAACACATGGATTGCATTCAGATCCTGAATGAAGATCAGGTTTTCATCCACGTGTATATCTTTCACTATGCTTACCAACCCATCAATTGAATCTGTACTCAACCGGATTGTTGTCAGTGAGTCAAACACAGAGAAATAGTCAAAATGCTCAGTACGCTCCTCATGTACCAACGGCACATTTATGGTGACTTCCGCATTTGATTCATGAGGTTGTTTACCGCAAGCCAAAACGGCAAAAGCCAATAGCCACAACAATGTTAATTTGGAAAAGGTTCTTTTCATTTGGTTGAATATGTTATTTATTGCCAGAGAAAACCAACCGGTGAATGTGACAAAAAGTAACTTTATACAAGATTGAGCTCCGAAATCTCGGAAGCAAAAGCTTTCATAGTTCTTTCTATCCTGGATGCTGTGCGTTTGGAGGGATGCCTTACGCCTGTGACATAATGACTTAACTGACGTTGGTTTATGCCGGTTATACGCTCCAGTCCCGCCAATGAAAATGCGTATGAGTAGTAATTAAGGAAAGAAGCCACATCATACTGGAAAACGAACTTGACATTGGGGAATGGTTTGCCTTCTGATGCATAGACACGCTTCAAATCCTCTACTCCAGCCATGAAATCCTCCTCGGTTTCACGTGCGGTGTTTCCTTCACCTATGCAACCAAATTCACAGTTGTTGCTTGAGATGTAAGCGGAATAATCACCCTTAACACCTCTTTCTATTGTTACTTTTACTGTTTTCAAGTTCATTGTATTTCATCGCAAAGATAGTAAAATTAATATCAAATTAAATCATGTTTCTCAAAAAAAATGTGTTTCCGGTTTACGCAAGCAAGGTCGTAAAACACGTTTTTCACGATGCTAAGATAGTGAATAATGATGTAATTACGTCTAATAAAAATGGTTAAACGATTTGGAAACGATGAAATAGAGCACTAATTTTGAAAGACAAAACCTTATAACTTGATTAGTCCTGTTTCTTTATGAGAAAAGCAGTCCAGTATCTGTGTGTGGCGATGGTTGCATCACTCATGTTCTCTTGCAGCAGTAAGCCTAACCTTATGCTCCCCACCCGCCAGGTTGATTACCGCAACAAGTCTGAGATAACTATCAAAGGAAGGCTTGTAATCAATGACGTACTAGGTGCAGAGCGCATGATGGTTTTTGACACTCTCCTGATGGTAACCTGTAATAATCCCGCAAGCCAACTGATGGTTTACAGCACCAACACACTACAACCAATAGGCGGTTTCTGCACCCGAGGACGCGCCGGCAATGAGTTTCTACGGCTTTACAGCACAACTGAACAGAGATATTACGATGAGAATCATCACGTGATTGTACCTCTGGTTGACTATATGGATGTCATTAAGGAGGTGGATGTTACTGAGTCGCTAAACGAACAACGTACCGTAATTAAGAAGACCACTGATATAATGCCGTTCGTGGATGCAATTACAGTTTTTATCGATAACGATACAGATAACCGCTTTCTGTACGAACATGCCGTAACAACAATCAGGGAAGAAGGAAACAATAGGATACATGAACTTGACCAGACCAGAATCCCTGTTAGAATATCCACGCAAAAGGCCGGTGATGAAATGCAAGAGATACCGCTGTTCAGGAGAAAGGTTGATGTATCTGACGAGCATTATGTCGTCATGCCATACGCCGCGCTTATAAAAAAACATCCCCAAAGGAATCTCATAGTATATGAATGCCTTAATATGGATTATCTTCTTTTCATTGATCTGGATGATAATGAGAAGAGTTTTGCCATACACCAAAAAGGCTCGACAACCTTTGACGACACTTACATTGATTCCGGCGAATACTTTATAGGCTGTGCCACAGCTACAGATTATCTGTTTGTTTTATACTACCACGGCGACTACACTCTTAAAAACAAGGACTCAGGCCAAATGCTACCGGAACTTTTGGCGTTTGACTGGACAGGAAACCTGATAAAGAGTTTCAAGATGGACAGAGAGATTTTCGGCCTGGCTTATGACGAACTTCACAAAATCCTGTTCTGCTTAAACACTACAGAGGATCTGTATGCCTATGACTTGAACGGAATGATACCCTGATATTCTTTCACTTGTAATAACAAATCAGCACCTTTCACGTTTCTTTACTACAACATTATAAATTATTTATGAAAAGTCTTTTTCACTCAGTCATTCTTGCTGCATCAATACTATTAGCATTATCCGTTGTCTCCTGCAAGGAAAAGAATAACAACGAATACTACACCCCGCGTGAGATTACGGCCGCTACTGATGTACCCAAGTACAATCTGAAGCTGAACCGCATTGATTTGGAATGCTTTGGAGTACACGATATCATAGCCGTAGATTCCATGATTGTGGCTATAACCAGCAACACGCAGTCATTGATTCAGGTTTTTGACTATTCAGGCAAGCCCATAGCTATGCTGTCGCCCAGCGGACGTGCAGGAAACGAGTTCCTTCAGGTCTATTACACCAATCAGAACGTCATGATAGACGGTGACAGGTATCTGTATGTGGGAGATCATGATAATCTTTATCTGTACAACCTTTCCGGTTCCATCAGGAACGGAGCAAACCTCAAGCCGCAAAAGCTGTTGAAGATCCCTGATTACAGAGACAGAGCCAACGGTTTCAACATACTGTTTCGCAGCGACGGATCTTATTTTCAATACACAGGAGCAACCTATGATGAAATTATTCTTTCGGCCACTGATTACACCATCAATCCTGACGGCAGTATTTCCATAAACAATATGCCCGAATTTGAATACAATCCCCCAACATACACTCTTGTAAAACCGGACAGCAGCATCACGACATTTGACATATATCCTCAACTCCCTGATTTCAAGGAGGATATCTGGGCACAAAGACTTTATCATTCTAACGTAAGATTGTCCCATGACGGCCAGAAGGTAGTTGTTGTGGATGCAAATCAGGACCGAATGACTTTCATCGACCTTGAAACCGGCGATATGTTCGGCGTAAGAGGTCCCGATTTTATAGATTTTGTTGATATCGTAGATACGGGAAGTCCCTCAAAGATAGTTGAAGGAGTTTGGCAGGTAGTAACCTACGGGGATCACATTTATGTGCTCTATGACCATAATACCATCTATGAAGAGGCTCATGAAAACAAGCCCGCAAATACCACCATCCGCGTATTCACTTGGGACGGAGAGTTTATAGCAGACCTCATCCCCGATGCCCCTATCGACAATTTCTACATCGATGACAAAACCGGCAAGCTCATAGCCACAGACGATGACGAGCAGTTCTATATAGCTGACTTGCAAACACAATGGTAAAAAAACATCGCCTAAGTATTTCTTATCGGAATTTTACTGTATCTTTGCACCCGTAAGCCGCAATACAGTCCTGTTCAAGGATTATCGATAGCGGTGTTCAATCCGATTTTTCATATACTCATACCTTACGTAATATCAATGCGCACGCTGTGCGTTATAGGTATTGCAAAGGTCCAATAAAACAATGTACGACATACTGCAATTAAAGAGCAAGAGTCTGGAAGAGCTCCAGGCCATTGCAAAGGAGATGGGCATCAAGGCCAAGGATGACAAGAACCAGCTGGTGTATGACATTCTGGATGAGCAGGCTATATCGGCCGCCAAGAACAAGCCCGAAAAAGAGCGCCGCGACCGTAAGAAGGTGGCCCGCAAGAATGCGCCAGAGAAAGTCTATACCGCCGATGAGAACGGCAAGGCCAAGTCCCTTGAAAAGAAAGACAATGCCACCAAGCCCGAACAAAAAGAGCCAAAGGAAGTAAAGGAGGCCGAAAAGCCGCAGGCAGTCAAGGATGACAAGCCACAGCAGGAAGCTGCTCCGGCATCACAAGGCAAGAAAAAGCGTGGCCGCCCGGCAAGCAAGCAGGCCAATGCAAAGACACCTGAACAGGAGCAGTCTGCCAAACAACCGGCAACTGTAGAGGAACCGAAGGAGGAACTCCCCCAGCCCGCACCACAGGCTAACGCGTCAAAGCGTCGTGGCCGTCCGCGCAAGCAACAGGTTGAGGTTCCTCTGCCCGAGATAGATGATGAGAATGTAACCCAGGCTGTTTCTGACAATTTTGATTCTGATGAAGAGCCTGTTCAGAGGCCTGTTGAAGCCGCACCTCTGCGTCAGGAGCCCGTTCAGGAAGATTTCCAGGAACAGCAGGAGCAATCCCGTCAGGAACAGTTCCGCGGAGAACAGCCCTACCAGCAGAACGGACAACAGAACGGACAGCGCCAGCAGAATGGACAGCAGAACAATCAGCGCCAGCAGAACCAGAATAATCAGCAGAACCAGAACAACCAGAACAACCAGAACGGACAGCAGTTCCAGCAGAACCGCCGCCAGGAGGAGCGCATGTATGACTTTGGTGACGTACTGCGCGGTGAAGGCGTTCTGGAGATCATGCCCGATAACTACGGATTCCTGCGTTCATCGGACTACAACTATCTGGCATCGCCCGATGACATTTACGTATCACAGTCACAGATCAAATTGTTCGGCCTTAAGACAGGTGACGTTGTGGAGGGTGTCATCCGTCCGCCGCGTGAAGGTGAGAAGTATTTTCCGCTGGTCAAGGTGTTCCGCATAAACGGTCTGGAGCCCTCTGTAGCACGTGACCGCGTTCCGTTTGAGCACCTTACCCCACTCTTCCCGGATGAGAAATTCACCCTGTGCAACGGCAAGAATGATAACCTGTCGGCCCGCGTGGTTGATATGTTCGCTCCCATAGGTAAGGGACAGCGCGCCCTGATAGTTGCCCAGCCCAAGACCGGTAAGACAATACTGCTCAAGGATATTGCAAACTCAATTGCTGCCAATCATCCCGAGGCTTACATGATAATGCTGCTCATTGATGAGCGCCCCGAGGAGGTTACCGATATGGCCCGCAGCGTAAAGGCCGAGGTCATTGCATCAACATTCGATGAGCCCGCCGAGCATCACGTGAAGATTGCCAGCATCGTCATTGAGAAGGCCAAGCGCATGGTTGAGTGCGGACACGATGTTGTGATATTCCTGGACTCGATAACCCGTCTGGCACGCGCCTACAACACCGTAGCACCGGCATCAGGCAAGGTACTCTCAGGTGGTGTCGATGCCAATGCACTGCACAAGCCCAAGCGTTTCTTTGGAGCCGCACGTAATATTGAAAACGGCGGATCACTCACAATCGTGGCAACCGCCCTTATCGATACCGGCTCCAAGATGGATGAGGTTATCTTTGAGGAGTTCAAGGGTACCGGTAACATGGAGCTCCAGCTGGACCGCAACCTGAGCAACAAGCGTATATTCCCGGCCGTGAACATAGTGGCATCAAGCACACGCCGCGACGATTTGCTGCTTGACCAGACCACTCTGGACCGCATGTGGATACTGCGCAAGTACCTTAGCGACATGAATCCCATCGAGGCAATGGAGTTCGTCAAAGACCGTCTTGAAAACACTCAAGACAACGCGGAATTCCTTGCCAGCATGAATTCCTGACCCGGTGCACAAAGGGGCACAAAAGGGACGGTTCTTATTGTGCCCTTATGACACTTTAAGAACCGTCCCTAATTTATTACTATTAGCTGATTAACTCAAAAGGGCACAATAAGAACCGTCCCTTTTGTGCCCCTCAGAACGGCAGATCATCCTTTTCATTTGAGGGAGCGAAGGGATCCGGAGCAGCAGGTGCTGCAGCGGCTGAAGCGTAGGGCTGTGCTGCAGGAGCAGCGCCGTTCACGTCATGACTTACGCGCCAGGCGCGGATATCGTTATACCAGCGGCCGTTGAACTCGCGGGCGTTGATATCGAAACTGACCACTACCTCATCACCTATGTTGATGGCGGCCTGCTGTATCTTGTCCTCACCAAAGATGCTGAACATCATCTTCTTGGGATACTGCTCGCCGATTGTCTCCAATACGTACTCCTGAATTTTCCACGGATTGCCTGATGCCTTGGCCACACCTGAACGGGGCTCAAGGACTGCGATAATTTTACCTGTGATATCCATTATTCTATTGTGTTTGAAAAAGTTTTCCGCGAATTTAAGTCATTTCCCTTTTCCGCCCCACATTTTTACATTTAATTTTTCCACATTACCGTTACTTTTCATTATCTTTGTGAGACGCACAAACTGATAAATAACAAAACAGATCATATATGAATTTCACAGTATCAAGTCAGGCTCTTTCAAGCCGTCTGCAGGCCATCAGCCGCGTAATTAACCCTAAAGCTATCTACCCAATCCTTGAGGATTTCCTGTTCCGTATAGAGGAAGGAAAACTGACCGTAACCGCTGCCGACAACGACACCACTCTGGAGACCGTTGTCGATATAGTGGAGTCCGATAATGACGGCCAGATTGCACTGCCCGCCAAGACCCTTCTGGATGCCCTCAAGGAGATTCCTGAGCAGCCGCTAAAGTTCATGGTGAATGACAGCACCTATGAGGTGACCGTGAAATACCAGAACGGTGAGTACCAGCTGGTAGGCCAGAACGCCGATGAATACCCTACCCCCGCAGTACTCAAGGAAGATGCCGTATCGCTTACCCTGTCTGCCCAGATAGTTTCCGACGGTCTGGCACGCACCATATTCGCCACTGCCGATGACGAACTCCGTCCCGTCATGAACGGCATATTCTTTGACATAAATGAAGAGGGCGCCACATTCGTTGCTTCCGACGGCCACAAGCTGGTTTGCAACCGCAACAGCAACGTAAAGGCCGACGGCAAGTCATCTTTCATACTGCCCAAGAAACCCGCGTCACTGTTCCGCTCACTAATAAGCAAGGAGGCCGAGGAGATAACAATAGAGTTTGACAGCCGCATAGCACGTTTCTCACTTCCTGAGTTCCGCATGGTTTGCCGCCTTATCGATGGCCGCTATCCCAACTACGCATCGGTAATACCTCAGAACAATCCGCATCACCTGATTATGGACCGCCAGACCATGGTTACCGCACTGCGCCGCGTATCGGTGTTCTCACCTGCCAGCAGCGGTCTTATCAAGCTGCGCATAGAGAAAGACAAGGTTGACATATCAGCACAGGATATAGATTTCTCAACATCGGCCAAGGAGAGTCTCACATGCCAGTATGAAGGCGTTCCCATGAGCATAGGTTTCAAGGCTGCCTTCCTGATTGACATCCTGAACAACATACCCAGCCAGGAGATAACCATCCAGCTGGCTGATCCTTCACGCGCAGGCGTGATCGTTCCTACCGAGCAGGCTCAGGGCGAGAATCTGCTCATGTTGCTTATGCCAATGGTTCTGAACGACTGATGAAACTGAATCTTGACAAACCCATAGTCTTCTTTGACCTGGAGACCACAGGCACCAATACTGTACAGGACCGTATAGTGGAGATTTCATATCTCAAGGTCTCACCCAACGGCAATGAGGACATGCATACCCGCCGCGTAAACCCCGAGATACATATCCCGGAGCAGGCTACCGCCGTTCATGGCATAACCGATGACGACGTCAAGGACTGCCCTACATTCAAGGAGATGGCCAAGGAGATAGCCCGTGACTTTGAGGGAAGTGACATAGCAGGTTTCAATTCAAACCGTTTTGACGTACCCCTGCTGGCCGAAGAATTCCTGCGTGCCGGTGTGGATATAGACCTGAGCCGTCACCGTTTCATTGATGTCCAGGTGATATTCCACAAGATGGAGCAGCGCACACTGTCGGCCGCCTACAAGTTCTACTGCGGCAAGGACCTGACCGATGCCCACAGCGCCGACGGAGATACCCGTGCCACATATGAGGTTCTGCAAGCACAGCTTGACCGCTATCCCGATGGCCTCAAGAATGACATGGGATGGCTATCCGAGTTCTCATCATTTACCCGCAACGTTGATTTTGCCGGCCGTATTGTAATGAATGACAAGGGCCAGGAGGTATTTAACTTTGGCAAATACAAGGATATACCTGTAATAGAGGTGTTCCGTCGCGACCCAGGATATTACTCATGGATACTCCAGGGTGATTTTGCACTCAACACCAAGCAGGTACTTACAAGAATAAAACTGCAGTCCAGATAATGGAGATACTGAACGGTAAACATATAGTACTGGGAGTAACCGGAAGCATAGCTGCCTACAAGGCTGCCTATCTGGTGCGTCTGCTCATAAAGAAGGGAGCCGAGGTTCAGGTTGTAATGACCCCCGCCGCAAAGGAGTTCATCACTCCCCTCACCCTCTCCACCCTTACCCGCAAGCCCGTGGTAAGTGAGTTCTTTGACCGTCGTGACGGTTCCTGGAACAGCCATGTGGACCTGGGTCAGTGGGCCGATGCCATGCTCATTGCCCCCTGCACCGCATCCACCCTGGGTAAGATGGCAAGCGGTGTAGCCGACAACATGCTCATAACCACCTATTTCTCAATGAAAGCCCCGGTATTCATTGCACCCGCAATGGACCTGGATATGTACAGCCACCCCGTAACCCAGCGCAACATCCAGACTCTAACCTCCATAGGCAACATCTTCATTGAGCCCGCCAGCGGTGAACTTGCCAGCCAGCTTGTAGGCAAAGGCCGTATGCAGGAGCCCGAGGTGGTTGTAACTGCACTTGAAGAGTATTTTTCAAAGCAGGCTCAGCTTTCAAAAAAAAAAGTCCTGATAACGGCGGGCCCCACCTATGAGGCCATAGACCCCGTACGTTTCATAGGCAATCACTCAACAGGCAAGATGGGATTCGCGCTTGCCGAGGAGTGTGCCGCACGCGGTGCTGACGTGACACTTATTGCCGGCCCCGTGAATCTCAAGACCGTACATCCCGGAATAAACAGGATTGACGTTACATCGGCACAGCAGATGTATGAGGCGGCCATGGAGCATTTTCCGCAGTCCGATGCTGCCATACTGTGCGCCGCAGTAGCCGATTTCACACCGGCAGAGGTGGCACAGAGCAAGATAAAGCGTAAGGGAGAGATAACACTTACCCTAAAACCAAATCCGGACATAGCAGCATCACTTGGAGCCATCAAGCGCCCGGACCAGCGCATGGTAGGATTCGCGCTTGAGACCAATGACGAGTTCAGCAACGCCCAGGATAAGCTGGAGCGCAAGAACCTGGATTTCATAGTGCTCAACTCACTGCGTGACGAGGGCGCCGGATTCGGATATGACACCAACAAGGTCACGCTGATAGACCGCAAAGGAAGCGAGGAACTGCCCCTACAGTCCAAGAAGGATGTGGCAAAGGCAATAATCAGCAAACTTGCCGGACTGCTGTTCTGTCTTGCTTTCCTGCTGATGCCTTTCCGGGCACAGGCTCAGGAACTCAACCCTACACTTACAATCAATACATCAAAGATCCAGGGTACGGACAAGGATGTTTTCAAATCATTGGAGAGCGCCATTAAGGAATTCCTGACCCACCAGGTATGGACAGAATACCATTTTGCCGATAACGAGCGCATTCAGTGCAGCTTTAACCTGATAGTCAACCAGTATGAGAAAGAGAGCGGCAAGATGAATTGTGAACTGACCGTACAGAGCAACCGTCCCGTCTATGGTTCCACCTACAATACTACGGTTTTCAATTTCCGGGACACCGAGGTGGAGTTCAGCTATACCGAGCAGGACCGCATAGAGTATTCACCGGGCATAACACCGGACAATAACCTTACGGCAATTCTGGCCTACTACAGTCTGCTTATCATCGGACTGGACTTTGACACCATGTCACCCAACGGCGGCACGGATATACTGCGTCAGGTTGAAAACATAGCCGCAGGCGCACAGTCACTCGGCAGCGGATGGCGTTCTTTCGATACCAAAGCCAACCGCTACTCCATCATCAATGACTACATGAACGGCACACTGGCGGCATTCCGCCAACTGCAGTACAAATATCACCGTCAGGGACTGGACGACATGACCGCCAATGCCGACCGCGGCCGTGCCACTATCACGGAGAGCCTTAGCCTTTTACAGCAGACCAGACAGGCCAAGAGCACTTCGGCCCTGCCCACATTGTTTACCGAAATCAAGAAAAACGAGCTTTTAAGCATATACAGCGAAGGGATAAGCAAGGAGAAACAACAGGTCAAGGAGTTGCTGAGCCAGATAAATCCTTCGCTCTCAAATGACTGGAATACCATAAAGACTGACTGATGCTAAAGGAAGTACACATTAGGAATTACGTTCTCATAGACCGTCTGGATATTGAATTCAGGGATGGTTTTTCTGTTATGACCGGTGAGACCGGTGCCGGTAAGTCCATAATCTTGGGTGCCATGAACCTGCTTCTGGGTGGGCGTGCCGACTCCAAGAACCTGCGTCAGGGCACTGACAAATGTACCATCGAAGGAATCTTCTCAATTGCGGGATACGGACTGGAGCAGTTCTTCCAGGACAACGAACTGGATTTTGACCCCGATGAAACCATAATGCGCCGTGAACTCTCGGCATCGGGAAAGAGCCGCGCATTCATAAATGACACTCCAGTCACACTGACCCAAATGCGGGATTTGGGTTGCCGGCTGATTGACATTCACTCACAGCACCAGAATCTGGCTCTTGGTACTCAGCCATTCCAGCTTGATGTTGTGGATACTATAGCCGCTAACAATGCCGTCAAAACTGCATATGAGCAGAGTTTTAACAAGTGGACAGAACTCAAGACACGTCTGGCCCGACTTATAGCCGAATTTGAATCCGACAATACAGACCGCAGTTATCTGCAATATCAGTTGGAAGCATTGGATACTGCTTGTCTCAAAGACGGTGAGCAGGAGGAGCTTGAACAGGAATCAGATATTCTGGACCATGCCGAGGAGATAAAGCAGGAACTGTTCAGTGCCTGCCAAACCCTGACGGCCGATGAGGACGGATGCCTGCAGAAACTGCGTAGCGCACTGCAGTCTCTGCGTACAGCCAGCAAAAACTACCCACAGGCCCAGGAGCTTGCAGAGCGTCTGGACAGCTGCATCATAGAACTTAAGGATATTGCCGATACGGTTGACGATGCCCAGGAGGAGATAATATTCGACCCATCACGTCTGGAGAAGGTCAATGAGCGACTTGACCTTATCTACTCACTGGAGAAGAAGCACAAGAAAGAGAATATAGCCCAGCTTCTTGAAGTTGCCGATAGCATCCGCGCCCGTCTGGACCGATCTGATTCTTACGAGTATGACATAGAGCAGCTCACCAAACAGACCGGTAGCGCTCGCATTGAGATGGAAAAACAGGCTGCAGAGCTATCCAAGACCAGAAAGAAAGCAGCAGATGTCATAATAAAGGATATAAAGGAACTGCTTGTACCGCTGGGAATTCCAAACGTACAGTTCGGCATAGACATCCGGCCCTCTGCCGGTTTTGACCGCACCGGACATGATGACTTGAAGTTCATGTTCTCGGCCAACAAGTCTGTTCCAATGCAGGAGTTGCAGGCAGTGGCATCGGGCGGTGAAATAGCACGTGTCATGCTCTGCATCAAGTCGCTCATGGCCGGAGCACGCGCCCTGCCCACCATCATATTCGATGAGATTGACACCGGCGTATCCGGTGCAGTGGCCGAGCGTATGGCACTGCTCATGAAACAGATGTCCCAAGGTGACCGGCAGGTTCTGGCCATAACCCACCTGCCGCAGATAGCCGCACTTGGCCAGACCCACTACAAGGTATTCAAGACCGATGATAATGACGCCACACATACACGCATTTCGGTGCTCAGTGGCGATGACCGCATACGCGAGATTGCAGGCATGATGAGCGGTGCCAAGCTCACACAGGCTGCTCTTGACAACGCAAAAGCACTTTTGGAGAACAATGGAAGATGAAATGATATTCGGCATACGCGCCGTCATAGAAGCTGTTCAGGCCGGAAAGGAGATTGACCGCCTGCTCATAAAGAAGGATATGCAGGGTGATTTGTCGCGCGAGTTGTTCGCAGCAATCAAGGGGCTGGACATCTCCGTCCAGCGCGTTCCCGTTGAGAAACTGAACCGCATAACCCGCAAGAACCATCAGGGCGTAATAGCCTTCACCACCCAGATAACCTACCAGCACGTAGAGGACCTTGTACCGCTAATTTTTGAGCAGGGCAAAGACCCGTTCTTTGTGCTTCTGGACGGTGTGACCGATGTGCGTAACTTCGGTGCCATAGCACGTACCGCAGAGTGTGCAGGCGTTGACGCCATCATCATCCCCTCCCGTAACAGCGTAAGCGTAAATGCCGATGCCATCAAGACATCGGCCGGAGCACTCCACACCCTGCCCGTCTGCCGCGAAAGCAACATAAGCCAGACCATCAGGTTCCTAAAGAACAGCGGAATACGTATTGTGGGTGCAACTGAGAAAGGTGATAAGGACTACACCAAAGGTGATTACACCGGTCCTGTCTGCCTTATCATGGGAGCCGAGGACAAGGGTATCCCTCAGGAGCATCTGACCCTTTGTGACGAATGGGCACGCATACCCATCCTGGGCAAGATAGAATCCCTTAATGTCTCTGTTGCAGCAGGAGTCCTTATGTATGAGATAGTTAAGCAAAGACTGGCTTAAGCATTACCTTTATTTCCCTAAAGCGCTGATTGTCAATATGTCAGCCCTGCTTTGATAATCTACGACATTTTGTCGCAGAATGGCTCGTGGCTTGCTTATTGCGGGGTATCTCCATAGAAATTAAAACATACAACTATGGAATACAACCAGAACAATCAGAACAAACCCCAGAACCTTGAGCAGTTCGCCATTAACCTTAATGAGCGTGCGCGCAAGGGTAAGCTCGACCCGGTTATAGGCCGTGACGAGGAGATTAGGCGTGTTCTCCAGATTCTGAGCCGCCGAACCAAGAACAATCCTATACTTATAGGTGAGCCGGGTACCGGTAAGACCGCCATTATAGAGGGTCTTGCCCAGCGTATCGTACGCGGTGACGTACCCGAGAACCTTAAGTCCAAGACAGTATATTCACTTGATATGGGTGCACTGGTAGCAGGCGCCAAATATAAAGGTGAATTCGAGGAGCGTCTTAAAGGCGTAATCAATGAGGTAATACAATCAGACGGTAATTTCATACTGTTCATAGATGAGATCCACACCCTGGTGGGTGCCGGAGCCGGTGAGGGCGCAATGGATGCCGCCAACATACTTAAGCCTGCCCTGGCCCGCGGTGACCTTCGTGCCATTGGCGCCACCACCCTGAACGAGTATCAGAAATACTTTGAGAAGGACAAGGCCCTGGAGCGCCGTTTCCAGACAGTAATGGTTGATGAGCCCGATGTACAGAGTTCCATCTCCATTCTGCGTGGACTAAAGGAGCGCTATGAGAACCACCACAAGGTACGTATCATGGATGAGGCCGTGATAGCCGCTGTGGAGCTATCAAACCGTTACATAACCGAGCGTTTCCTGCCCGATAAGGCCATTGACCTTATGGATGAAGCCGCAGCCAAACTGCGTATGGAGCGCAACTCGGTACCCGAGGAACTGGATGAGATTACCCGACGCCTAAAGCAGCTTGAGATAGAGCGTGCCGCAATAAAGCGTGAGAACGACTCCGTAAAACTCAAGCAACTGAACGCCGAGATTGATGATCTGCAGAAGCAGGAGAAACAGATCCGTGAGAAATGGGAGTCAGAAAAGGCTCTGGTAGCCAAGATTCAACAGGATAAGCAGCATATAGAGCAGCTCAAGATAGAAGCAGACAATGCCGAGCGTGACGGCAACTACGGCCGTGTGGCCGAAATCCGTTACGGCAAGCTTAAGGATTTGGAAGCCGATATAGCCCGCATCCAGGAGGAACTTCACACCAAGCAGGGCGACAGCGCCCTTGTAAAAGAAGAGGTTACCGCCGATGACATAGCCGAGGTGGTATCGCGCTGGACCGGCATACCTGTAAACCGTATGCTGGAGAGCGAGCGTGAAAAGCTTCTGCATCTGGAAGAGGAACTGCACAAGCGTGTTGTAGGCCAGGAGGAGGCCATAAGCGCCGTAGCAAACGCCGTACGCCGCAGCCGTGCCGGACTGCAGGATCCCAAGCGTCCTATAGGCAGTTTCATATTCCTGGGCACCACCGGTGTGGGTAAGACAGAGCTTGCCAAGGCCCTGGCCGAGTACCTGTTCAATGATGAGAAGCTGATGACGCGTATCGATATGAGTGAGTATCAGGAGAAATTCTCAGTGACACGTCTTATAGGAGCGCCTCCAGGATACGTGGGTTACGATGAGGGTGGCCAGCTGACCGAGGCAGTACGCCGTAAGCCCTACTCCGTTGTGCTGTTTGATGAGATTGAGAAGGCTCACCCCGACGTGTTCAACATACTGCTGCAGGTACTTGATGACGGCCGTCTGACCGACAACAAGGGCCGTACGGTTAACTTCAAGAACACCATCATAATCATGACCAGCAATCTGGGCAGTGACTACATACGTGAGCGTTCCGCACAAGTGGGCACAACCGATGAGAGCCGTCAGCAGTGGCTGGACGAGACCCGTAAGCACCTGCTTGAGATGCTAAAGCAGACCATACGTCCGGAGTTCCTGAACCGTATTGATGAAACTGTAGTATTCATGCCTTTGCGTGAAAGTGAGATTCGCCAGATTGTAAAACTCCAGGCACAGGGTGTATGCCGTATGCTTGCCGAGAGCGGAATCAATCTAACCATTGACGATTCTGCAATTGACCTGATATCAAATGCAGGTTATGATCCTGAGTTTGGAGCCCGCCCTGTAAAACGTGCATTGCAGACACTGCTGCTCAACAGGCTCTCAACTATGATCCTTTCCGGAGATGTTGACCGTAACAAACCGGTTACAGCTTCAGGCAGCAACGGAGAAATAATATTCACTTAAAAATAACAATCCCCTTATGGGGTTTCATAAGGGGAATGTTACTTTCAATTATTGGAAAAAGTATCTGACTAGTATTTCTGTATTTTTACATTGACAAAATTAGTTACTGAAATATTCACACACAGAGTTTTTGTTTTCAAAATGATTAATCAATGTTCCATTTAAGTTGTTAAAAAAACAAATTCACACTTTTTATAGATCACAAAACAGATTCTTAGTGCAATTGAAAGTTTTTTTGGAGGCAAAACAAGCAGAATAAAAAAATTCCATTACCTTTGCAACCGCAAAAGCAAATGGTACCTTGACCGAGCGGCTAGGTATCGGTCTGCAAAACCGAGTACGGCGGTTCGAGTCCGCCAGGTACCTCCCAAGCAAGAATCCGGCCAGAGCCGGATTTTTGTTTTGGAGGCACATGGCCAAATACCTTTTAAAAAATGACTTCAAAAGCAGTTATTCGTTCAATGCGTTTGCGCACTTTGCCGCTTTCTACGGCGGGGATTGTGCTGGGAATTATGCTGGCTTGCGCCGGGCATCGGGTTGCCTGGTATGTCATTGTGTTGACTATTCTGACTACAATTTCACTGCAGATTCTTTCAAATATGTCCAATGAGCTGGGCGACTGGCTTAGCGGAGTGGACGGCAACGGACGCGAAGGACCTAAATACGGCATTGAGGGCGGCGGACTTACCGAGGATGAGATGCGTTCCTGCATCAGGATAATGGTGCTGGTCTGCTGCATTCTTGGCCTTGGAATGATAAGAGCATCATTCGGAACAATACTATGCGTGGAATCAGAGTGTCTTGTAGCGTTGGGCGCCGCAGCAATCTGGGCAGCAATGCACTACACCCTGGGCAAACATCCTTATGGCTATATCGGGCTGGGCGACATATTCGTATTCATTTTCTTTGGCCTGGTGCCTGTAGCAGGAGGTTATTATGTATGCTCACACCAGCTGGATTTAAGTACGCTTCTTCCCGGAACCGCCATCGGTCTCTTCAGCATGGGAGTGCTTAATGTCAACAATATGCGTGACATGAAATCGGACGCAGGCACACGCGTTACGGTTCCTCTCAAACTTGGAGAAAAAAGAGCCAAGATATACCACACTGTTCTGATTTGTGGCGGCTGGTGCCTTATGCTGCTACACACCATACTGTTCACAAAAGGCTGGCAACCATACCTTTATATATTGACCATACCTCTTTACATAAAGCATCTTAACGGGGTGTGGAAACGCTCCGGCCGAGAGCTTGACCCCATGCTGCCGCTGCTGGTCATATCGACATTCATTTTTGCCCTGCTTGCAGGCACCGGTCATATTCTGCAATAGCTATGCCCAAGAAAGAAGGAATACGTGAACTTTTTGATGACATTGCGGTCAAGTATGACCGTTTCAACCACATCTCATCATTCGGAGCAGACCGCTCATGGCGCCGCAAGGCGGTGCGTGCCATAGCCGATACGGACCAGCCCATACAAGTGCTCGACGTGGCCACCGGCACGGCCGATTTTGCCATAGCCGTATCAAGAAAGGCAGCCCAAGGATCACAGATAACCGGAATTGACCTCTCTGACGGAATGCTTGAGGTTGGCCGCAAGAAGTGCCAGGGCCTACCAATAGAGCTTGAGGTTGGCGATGCCGAGAACCTGCGCTTTACAGACGGCTCCTTTGATCGCGTATGCGTGGCTTTCGGGGTCCGTAACTTTGAGAACCTGATGCAGGGCCTTAAGGAGATGCTGCGCGTATTAAGACCAGGCGGAAAGCTGGTGATATTGGAGCTATCCTACCCCAAGAACAGGCTGATATTCAGTTTCTACAAATTCTATTCTCTCAAGGTCCTGCCAAGGATAGGAGCCGGAATGACAGGCAACAAAGGGGCTTTCACCTATCTGCCTGATTCAATACTCAAATTTCCCCTGCCGGAAAAATTCATACCGATGCTTACGGAGGCCGGATTCTCGTCGGTAAAAGCCCGTCAGTTCATGTTCGGAGTCTGCCGCATGTATATTGCTGTCAAATAACATTCTATTTGAACAACAATAGAATAACCAAACGACTTTTTTTCTAAATTCGCAGTCACAAACAATAATAGAATAATATGAAAAAGTATTTGCTCACCCTGTCTGCTGCATTTGTTGCATTATCCGCATTCTTCCTGACATCCTGTGAGAAAGAAGACCCGGATGCCATATCCATTAGTGATGCCAAGAAAGGCGTTCAGATAATCAAAGGAAAAGACGGTAAAGAATATGAGGTTGTCAACCTGGGTCTTCCATCAGGCAACCTTTGGGCCGTATGCAACATAGGTGCCTCCAGCCCTGAAGAAACAGGCAGTTTCTTTGCTTGGGGTGAAACCGCGCCCAAGAACAACTTCACCTGGACAAACTACAAATGGGGCGAGAGACTGGAAATAACCAAATACTGTTTTGACGAGGAGAAAGGAGACATAGACAGCCTGTCTGTCCTTGACATATCCGATGATGCAGCCAATTATATTATGGGTGACGGCTGGCAGATACCTTCGGCCGAAGATTTCAATGAGATACTCAGGTCAAGGAACTGTGACAAGAAATGGTGTAAACTGAATGGAACAGGAGGATTCCTTTTTACAAGCGTAAAGAAAGGATATGAAGGCAACAGCCTGTTCATTCCCCTGTCAGGAATGCAAGACTATGAAAAGATTCGTTTCCAGGATCAATACGGCTACTATTGGTGCAATGAACTCTATTTTGACAATATAAACAGGAAATATATGTCAAATGAAGCCAGCGTGCTTTGGCTTGAACATCTGGAGGATGTTGACAATAAGCTTGTCGATTTCAGGACCCGTTATCTGGGATTGCCTATACGTCCTGTTTACGTACTACCGCAGTGAGTCAACCGATTTTATATTTGAGCCTTATATAAAACAACAGGAAAATGGCAATTAATTTCAAGGAGATAGCAGGAGCATTCGTGGTTCTGTTTGCCATTCTGGATATCACAGGCTCCATACCCATCATAATAGACCTGCAGCATAAGACGGGTAAAGTTCCCGCCTTAAAGGTTACGCTCATTTCATGGATAATGCTCACCATCATCTATTATCTGGGTGATGGTGTCCTTTCACTTTTTGGAGTGGATATTGAATCATTCGCTGTGGCCGGTTCCATTATAATTCTGGCCATAGGATTTGAAATGACATTCGATATAACCATATTCAAATATGATGCAGGTCCTAAGGAGGTTTCATCTTTTGTACCGTTGGTTTTCCCCCTGATTGTAGGCGCCGGTTCATTCACCACCCTGCTCTCTTTAAAGGCCGAGTATTCAGCCATCAATATCATGATTGCATTGGCGTTGAATATGCTGTTCATATTCATTGTACTCAGGTCTATCAGCAGAATTGAAAAGATTCTGGGCCCAGGACTCATCTATGTGCTCAGAAAGTTCTTCGGCATCATTCTGCTGGCCATCGCGGTCAAGCTTTTCACCAGCAACATAGGACATCTGATAGGATAAACAAAGCATGATAGAAAAGCACCTTGTCCTGAACGATGCCGACCCCGCAGTATTCTACGGAGTCAACAACACCAATATGCAGCTTCTCAAGGCACTGTTTCCCAAGCTGCGCATAGTGGCACGCGGCAATGTGCTCCGTATCATGGGCAGCGAAGACGAAACCACCCGTTTTGAGCAGGCTGTGCTCAAGCTTGAACAGTACTGCTCCAAGTACAATTCACTCAAAGAGGAGGTGATTGTAGATATCGTGAACGGTCAGGAACCTGGTGGAGAGAAGAGCTCCGATGTGATTCTGTTCGGAGTGACAGGCCGCCCTATCCTGCCCCGCAGCATAAACCAGAAGAAACTGGTCACTGACTATGAAACGCACGATATGCTTTTTGCCATAGGTCCGGCAGGATCCGGTAAGACATACACAGCCATTGCACTTGCCGTACGTGCGCTCAAGAACAAAGAGGTCAAGCGCATAGTTTTGTGCCGCCCCGCAGTTGAGGCCGGTGAGAAACTGGGATTCCTGCCAGGTGACATGCGTGAAAAGATAGACCCCTTCCTGCAGCCCCTGTATGACGCCCTTCAGGATATGATTCCTACAGCCAAGCTTAAGGAGTACATGGACCTGAACATCATACAGATTGCGCCGCTGGCTTTCATGCGTGGCCGTACGCTGAATGATGCCGTAGTGATACTTGATGAAGCTCAGAACACAACACCTCAGCAGATCAAGATGTTCCTCACGCGCATGGGCTGGAACACCAAGATGATTGTCACGGGTGACCTGACCCAGATAGACCTGCCTCCCACACAGATATCGGGTCTGGTACAGGCTCTGGATATTCTGGACGGTGTTGAAGGTCTGAGCATAATCCGCATGACCAAGAAGGATATAGTGCGCCACAAACTGGTAACACGCGTTGTAGATGCTTATGACCGTTACGAGCAAGCGCATAAGACTAATAAAAAAAGAACAATAAAACAAAATAAAGATGAGTAACGCACTTACAAGAACTGACTTCAACTTCAAAGGACAGAAGAGTGTTTATCACGGTAAAGTCCGTGACGTGTATAACATTGACGATGACCTGATGGTCATGGTTGCCACTGACCGTATATCGGCCTTTGACGTTATCCTGCCCAAGGGTATTCCCTTCAAGGGCCAGGTTCTGAACCAGATTGCAGCCAAGTTCCTGGACGCAACCGCCGATATCTGCCCCAACTGGAAGCTGGCCACCCCTGATCCTATGGTTACCGTAGGACTCAAGTGCGAGGGATTCCGCGTTGAGATGATCATTCGCGGTTATCTGACCGGCTCTGCATGGCGTGACTACAAGGCCGGATGCCGTAACCTTTGCGGAAACATCCTGCCCGAGGGCATGAAAGAGAACCAGAAGTTCCCGGAGCCCCTTATCACCCCCACCACCAAAGCCGAGGAGGGTCATGATGAGAACATCTCCAAGGAGGAGATTATCCGTCAGGGCTTGGTAAGTAAAGAGGATTATGAGATTATGGAGAAGTACACCCGTGCCCTCTTTAAGCGTGGTACAGAAATAGCTGCACAGAAAGGTCTGATCCTGGTTGACACCAAGTATGAGTTCGGAAAGCGTGACGGCAAGGTTTATCTGATCGATGAGATCCACACCCCCGACAGTTCACGTTATTTCTACGCTGACGGCTATCAGGAGAAGTTCCTTAAGGGTGAGCCCCAGAAGCAGCTCTCCAAGGAGTTTGTACGTCAGTGGCTTATTGAGCACAACTTCATGAACCAGCCCGGTCAGGTTATGCCAGAGATTACCGATGCATACGCAGAGAGCGTATCGGACCGTTACATAGAGCTTTATGAGCACATCGTGGGTGAAAAGTTTGTAAAGGAGAGCGGCACAGACCTTGCCGCCCGTATTGAAAAGAACGTGACTGACTGGTTGGCAAAGAGATAATATGCTGTTTTCCCTGTTCGTGCTAGGCAGTGTGCTGTTGTTCCTTGTCAGGACAGTGAACAACAAGCTGAATAATCCCGAAGACACCTCTTTGGATATTGATGATGCTGAATCTGAACCTAAGGAGGATCTTAATCAACCGGTAAGCGAGCCCCTCGATACTCCCTCAACTCCTGAACAACCTACAGTTCATATTGAGCCTGCTCCTGTATTTAAGGATGAGCGGTCCCGGATGCATGAGACTGGCGCACCAAAAACAGACAGGAAGGACAATGATAATATTCCTGTGCGTCCCAACAGTTCATACGGACACCTGTTCGGACTGATAGGCAAACCTCTGGCCCACTCCGCATCAAAGGTACGTTTCAACAGGATGTTCCGCGAGCAGCATATCGATGCTCACTATGAGAACTTTGAACTGGACAGCATAGAACAGGTCAAGAATCTTGTTGAAAGCAATCCCAACCTGTGCGGATTCAACGTGACCATACCCTACAAGCAGGATATAATCCCCTACCTGGACCGTCTGGAGAAGACTGCACAGGCCATAGGCGCAGTAAACACCGTCAAGGTGCTTCACCGTGACGGAGGCGTGGAGCTTGTAGGATACAATACTGACTGGATAGGATTCTGCAAATCATTCGGACAACTTATTGAAGGACATCACAAGGCGCTTATTTTGGGAACCGGAGGTGTCTCAAAAGCCGTAAAATACGCCCTGGACACCCTTGGGATAGAGAATAAGTTCGTATCACGCAACTCCACGTTCGATATCATGGGCTATTATGAACTGTCGCCCTCAATCATCGATGAGTATGACGTGATAGTAAACTGCACTCCCATGGGAATGTGGCCTGAAACCGAACAGTGTCCCGATATACCTTATACTTTCCTTTCAGAGAATCATCTGCTTCTGGATGTGATTGCCAACCCTGACGAGACGCTGTTCATGAAAAAAGGCCGCGAGCACGGAGCTACCGTCAAGGGAGGTAAGGATATGCTTGAACAGCAGGCAGTTGCCGCATGGGAAATCTGGAACAGGATAGGAGAATAAACCGCATGAGAAAAATTGTCATAGCTGTTTTATTTGTCATAAGTACCGTGCTGGCATCGGCCAAGGTGTATAAGCCTTCCGATATCCAACCCGTACACCTGCAGGACCGCGACCGCTATGTGTGCAATCCTGACGGGATACTGTCGGAGGCAGCTGTGGATAGCATCGACGCGGCATTCCGTATTATCGAGGACAGCACAGGCATCCAGACTCTGGTGGCCGTATTGAGTGAGATTGACCCAGATGACTGCTTTGAGTTTACCCACCAGCTTGGTGAAAAGGTTGGTGTAGGCCGCTCCAGCTCCGATAATGGCCTTGTCATTCTGCTCTGCACCGGTGAACGCTGCATCCAGTTCGCTACCGGATACGGCATAGAGGGCGTTCTGCCCGATGCCATCTGCAAACGCGTGCAGGAACGTTATATGAACCGTTATTTTGCCGATGACAATTGGGATGCAGGTATGATGGCCGGTGCTGAGGCACTGAAAGAGATTCTGCTCAAGGGTGAATATGATGAGGACGACGATGATGATAAAGCCGCCATAGCCGGGATATCTGTTTTCCTGGCCATGATCCTTGGGGTCATCATTCTTATTGTCATTATTGACCGCAGGAGCCGCAAGTGCCCCAAATGCGGAAAGATAGCTTTGAAACAGGTTGGAGTATCAACCATATCAAAGAGAAACGGGGTTAAGAAGGAACTGCTTACGTTCAAGTGTACCCACTGCGGATTCATCGCTACCCGTAACCGTACATCATACTACTCTACCGGCACCGGCGGTGGCGGACACCATCTTGGCGGCGGATTCGGAGGAGGATTCGGCGGAGGCGGCGGCCATATAGGCGGAAGCTACGGCGGAGGCCATTTTGGCGGAGGCGGTGCCGGATCGCGTTTTTGAACAGAAAAAAATATAACACATAAAATTAAAGGATTATGAAAAAGAAAAGTACTTGGATTATCATTGCTGTCATAGCAGTTATTGTACTTTGGGGCATCAAAGTCAACAACAGCATGGTTACTATGGAAGAGGGTGTAAATACAGCCTGGAGTAACGTGGAGAACGTATATCAGCGCCGTGCCGACCTCATCCCCAACCTTGTAAATACAGTTAAGGGATACGCACAGCATGAGACATCGACCTTTGAAGCTGTTGTCAATGCCCGCGCCAAGGCCACAAGCATCAGCGTTGACCCTGAGAACATGACAGCAGAGCAGCTCAAGGAGTTCCAGAAAGCCCAGAATGAGGTAGGCGGAGCACTTGGACGCCTCATTGCCATAAGCGAGGCTTATCCTGAACTCAAGGCCAATGAGAACTTCAAGGAACTGCAGGCCCAGCTTGAGGGTACTGAGAACCGCATTGCCGTAGAGCGCAAGAATTTCAATGAGGAGGCCAAGAAGTTCAACACATACATACGCAAGTTCCCGCAGAGCATCATTGCCGGAATGCGCAACTTTGAGAAAAAGCCCTACTTTGAGGCCGATGAAGGTGCGAACAAGGCTCCTACAGTACAGTTCTGATTATGAATGAAAGATATATGCTGCGTGGCGTATCGGCATCGAAAGAGGATGTCCACAACGCCATAAAGAACATAGACAAGGGCCTTTATCCAAAAGCATTCTGCAAGATTATCCCCGATATCCTGGGCGGTGATCCGGAGTACTGCAACATAATGCATGCCGACGGAGCAGGCACCAAGTCATCACTGGCCTACGCCTACTGGAAAGAGACGGGTGACCTCTCGGTCTGGAAAGGCATAGCGCAAGATGCGCTCATCATGAATATCGATGACCTGCTCTGCGTAGGTGCCGTAGATAACATTCTGGTAAGCTCCACCATAGGCCGTAACAAGAACCTGGTTCCGGGCAGCGTAATAAGCGCCATAATAAACGGCACCGATGAACTGCTGGCTGAACTGCGCCAGATGGGTGTTGGCGCATACGCCACAGGCGGTGAGACTGCCGATGTAGGTGACCTGGTACGCACCATCATAGTTGACAGCACCGTAACCTGCCGTATGAAACGCAGTGACGTGATCGACAACGCAAACATACGTCCGGGCGATGTTATTGTAGGTCTGGCATCTTTCGGTAAGGCTACATATGAGAAGGAGTACAACGGCGGCATGGGCAGCAACGGACTCACCAGTGCCCGTCACGACGTTTTCGGCAAGGAGATTGCAAAGAAGTATCCGGAAACATATGACCACGCAGTACCCGAGGATCTGGTTTATTCAGGTGGTCTGAACCTGACTGACATGGTTCAGGATTCACCCCTTGATGCAGGAAAGCTGGTACTCTCTCCCACCCGCACCTATGCTCCGGTGGTAAAGAAACTGCTTGATGCGCTGCGCCCGCAGATTCACGGTATGGTTCACTGCTCAGGCGGTGCCCAGACCAAGATACTGCACTTTGTGGAGAATGTACATGTGGTAAAGGACAACATGTTCCCCATCCCGCCATTGTTCCGCACCATTCAGGAGCAGAGCGGTACTGACTGGAAAGAGATGTACAAGGTATTCAACTGCGGTCATCGTTTCGAAGTCTATCTGCCTCAGGAGTATGCCCAGCAGGTAATTGACATCAGCCGTTCATTCGGCATCGATGCCCAGATCATCGGCCGCATAGAACCCTCTGACCACACCCACCTGACCATCCACAGCCAATACGGCGTATTTGAATATTGATTCTTTTTGGAAGAGGAAGAGTACTTAGGCCTGTTGACGTCAAAACTTCGCTTCGCTCTTCCCCCCATCGAAAAAAAGTATCGATTCCGAAACTTTGTTCCAGAATCGATACTTTTTTTACGACGGTTCCCCCCGTTCACACGACACGGGCGTCGATGGTTTTGCCTGTCAACAGGCCTAAGTACTCTTCCTCTTCCAAAAACACTCCCAAATGTGATTCTTCACCCTATCTCCTGCAGGTTATAAGGAGTTTCCTGATAGACGTAGTAGTTGAGCCAGTTTGAGTAGAACAGGTTGGCGTGGGCACGCCAGCGGTCTACCGGTCCCTTGGCGGGATCATCGTCACGATAGTAGTGCTTGGGCTTTTCTATGGGCAATCCCTTTGCCAGATCACGTTTGTACTCATTGTCAAGAGTATTCGGTGAATACTCCAAGTGGCCTGTAATGAATATCTCGCGTCCTTTGCGGGCCGATACCATGAATACTCCGGCCTCATCAGACTCAGACAGGAGTTTCAGTTCCTTATGAGCCAGAATATCATCTTTCCTGACTTCCGAGTGACGGCTGTGCGGAGCATAGAACTCATCGTCAAAACCACGGAATATAGGTAGCGGCTCGTCTATGGTCTTGTGCTTGAATATTCCGAACATCTTGGACGGCAGCGGATACTTGGGCACGCCGTAGAAATGATACATGGCGGCCTGAGCTGCCCAGCATATATATAATGTGGAGGTTACGTGAGTACGAGCCCAGTCAAATATCTCCTTAAGTTCATCCCAATATGAAACCTCTTCAAACTCCATCTGCTCCAAAGGCGCACCTGTCACTATGAATCCGTCAAACTTTTGGTCACGCATGCTGTCAAACGTCTCATAAAACACTCTCATATGCTCCACCGGAGTGTTTTTAGATGTGTGACTGCGCAATTTCATCAACTTGAGCTCAATCTGCAAAGGTGTGTTTGATATCAGCCTGATAAGATCCGTCTCGGTGGTAATCTTAATGGGCATCAGGTTGAGCACCACAATGCGCAGCGGACGTATGTCCTGGCTTGTGGCACGGCTGGTATCCATCACAAATATATTCTCACCTTTGAGAATCTCAATTGCAGGCAGTTTATCGGGCAGTTTAAGAGGCATCTTGTACTATGTTTTATAAAACCGCATATTCACCACCCCTTTTAGGAATGGTGAATACACAGCAAAATTAGCTAAAACTTAAAACAACTAGGTATAAATATCATATTTTGGCAAAAGCCTGGTCAAGGTCCGCAATGATATCGTCTATATGCTCGACACCGATTGACAGACGTACTGTTGTGGGAGTGATGTGCTGCTCGGCCAACTCCTTGGATGTCATCTGGGAGTGTGTGGTGGTGTAAGGATGTATCACAAGGCTCTTTACATCGGCCACATTTGCCAGCAGTGAGAATATCTGCAGTGAGTCAATGAACCTCCAGGTATCTTCCTGGGTTCCGTTAACCTCAAATGTGAAGATTGATCCTCCGCCATTTGGGAAATACTTCTGATACAGTGCATGATCCGGATGATCGGGCAGTGACGGATGGTTGACCTTTGATACCTTGGGATTCTTGGCAAGGTACTGAACAACTTTGAGTGCGTTCTCCACGTGACGCTCTATGCGCAGAGGCAGAGACTCGACACCCTGCAGCAGGATCCATGCATTGAACGGGCTGATTGCAGCACCGGTGTCACGCAGGATGACGGCACGGATACGGGTTACGAATGCGGCTGCACCGGCTACATCGGCAAATACTGCGGCCTTCCAGTTGAATGAGCCACCGTCAACTATGATACCGCCCAGTGATGAACCGTGACCGCCGATGAACTTGGTTGCTGAGTGAACCACGATGTCTGCGCCGTGCTCAAGCGGACGGATAAGGATGGGAGCGAATGTGTTGTCCACGATGAATACGATACCATGCTTGTGAGCGATCTCGGCTACGGCTTCCAGATTGGTAACGTCACTGTTGGGGTTACCGAATGTCTCGGCATAGATTGCCTTTGTGTTGGGGCGGATAGCGGCTTCAAGAGCCTTCAGGTCATTCACCTTAACTATGGTGTTGCTTACGCCCTGGGTTGAAAGTGTGTGTGTTATCAGGTTGAATGAACCGCCGTACAGATTGTCAGCTGCCACGATGTGGTCACCAGCCTGGGCAATGTTCTGCAGGGCGTATGTTACTGCGGCTGCACCCGATGCAACTGCCAGAGCTGCCACGCCACCCTCAAGAGCGGCAACGCGCTTCTCAAGCACATCCTGTGTCGAGTTGGTCAGACGGCCGTAAATGTTACCGGCATCACGCAGGCCAAAACGGTCAGCAGCATGCTGTGAGTTACGGAACACGTAAGATGTGGTCTGATAGATAGGTACTGCGCGTGCATCGGACGCGGGATCGGGCTGCTCCTGGCCTACATGGAGTGCCAGAGTCTCAAGATGAAATTTGTTGTTTGCCATATTCCTTATATTTTCATTTGTTATTGTTTCTGTTCTTTTGACGATGCAAAGTTACGGCCGATAGAAAATTCCACCAAACATATTACATTATTAAAGAAAAACAAACTACCTTTACCAAAAATCAAAGAAAATAAACCAATAAAAACAACAATAAACTATGGAAAAGGAGAATATTTCAACTCTGATTGAGCCAAAAGCCGGTGAACTGGATGCCACAGACATCAAAATCCTGACTTGCCTGCAGGATAATTCACGCCTCACAACAAAAGAACTTGCCGCAAAAGTACATCTTTCCACGACTCCCGTATTCGAGCGTCAGAAACGTCTGGAGCGTGAAGGCTATATAAAGAAGTATATAGCAGTGCTTGACCCCGAGAAACTTAATCTGGGCTTTGTGGTATTCTGCTGCGTAAAGCTACGTGAAATGACACGAGAGACCGCCTACACTTTTGAAGAAGCCGCGCGTAATATGAAAGAGGTGGCAGAGTGCTACAACATCTCCGGTGAGTTCGACTACCTGCTCAAGGTATATTGTCCCGATATGCGCTCTTACAAAGAGTTCATCATGAACGTCCTGGGCACCACCGACACCGTAGGCTCCATCCAGTCCATGTTCGTAATGAGTCCCATCAAGAAAACTTTCGGCCTCTCAATCTGAAAAAAACATTAACAAAAACGGGAGAGTTTCGTCTTTATGGTGTATTGCTTGAAACGAAACTAAAACACTATAAAAATGAAAACAAGATCCTACTTTGTTTACGCCTTGTGCGCACTCCTGCAGTCTTGCAATTTTGCCAATGCCCAGATTGTATGGCTTTCTACCAAGAATATGGACTTTACCGACTGTGACCGCCAGGAACGCCAGGTCAAACCGTTTGACGCCGTTTCAAACTCCTGCCCGTTTGATGTCTATTATGAGCAGTCCGATGAACAGTATGTTATTGTTGAGGGTGATAAGGAATACTTTGGACGTCTTCACACTGATGTCAGACGCGGAGTGCTGGAGATAACCATAGACCCGGCCAGATACCGTAACGTGCGTTTGAGAGTCAAGGTAGGCTCACCTGAGATCAATCAGATTTCCATGGCCGGAAGCGGCAGCATCCACTGCACATCCGATATTGTTGCAGACTCTGAGTTAAACGTGCGTTTGGCCGGAAGCGGTGACATAGTTGCACAAAAGATCAAGTGCACCACCCTGCAGAGTACCGTATCCGGATCGGGTGACCTTAAGATAGCCGATATTGATGCCGGTGATGCCAGCATCAGCATTGCAGGCAGCGGCGACTGGAGTGCGGCACGCATCAAGACAGGTAACCTTACACTGTCAATAGCCGGATCGGGCGATATTGAGATTGTCCATGCCGAGGTTGAGAATACCCTTACAGCAAACGTGGCAGGCAGCGGCGACATCGATGTCAACGGCCGTGCCCGCAACGTTAACGCCAAGGTGGTGGGTTCAGGCGATATTTCCGGCAGACTCTCTTACGACAACATCAGCAAGAGCAGATCCGGCAGCGGCGATATTGATTGGTAACCGGCCTTTATCAGGGGATATTGCGCAGGATAGCCAGCAGGTGGTCAAACACCATGGGCACCGTGGCCAGCTCCAGACGCTCTGACGGAGAGTGTACGCCGCGCAGCGTAGGTCCTACCGATATCATGTCCAGGTCCGGGTATGAGGTCAGGAACAGTCCGCACTCCAGACCGGCATGGATAGCCTTGACCTTGGGGTCACGACCAAACAGCTCCTTGTACGTGCGCACAGAGATATCCAGTAATTCAGACTTGGGATTAGGTGCCCAACCAGGATAGCCGTCATTACGCTCCACCTTGGCTCCAGCCAGACGGAAACAGGCTGCAAGAGTCTCCTGAACAGCATATTTGGCAGATTCCACGCTGCTTCGCTGGCTGGCCAGCATGGTAACCTTACCATTCTCCGTGCGTATGCGCGCCAGATTTGAACTCGTCTCTACCAGTCCCGGTACATCCATGCTCATGGCATACACTCCATTGAACACGGCATATATGGAACGTATTATGTTACGTGCCACAGCAGGTTCAATGCATTCTGCCACAGCATCGGTACTCTCCATAAAGAACTTGGCCTCACGCTCAGTCACGTGATACTCATCCTGTATCTCCGATGCAAACACGTTGAAATCAACCCGTATCTTCTCTCGGTCAGCATAAGGAACGGCTATGACGGCCTGTGCATCACGCGGAATGGCATTGTGCAGGTTACCGCCGCTTATTGAGCAGAGCCTCAGGTCATACTTGTCAATAGCACCGTTAAGGAAACGTGCCAGAATCTTGTTGGCATTGGCATAACCTTTGTCTATATCATCGCCCGAATGCCCGCCGTGAAGTTTATCTACACCCACGCGCAGGAAGAAATACCCATCGGGCACTGAAGCAGGCCTGTAATCGAACTCTACCGAAGTGTTTATGCCCCCTGCGCAGCCTATGAATATCTCACCTTCATCCTCCGAATCCAGGTTAACAAGCATCTTGCCGTTCATCATGCCGGGCTTGAGGTGAGTGGCGCCCGTAAGACCGGTCTCCTCGGATACAGTGAACAGACACTCCACGGGACCATGCTCTATCTCCTTGCTGTCCAGCACAGCCAGAGCCATAGCTATGCCCATGCCGTCATCGGCTCCAAGAGTGGTACCACGGGCCTTGAGCCAGCCGTCCTCAACGTATGTCTCAATGGGCTGCGTCATGAAATCGTGGTCCAGAGTGGCATCCTTTTCACACACCATATCCTGATGAGCCTGCAGTATTACCGTCTGACGGCCCTCATAGCCCGGAGTTGCCGGCTTGCTTATGAGCACGTTGCCCACATCATCCTTGCGGGCAGCCAGTCCGCGGGCAGCGGCAAAACCCATCAGGTACTCTCCCATTTTCTCCTCACGACCCGACGGACGCGGTATCTTGCATATCTCCAGGAATATGTCCATCACTCTCTTTGACCAGTCAATCTTTTCCATATCTCAAATCTTAAATTCTAACAAAATATAATGAATTCTTAACAACTCCAAAAATACATTATTATTGGCATTTTATCAACTAAAATCAATATCTTCGCGCCGCGTATGTGGAAAACGTTTCTGACAGTTGCACTTTTACTTCTTGCTGCGGTTGCCCTGCTATCGGTAAGCATCCTGATCAAGAAGAACGGCCGGTTCCCCAACATACATGTAGGCAGGAATCCCGCCATGCGCAAGCGCGGCATAGGATGCGTAGAGTCACAGGACGCACAGGCACAGAAGAGCAATCCTCTGGCCGTGAATGAAAGGAGTTAATAATTAACAAGAACAATATGAAATTTCAATCCGTTTCTTCAATTGTCATTTCGGCAATCGCCATTATGGGTTTCAGCCAGTGCAAACAGCAGCCTGCAGCAGTCAGTTATCCCGAGCAGCCTGCCACAATTGCCGTATCAGGAATCAAGATTGCCTTTGTAAACGTTGATTCCCTGCTGGCCAACTACGCACTCTATCAGGACCTTGCCGAAGAGATTACCCGTAAGGAAGAAAACTATCGTCTCCTTTTATCCGAAGAGGGCAAGAAACTTCAGAAAGAGATTGATGACTTCCAGAAAAAGCTGGAGAACGGTGTCTATTCATCCAGAGAACGTGCCGAGTCTGAGCAGAACCGTCTGGCCAAGAAGCAGCAGGCACTTCAGGAAAAGACTGTAAAATACAGCCAGGAACTGGATAATGAAAGTGCAGCCAACTCACAGAAGATCAGTGAGACAATTGATACTTTCATAAAGGAATACAACAAGACTCACGGCTATGACCTTATTATAAGCAAAGGAAGCCTGCTGTTTGCCCAGGAGACAATGAACATCACGGCAGATATTCTTAAAGGTCTCAATGCCGAATACATTTCACCTGAAAAATAAAGCTGTTTAAGGACATATATCAAGGGAGGGTTAAGAATCTTAGCCTTCCCTTTTGTTTTTGTCTATTTTTTCATCATCTTTGTCCTAACAGAAAAAACTCAACAAGAAATGAAAAAGACCATTCTTTTAGCTGCAGCAATTATTGCCTGCATCCCATTGACGGTAAACGCACAGTTCATGTTTGGCGGCGGTGGCAACCGTGCCGCACAGGACAGCCTGCGCAAGATTGCAGCTGCCGATTACGCCGACATGCTAAGCAAGCTCAATATCCAGCCGCCCCGTGAGGGACGTCAGCCCAACAGCCAGGACGAGAGCAAGCACCCCAACTATGACGAGCTTATAGCTAACCCCTACCCCTTCTACCCCGATCCGCTCATTACAGAGAGCGGCAAGAAGGTCAAGAACGCCAAGATGTGGAACAAGGTTCGCCGTCCTGAGATTGTAAGGCTCTTTGAGGACAATGTCTATGGACGCATTCCTGACAACGTACCGGGCGTGAAATGGGAAGTTACCAATGAGGAGAAGAAAGACTTTGCCGGAACACCGGTAGTGGTCCGTTATTTAAAAGGTGTGGTAGATAACTCCAGCTATCCCGCCATCACGGTAGAGATACAGGCCAATGTGGTATATCCCGAAGGAAAGCAGAACATGCCCGTAATCATAGAGTTCGGATTCGGTGCCGGTGACCCCACCCGTGTCCGTGCAGGCTCCACATCATGGCAGCAGATGGTCATAGAGCGCGGTTGGGCAGCAGCCACCATCAACCCCTCATCAATCCAGGCCGATGCAGGTTCAGGTCTTACTAACGGCATCATAGGTCTGTGCAACAAGGGAGAGTTCCGCCAGCCTACAGACTGGGGCTCACTCCGCGCATGGGGCTGGGGCGTATCCCGCCTGCTTGACTACTTTGAGACCGACAAGACATTCGATGCCACCAAGTGTGCCATAGAGGGCGTGTCCCGCTACGGCAAGGCTTCACTGGTGGCAATGGCATTCGAGGAGCGCATAGCAGCCGGATTCATAGCCTCATCGGGCAAGGCCGGTGCTGCAGGCTGGCGTCGTGACTGCGGCGAGAGCATAGGCAATATAGTGTCAAACGAGGAGTACCACTGGGTATGCGGTAACCTTATAAAATACGGTGCCGACCCGCTTACCGAGAATGACCTGCCCGTTGACCAGCATGAGCTGATAGCCCTGTGTGCCCCGCGTGCCTGCTTCATCTCCACAGGAAGCTGGAGCGGCGATAAGTGGCAGGATGTGGTTGGATCGTTCATATCGGCCTCAAAGGCATCGCCAGTATATGAACTGTTTGGCTACAAGGGCGTAGGAACAGACCTGTTCCCGGGCATGGACAACGGCCTGATGGACGGCCGTCTGACCTACCGCCAGCATCACGGCGGGCATGAGGCCGGGCCAAACTGGCCATTCTTCCTGGACTTCTTTGAACGCGAAGTCGTTAAAAAATAAGTTAAAAAGAAACGTGGATTTAACAATCCGCGTTTTTTTGCGTCTTTAAGATAGAGAACCACTTAAAGACTACAGCTATGAAAAAGAATTTGATGATGATTGGCATAGCAGTTGCAGCGCTTCTGCTGGCTACAGAGAATGTTCAGGCACAGTCCAGGGAAACAAGAGGAACACGCACAGAGCGCAGGAATGAACGTATCATCCGTCAGGAAGACCCACGTCGCTCTGAAAGAGGCAGGGTAATCATACAGGAGCCGGCGCGTCGCGTCAAAGTGGTTGACCATGAAGTTATCCGCGCATTTGACCGCGAGTCATTTGACTCCAACCGTCTCAAGATGGCCGATATGGTGTTCAGCACCGGCGGTTTCATGACGGCGGCACAGATAAGGGACGTATCGGCAATGTTCGATTTTGACAGCAACCGCATCAAGTTCCTTAAGAAAGCATGGCTCAACTGCGTGGACCGTTACAACTTCTACCGTGTACTTGAAACGCTTGAGTTCAGCTCCAGCCGTGACAAGATGATAAAGTTCGTAATGGATACCCCAATAGATGATCCGCATGACATGGAAATTGCTCACAAAGTTAACAATGCCGAAATGAACGCCATCATAAAGATGCTCAAGAAAGAGGACTTTGATTCCACCCGCGAGAAACTGGCAAAGATGATTGTAAGCGGAAGCATGCTCACATCACGTCAGATTGCCGACATGGCCAAGACTTTCACCTTTGACAGCAACCGCTATGAATTCCTGCTCTACGCATATCGCAGCAGCGTTGACCCGCAGAACTACGTGATTGCAGCCAATACACTTGAGTTCAGCACCAACCGCAACGACCTTATGCGCAAGATTACACGCAGATAGTACCATTGGGGACGGTTCCGTTTGGCACCGTTTTAAATATATTAAAAAAGTGAACAGCAGCCTACAATAGTGCTGCTGTTCATTATTTGGCAAAACGGTGCCAAACGGAACCGTCCCCAATGGTACTATTTGAAGTAGTCTTCAAGAGCATCCTCCAGCTCATGGTCGCGGAGGTTACGCCCGATGATGGTGCCCTCAGAGTCAATCAGGAATGTGGCGGGAATTGCGCTGATGGAGTATTTTACGGCAGCAGAGTTCTCAATGTCATCTTCACCGTTCCAAAGCTGCACCCAATCCATGCCGTTGTCCTTGACAGCCTTAATCCAGTCCTCGCTCTCCTCATCAACCGATACGCTCACAATCTCAAAGCCTTTTGACTTGTACTTCTTATAAGCCGACTTGAGATTAGGAATCTCGTTCATGCAGGGAGTACACCAGCTTGCCCAGAAATCCAGGAACACCACCTTGTTTTTCTGTACAAACTGTGAAAGCGACGCTTTTGTGGAGAAACCATATTTCTTGTCCAGCAGCGGTGCCTCAAACTCAATATAAGGATGTCCCAGACTGGTGCTTAACTGAGCATCTATCATAGCCTTAAGCTGAACAAACACCACATCATCGCCAAACGCAGGCTCCATCTTCTCTATCATTTCCTTGGTCTCATCGGGCTCAAACAGGCTGTAATTGTCTATCAGCTGCCTGTAGGCATAGAGCTTGTCGGCATTGTCAGTGATGCTTTTGGCAAGCAGAGCCTTGAAACGGTCCTGCAAATCACCCATCTGGCGGTAAAGGTCTGTGCAATCACCCTGAGTAGCCATTGTGGCCTTTATCTTATCCTCCAGTTCATCGGCCTCATCGTTAAGCACCTGTGTATCATCGTAGAATCTCTGGAAAGCGTCGTTGTTAGGCGTGCCGGAAACATGCTGTTCGCCCGATATGGCACTCACGCTCACTTCAATGTTGCCGCTCTCCACAAACAGTTCGCAGCCGCTTATGTTATCTTCAACCTCAAAGGTAATGACAGCAATGCTGGGAGACTCTATCTCACCCTTAAATGTAAACTTGCCGTTCTTGAGCGCAACGGAATCCAACGTATTCAGCCCTTCAAGGTCCAAAGTGCTGAGAGTCATTATAGTACCGTCTTCAAGACCCTCGGTGGTACCCTTTATCCTGAATGAGTCCTTACTGCCGCAAGATAAAAGCAATAATGATGCAATAAAGGCAATTAAAAGTTTCTTCATAAATTATTTGATTAGATATTGTGAGCTGATAGATTCGTTAGAAATCACCCTGCGGATAGTCTCAGCAAACATCTGTGCAATAGAAATCTGCTTGAGTTTCTTGCATGGAACGGGATTGCGGTAAGGTATGCTGTTGGTGAATACAATCTCCTCCAGTTGTGAGTTATCCACGCGCACGGGAGCGTCACCAGACATCACGCAATGCGATGCAAGCGCACGCACAGACTTGGCGCCGGCCTCCATCATCACGTCACCGGCCTTGCAGATGGTACCGGCAGTATCAACAATGTCATCAACTATCACCACGTTCTTGTCCTGCACGTCACCGATTATACGGATGTCATCCACCACATTGGCACGGGTGCGGGTCTTCTGGCACAACACCAGAGGCACATCCAGGAACTTGGCGTATGCGCTGGCACGCTTACTGCCGCCTACATCGGGAGCGGCCATTACCAGTTCATCCAACTTAAGGCTCTGGATATAAGGCAGGAACACCATCGATGCATACAGGTGGTCCACCGGCACGTCAAAGAATCCCTGAATCTGGTCGGCATGAAGGTCCATGGTAATGAGGCGGTCAATACCGGCGGTACTCAGCATATCGGCCACAAGCTTGGCGCCTATGGATACACGCGGCTTGTCCTTACGGTCCTGACGGGCCCATCCGAAATAAGGAACCACGGCGTTCACGGACTTGGCCGATGCACGCTTGGCTGCATCAATCATGAGCAGAAGCTCCATCAGATTGTCCGATGACGGGAATGTGGACTGCACCAGGAACACATCGGCTCCACGCACGGATTCCTCGTAAGAAACCGCAAACTCGCCGTCAGCAAAGTGAGACACATTCATGTTGCCCAGGGGGCAGTTAAGGTAATCGCATATCTCTTTGGCCAGGTACATGGTGTTGGTACCGCAAAAGACCAGGAAAGGATTGCTAGGGTCCATTAGGATGACTGTTGTTTAGTTTGGTTTTACGATGCAAAGTTACAAATAATCAGCATGCACGCTCCACCCGTTTTGTCCTATTTTAAGAAACTTTTCAACAGATTCTATTCCTGGTCAGGTGCTGTTTTGCGCTTGGATACCTTTGATGGGTTGCTGTTTATGAACTCCTTCCAGCTCTTGGGGCCTTTCTTGCCGGTGTCGGGAAGTCCCATCTGCAGGTAATGGCAGTAGGCGGCGGCCAGCGCATCGGTGGCATCCAGGAACTTAGGCATATCGGCAGGGTCCAAATGAAGCATACGCTGCAGCATTCCGGCCACCTGCTCCTTACTGGCGTTACCATTGCCTGTTATGGCCATCTTTATCTTCATGGGCGCGTACTCAGTGATTGGCACGCTGTGGTTTATGGCTGCGGCAATAGCCACACCCTGCGCCCTCCCCAGCTTGAGCATGGACTGAACGTTCTTACCGAAGAACGGGGCCTCGATGGCCATCTCATCGGGCAGGTATGAGTCTATAATACCGTTCACGCGCTGGAAAATGTGGCCCAGTTTAAGGTACATGTCACCCTCCTTGCGCATGTCTATCACGCCCATGGTCACTATCTGCGCCTTGGTACCCTCTACCTTGATTACGCCGTAACCCATAACGTTCGTGCCAGGGTCTATACCCAGTATTATTTTCTCTACAACAGGCTTAATCATTCGTGTCTGTAAGCAAATAATCCCGATGAAAAATTTCTTTCGCGAAGATAGCAATTATTCAATCCTATTAGTTACCTTTGCACCCGAAATCATCAACAACGGGGCATTAGCTCATCTGGCTAGAGCGTTTGACTGGCAGTCAAGAGGTGACGAGTTCGAGTCTCGTATGCTCCACATGCAAAAAGAGGTCGCAATGCGGCCTCTTTTTGCATGTGGAGCATGTGGGACCTCTTTTTAGTTTCCCTTCGGAAACGGGCGGCCCTCCGGGCCGGTAAAGGTCGCCGATGGCGGCCTTTTTGTATGTGGAGCATGTGGGACCCTGCAGTGAACTACAACAATGGGAAAAATTATATTATTTCAGTTTATATGCACACATTATGAAAAATAATTGCTATGTTTACGGCTAAATATTGTCTTATTAATGCTTTATGAGATTATGAAAAAGTTTAAATTCCTTGTAGGAATGGTTGCAGCAGTTATGTTCAGCCTGACCTACACATCATGTGACAAAGTGGAAGATCTTGTTGATAATTCACAGGAAAACGTTTCTGGTGATGAGGCTTTCCTTCCAAAAGCTTTTGCCGACAAGGAAGTAGCTGCATGGTATTCTTGGACTGAAAAGGATAAGGACAAGACCAAGACAGAAGCTGTTTTTCTGTTTAAGGACAACACTTTCGTAGTCACCAAGAACAAGGTCTATTCAAAAGAGGACGGCCGTAGCCCCGAGCGTGAGATAGAGGCTGTAGGGCAATATAGTTTGATTGAGGGTGACTTTACCAACGGAAAGGCTTCTGTTGTGATTTCTGATGGCAGAACAATGACCGTAGTTATTAAAGACGGCAAGTTGACTACCGAAATGGGAGATGAGGTATTTACTAAGCAGGATAACGCAAAACTCCCCAAGGCTACCGATCCCACCGGAAATAACAACCAGGGCGGTAACAACAACCAGAATAATGGCATGGAGGCCTTCTTGCCGACCGCATTTGCAAACAAGACCTTATCCGGATGGTACTCATATGGAGGTAAGATGTCAGACTCCGGGTATGACATAAAATTTGTGGCAGCAATCTATTTCTTTGATGACAACACTTATGTTGCTACCAGCAATATGTTGTTATCGGGTCCGAATGGTGAATACCCGCAGCGTACAATAGTAGCCAGCGGATCATACAGAATTATAGAGGGTAACCTGAATACCGGTAAGATAGAAATAACTATCAATGCAAGCACAAGCATAACGGTTGAAATAGAAAACGGACAGTTGAAGACTATAGAAGAAGGAGAAACTGTCATATATACCAAGCAGGATAATTCCAAACTACCCGAACCCTCCGAGCCCACAGAAAACGGCAACCAAGGTGGTGGCTATCAGGACGAACAGGGCCCGGCTTTCTTCCCAAACACATATGACATCAATAATGTTGTTGCATGGTACTCATATACTGAGTCGGAACCCATGGAGACAAGAGTTGAGGCTGTATTCCTGTTGGAAGACGGTACTGTGTTAGTTACTGAGCACAAGATATTTGAACAAAGTACGCAAATGCCAGATGATCGTAATATTTTTGTTATAGGTTCATACACCCTTTCTGGCGACTATGACAATGGTACAGCAGATGTAATCATTAGTGAGGGATATTTTGAAGTGGGAAGTAAGAAAAACATAACCATTACTAATGGTAGTCTTGTATTTGAATATAACAACAATTTGGTGTACACAAGGCGTGAACTTAAGGATCTTCCTGAACCGCTTGAGCCCAGAAACCAGGGTGGTGGCAATCAGGGGGGTAATGGTGACATTACCGGTAACTCCATCTATGGAACATGGGTAGAAGACCTGGCAAATCCCTATGGTACACTTACCCTCAACTCAAACGGTAAAGGTACATTGTGGGAAGAAGATTTTGATTTCACTTACCAAGACGGTATCCTTATCTATGACCAAGAGTCTAAATATCAGATTACTATAGATGGAGACGTCATGACCTGGGCGTATATCGATGAAGAATACGGTCCAATGGAACCACAAGTATGGTACAGGTCCAACGGCTCATTTGATAAAAAAGTTTCAACAGGCCGCTGGAATGGGTTAATGGGTGATGACGAGTCCGATTATGGAATAGTTTATTTCTTTTATGAAAACGAGGTCGAGTTTTACGTCATTGCCTGGGGTGAACAGTTCAAGGGCTCATACACTCATGAAGGTGGTGTCATCAACTTCAGTCTCAGAGAAGGTTATAACGCAAGGATTGGCGATGCAGAGAGCTGGAGCTGGGAAGCCGGCAATCTTGACCCTGAGACACTTAGACTCACAGAGGGTTATGAATGGAGGCAGATGGACAGTGAGGTCTTAAGTGAGCGCAAGCAGGAATTAGAAAAATTCACTTTTGCCTTAGTATCTGACGTCAAAGCATACGGAGGTCTGTTTGGCCGCTCCATGACCATAGTAAAAGCCAAATAACACATTGGCAGATTAAAAAAACGTGCAAAAGGGGACAGACCCCTTTTGCACGTTTTTGTTTACCTTTGCAGCATGAAAGTGTGTGTTGGTCTTTCGGGAGGCGTGGACTCCAGCGTGGCGGCTCTGCTGTTGAAGCAGCAGGGGTATGATGTGTTTGCCATGTTCATGCAGAACTGGCATGACACTGAGGGTACGCTGCACGGTGACTGCGAGTGGGAAGAGGACCGCCTGGTGGCCGAGATGGTGGCCAAGAAGATAGGCATACCTTTTCACTTTGTGGACCTTAGCCAGGAGTACCGACGCCGCGTGGTGGATTATATGTTCAGCGAATACGAGCAGGGCCGCACGCCCAATCCGGATGTTCTCTGCAACCGCGAGATAAAGTTTGATGCTTTTCTGGACGCAGCACTCAATCTGGGTGCCGATATGGTGGCTACGGGGCATTACTGCCGCAAGGAGACCATAGAAAGCCCTGACGGCAAACCCATCTATCGCATATTTGAGGGTGTTGATCCCGGCAAGGACCAGAGCTATTTCCTGTGTCAGCTTAACCAGGAACAGCTTTCTAAGGCCCTCTTCCCGGTAGGCCATCTGCTCAAGAAAGAAGTACGTAAGATTGCAGCCGATGCAGGCCTTCCATCGGCCACTAAGAAAGACTCTCAGGGAATCTGTTTTGTGGGCAAGGTGGATCTGCCGGAATTTCTTAAGCAGAAGCTCAAGAGCGTTGAGGGCAACATTGTTGAGGTTTATCCCGAATTCTACACCAGCAATCCGCATTACAGGTTCCAGCAGGAGACGCTTTCAGGCCTTACCGTGGGTGGAGTTCAGGCTAATCTGGTGACCGGATACATAAGCGAGGACAAGTGCACCAATACGCTCAGCTCCAACAGTTATGACCCTGACAAGATTGCTGCACTGGATGACGGAACTTTAGAACGTCTGGCCACTCCGTATCGTTACGATTCCATAAAGTTTATAACTGAGACCTACCGCTCAGGCCGCAAGCACGTTAAGAAAACCCGATACAAGGCCAATCCCTGGGGTAAGATAATAGGTATGCATGACGGTGCGCAGTTCTTTACCATCGGCCAGCGCCATGGTCTGAACGTGGGCGGGCATGATGATTCGCTGTTCGTAATTGCCACCGATATAGAGAACAACGTGGTCTATGCGGGCGAAGGCCACACCCACCCCGGCCTGTCACGCAGCTGCCTGAAAATAGCATCGGGACAGATTCACTGGATCCGTCCCGACCTTATTATGAATGATGGCCAGGTGCGTCGTTACCGCGTGCGCATCCGCTATCGCCAGCCTTTGCAGGATGCCTGGCTCATACAGCGCAGCAGCGGGCTATACATACTTTTTGACGAGCCTCAACGCGGAATTACTCCCGGACAGTTTGCAGTTTGGTACGCCGCTGAAGATGAGATGCTGGGCTCCGGCGTCATAAAATAATTGACAATTGAAAATTGACAATTGAGAATTATAAAAAGGGTTCGGAAATGATTTCCGAGCCCTTTTTAATGACGCGGGTTTACGCAGGTTCTGCGTATTAATTGTCAATTGTCAATTTTCAATTATCAATTTGTTATGTGAAGTGGTTCAATAGAACCATTTCACATAACAGAAGTCCTGACGGTGAGGCAGGTCAGCATTCTTGGGATACATGCGGTAAGTAACCTTGAACGAACCCGGGAAATCATTCTTGACGCTGCCATGGAACGTGTAGAGGTTGCCCTCGCGCTTGACAAGCTCAAGCGGTATGATGCGCTGCAGTTTCTCGGCGCCATCGGCATCATTGCCTATCACAACCATCTCAACGCCTACAGCATCGTCCAGACCCTTCTCATCAATCACATACTCCACATCGTAGTACTTGCCGGTCTCAAACAGGCCCTCCTTGAGTGAATCGGCCTTGCGTGAGCTTATCACCTCTATTGAATCCCAACGCTCTGCCACAATCTCCTTCCATGCGGCAATCTCCTTGGCCTTTGCATAGTCATTGGCCTGCAGATAGTGTGAGCGCTCGGCCATCTTGCAGTAGAACTTGCTGAAATAGTCATCAAGCTGACGCTTCATAGTATAATGGGGAGCAATCTGGGCTATGGAGTTCTTCATTGTCGATACCCATCCCTCGGATATGCCCTCGGCGTTCTTGTTGTAGTACAGCGGCAGTATCTCGTTCTCCAGCAGGCTGTAGATGGTAGCGGCATCCAGCTGGTCCTGATAGCTCTGGTTCTGATAGGTACGCTTGTCGGTAAGAGCCCAACCGGCACCCTCGCGATAGCCCTCGTACCACCAGCCGTCCAGCACTGAGAAGTTCACCACACCGTTCATCAGAGCCTTCTCACCCGATGTACCCGATGCCTCAAGAGGCCTGGTGGGAGTGTTCAGCCAGATGTCAACGCCCGATACAAGACGACGTGCCAGATGCATGTCATAGTTCTCCAGGAAAATGATCTTACCCAGGAACTCCGGACGGCGGCTGATGTCGATAATCTGCTTGATAAGTCCCTGACCTGCACCATCATGCGGATGAGCCTTACCGGTAAAGAAGAACTGCACCGGATAGTCAGGGTTGTTCACTATCTTGGCCAGACGGTCCAGATCAGTAAAGAGCAGATGTGCACGCTTGTATGTAGCGAATCGGCGGCCGAAACCTATTGTCAGGGCATTGGGATTGATCTTCTCCATCAGAGACATGATGCGTGAGGGATCACCCTGGTTCTTGAGCCAGCTGTCCTTGAACTGCTGACGGATAAAGTCTATCAGCTGCTTCTTAAGGTCATTGTGCAGGTCCCAGATAACCTTATCGGGAACCTTATAGATATCCTCCCACATCTTCTCATTAGACTGGTCTGAGAGGAATTTCTTGTCGAAATACTTGGCATAAAGAGCCTGCCACTCCTTGGCTGCCCAGGTAGGCATGTGAACGCCGTTGGTCACGTAACCCACGTGGCTCTCCTCGGGATAGTAGCCTTTCCAGATTCCAGAGAACATCTTCTTGGACACCTCGCCGTGCAACCAGCTGACGCCGTTAACCTCCTGGCAGGTGTTGCATGCGAATGTTGACATGCAGAAACGTTCACCCGGATCGCCCGGATTGGTGCGACCCATATCCATAAGCTCGGCCCATGAAATGCCCAGCTGCTGTGCGTAACCGCCCATATACTTGCCGAACAGGCCCTCATCAAAGTAGTCATGACCTGCGGGTACCGGGGTATGAACGGTGTAGAGTGACGATGCACGAACCACCTCCATTGCCTGGTTGAAAGTGAGACCCTGCTTTACATACTGGGTCAAGCGGTACAGATTGCACAGTGCGGCGTGACCCTCATTGCAGTGGTAGATATCCTTCTTTATGCCCAGGGCCTCAAGGGTAAGCATACCGCCTATGCCCAGAAGAATCTCCTGTTTAAGACGGTTCTCCCAGTCACCGCCGTAGAGCTGTGACGTGATGGGACGGTCATAATCGCTGTTCATGTCTATATCGGTATCCATCAGGTACAGAGGCACGCGGCCTACGTTTACCCTCCAGATAGCGGCATAAACGGTGTAGTTGATATAAGGAACGGCAATGGTCAGAGGCTGTCCCTGCTTGTCATAGACGCGCTCCAGAGGCAGGGTGTTGAAATCCTGCGGCTCGTAGTTTGCTATCTGCTGGCCGTCCATGGAAAGAGTCTGGGTAAAGTATCCGTGACGATACAGGAAACCCACACCGCACATATCCACGTTGCTGTCGCTGGCCTCTTTCATGTAGTCACCGGCCAGAACACCCAGACCGCCTGAGTATATCTTGAGCACATGGGTCAGGCCGTACTCCATGCAGAAGTAGGCCACTGACGGACGCTTGGCATCGGGCTTAACGTCCATATAGTTGCGGAATTTGTAATAAATTGCATTCATATTGTCCAGGAACAGCTGGTCCTTAGACAGTTCCTCCAGCTTGTCATAACCTAAGCGCTGGAGCATCATGATAGGATTGTGGCGCACTTCACTCCACATATCGGGGTTGATGTTCTTGAACAGGGCCTTTGCGTCCTCGTTCCATACCCACCAGATGTTGTGTGCCAACTCGTCAAGTTTCTGCAAAGCCTCGGGCACGCTGGATTTCACATAAATGTCGCGCCATGAAGGCTGGTTTGAATTGCTTGCTTTAATCTTCATATATCTCGTTTCACAAAAAAATGTTCAAAATGATACAAAAGGGGACAGGCCCCAATTGTACTTTTTTTAAAAATGATACAATTGGGGCCTGTCCCCTTTTGTATCATTTTTGCTGATGGCAAAGCTGTAGGCCTCCAGGTAGTACTTGATAAAGTGCTTCCAGAGAGCCTTCTGGGCAATCTTGCCGGCTTTCTGACGGATTGCATCACGTTCAGCGGCACTCATCCCTACCCACTTCTCAATCTGCAGGCTGATATCGGCCGATGCATCATTCCAGTTGCTGTCGGTGCGATGCACAACTTTTACGCCGTCCTCAAGCTCAGCATCGTGCTTGAGCACCGTATTCACCCAGAGTCCGAATCCTGCCAGGTCCGATGTCACCGTAGGCACATGGAAAGCGGCACTCTCCAGCGGAGTGTAACCCCAGGGCTCGTAGTATGACGGGAACACAGCCAGGTCCTGACCTATTAGCAGGTCGTAATATGAACGGTTGAAAATACCGTCATTGCCGTCCAGATAGCACGGCACGAACAGCACCTTTATGTTGTCTTCAGGTGCGTTGCGGAATCCCATAGTCTGCAGAGTGCAGAGCACACGATCTTCGGCCATGTTGTGCAGCCAGTGCGTGGTGAGCGGCATCGGAAGCGGTGTCTTGCCGGTATCGTGCATCAGGACTCGGTCCTGAAGGTCGCGGCGCGGCTCCATGACCCATGCAGGCACGTTAATGAGCGCCAATATATGGGCATCACCTGTCTTGCGGCTATCACGCAGATGGCGCAGGGACTCCAGGAACAGGTCAATGCCCTTGTTGCGGAACTCATAGCGGCCGCCTGTAGCCACAATCACGGTCTCATCGCCCCACCCTGTTCCGAACAGCTTGTTCGTTACGTTCAGGATGCACTTGCGGGCATCGCGACGGGCTGCATCGAACTTGTCGGGGGCAGGCAGGAAGCCGTCCTCAAAGCCGTTCACGGTCACCACATCGGGAGTCTTGTCCAGAAGCTGCGTGCATTCACGTGCAGTAATATCACTCACAGTGGTAAAGCAATCCACCTGGTGTGCCGTCTGCTTTTCAATGGAGTGCTTGGACTCCATGTTCAGCTCACGGGCCATCTGGTCGCCGTTATAACCGTTAAAGTACTCATACAGGGCCTTGCCGTTGCCGCATATGGAGCGGCCTATTGATGTGGCATGCGTGGTGAATACCGTCGATATCTGCGGGATGTAATGCTTAAGGAACAGCGCGCCCAGACCCGTCATCCACTCATGAGCGTGGTAAATGACAGTGTCATTGGGACTTATATTGAAATTATAGAAGCTCTTCACGGCCATTGCAGCGGCGTATGAGAACATCGATGCCTCATCGTAATCACCGTATGCATGCATTGAATCCACATGGAACAGTTCCCAGGCGCGGCCGTAGATGCTGTTCTTCATGGAGTAGTTGGCCATGAAATCCACCAGGAACACAATGGGGCGGCCCGGCACATTCCAGTAACCCGTGCGGACGGGTATGCCGTCAGTATCGCGTGCGTAATCCTTCCAGATGGCGTACAGATTCTTGTCTTCTATAAAAAGCGGATTGTTCTTGCCCTCCCAAACATCGGGGCCTACGTAGATGAGAGTGGCGCCACTCTCTTCCTTGAGCGTCTTGGCCTGGGTGGAGAGTACCGTGTAAATGCCTCCAATCTTGTTGCAGACCTCCCAGCTCACAGAAAATATGAAATCTGGTTTCCTCTTATTGGTATTTTTGGTACTACCCATAATCCTTTTTATCAGATTTTCAGGGCGCAAAGTTAGTTAAAATTGAGAATTGAGAATTGAGAATTGAGAATTTTAACAAACGTGCATTTGGAACACATTGGGGACGGTTCTCTGTGTGTTTACCCAGTCCGAGAGTTTGGAACACACAGAGAACCGTCCCCAATGTGTTCCAAATGTGTTAAGGATAAGCGTTGATGACGGTGTGCAGGTATTCAAAGCGGTTGGTGAGCCAATTCTTCAGGCCCGATACCTGAGAACGGAACGTATAATTTGAGATGCCCCAGAGCGTAAGGTCATTCCTGGCCGAGCGGGAAATGGAAGTGGATGCCATGTCAATAAGGTCCAGCAGGTAAGCAAGAGTCTTTTCATGTCTTTCATTCCAGATATCCTTGACCAAATCTACAAACTCCGGAACGCCGAACAAATCCGATATCCAATGCGGATAGCTGCCGTATTTGCCAATTCGTCTGTACGGATTCGACCCGAACACCAGATATTGGTAGTTGCCAAAAAAGGTATGTCCCCAGCCCCGTGAATCATACATATCACTCCAGTCATAGCTGAAACCGCCGTCACAGTCCCAGATGGGGCCCATCACCCACTTTGTGGTATCGCAATAGCGGTTTATGTAACCGCTTCGGATGCTGGATCCGTTGTTCATCTCTACGTTACCCATAATCTCCTGGGCAAGCAGGTAACCCGCCATGCTCTCCACGTCAAGCACGCTACATATCTCATCCCAATCCATGGACTCTATCGCCTCCTCCAGCTCCGCAAAAGCATCCTTTACCCACTTCACTTCATACTCAGCGGCATCCTTGGGAAATTTCACGGCACAGGCTGTACCATATACATCAGACCAGAAGTTGTTTGTAGCCTTGGGCTCATCATCGGGCCCGTCATTAACATCAAGCGCCAGCAGAATGCCCTCATCCTGATCCAGCACGACACGGTTACCACCCTCCTCCACCTGCTCGGTCACAGCATAGAGGCCCTGGTCATCACCGTTCAGCTCCAGATGCACATAACGGATATGGTTGGCATAAGGAACCTCCAGACAGCGTGCAAGCGCAAAACCCACCAGATTCATCATGTGGGTCACGTCACGGTAATCGGCCAGAAACACCCAGTCGCGGTTCTTGGGCAGCCCCAGGAATGAGGCCGATTCATCAAGCTTAAGCCTGTACGGTTTCTTGGCATACCACTCCCAGGTTGAATTGCCGCGCCCGCGAATCTGCCCCTTAGCCTCAAAACCATTTACGGACTCATTGGCTGTAACAGTCACTGTACAAGGAATATATGTCTCCTTTGAGTTTATTCTCCTGCCCCGTTCAGTCTTTATGCTGACCTCTGTAATATCAAAGTTATAGAAGCTGTCGGTGGCCGGATCCTGGAAAGTGAAAGGAACCTTCACAGGCGGCCCCTGATGCCCGGTCTCGGGTAACGTAAAATCGTCATCCTTAACGCATCCGGCCACCAGCACCAGCGCCAGCGCACCCGCCAACAGTCCTATAAAACGCCTCATTATTACCTAACTTTGAATTTGAATACAGAGAATGTGCTGCCGGCCACAGAGGTCTTGAGCACCCTGTTGCCCTGGTCATTCCTGTACCAGCCTTTCTGCCAATAGTCCTGCGGATTCTGGCAACGCGCCATATCCACAGCCTTAGTCACGGGAATCACCTTGTCAGGCTCATCCAGAGTATTCTCGGCCATCGCGTCCGATGAATAGAGAGTGGTCAGCGTCCCTCCTGTAACTGCTCCCTGCAAGCCGTCAAACTCAATGTTAAGGGGCTGGCTGTACTTGCTCAGGTTGGTAATCTTCACGATAATCTCATCACCCTGACGCACTGCCGATGCATACAACTGCTGCTGTCCTGTAAGCGGCTTGCCGTCAACTTTGGCAGGCAGCACGTAATCACCTTTGTTCACTGAATAGAGTTGCTGGACGTAATAACTGCAGCTGCGCATCACGCGGGTATTGTCAAACCAGACCAGGTCAGGACGCCACTGCCAACCCTGAATATGCGCCAGCAGCGGTGCGTAAGTAGCCATATAGACTACATCGGCATTGCGCTCCAAACCGGTCATGAAGGCCGATTCCACCAGCGCCGCATTGAAATGGTTGAATTTCTTGCCGTCAGCACCGTGGCAGGCATACTCTCCGGCAAACACCTTGGTGCCCTCACGCGGATAGTTGTCATAACGTGTGGCGTTGTTCTCAAAGAATGTCTCAGAACTGTAGAAATGCTCGTCCACCAGGTCACAGCCTAGCTCACGCATCTGAGGCCACAGGTCATTGAACCACTCTCCGCCGGAGTACGGACCCGACGAGCCAATCAGCTTGATATCAGGATATTTGGCACGGATCTGCTCCACAAACGGCTTAAGATGCTCAATGAAATCATCGCCCCACTGCTCGTTGCCTACAGCCAGATAGTGCAGATTGAACGGAGCAGGATGACCCATGTCGGCACGCACCTTACCCCACTTGGATGTGGCGGGGCCATTGGCAAACTCAATCAGGTCAAGCGCATCATCTATATAAGGCTGTAGCTCTTTCAGAGCGGCATGGGGCTTGTCATTGGGATCGTTCTGGAACTGGCAAGCCATACCGCAGCTTATTACCGGCAGGGCCTCGGCGCCTATCTCCTCGGCAAAACGGAAAAACTCATAGAATCCCAGGCCGTAGCTCTGGTAATAGTCAGGGAACTGCCGCTCGGCAAAGGTGTAGTTCCAGCGGTTCATGTTGACCGGACGGTTCTCTACCGGACCTACGCTGTTCTTCCACTGGTAGCGCTGCTCAAGGGTTGTACCCTCTACAATGCAGCCTCCCGGAAAACGCAGCACACCCGGCTTAAGCTCAGCCAGCGCCTGGGCAATGTCGGCACGCAGACCGTTCTCATCGTTGTTATATGTATCTACCGGAAACAGCGATATATGCTCCAGGTCCACGCAGCAGTCCTTGCGGTACTCCACGCTCTCATCCTCACTCCAGGTCTCCAGATAGATCCTCAGGGTGGCATCGCTCACGGTACGTGGGGCGGTAAACACCACCTCATACCTCTTCCACTCCTTGCCCTCCACCTCTATTACCTCATCAAAGAACATCTGGTTCTCACCCATGGTGTCGTCATCGCACAGATGGAAAGTGACAAACTCCTTGGCAGCAGGCTTGCCTTTCTTTCCGAAAGGGGCCGTACGTGCCCATACGCTGAACCTGTACTGCTTACCCTCCTCTATGCCCATTCCGAAAAAACCTTCGTTCTCTATGCCGCTGAACATGACCGGATGGCCGGCATAACCTATGCGCACATAGTGCGGGCAGCGCTCAAACGGGCCGTCATCACGCACCTGCACATTCCCGAATGTGGTCCACCCCATAAGCGGGTTGTCAAACTCAAAAGAACGGTTCTTTACAAGCTCCGCATAGAGTCCGCCGTCAGCAGCGTAGTTTATATCCTCAAAGAACAGGCCGTACATGGTCTTCTGCACAGGAATGCCGGCATCCTGCGTCTCTATCTTAAGCGTAGGCTGAGCCAGCATGGCAACAGACGCACAGACTGCCCCTACAAATAACGCAAATCTTTTCATAATCAAAGCCTTAACGTACATCCCATTCATAAATACCGGTAGAGAGATTGGCCGGCAGGTCAACCTCAAGCTTCAGGGCGGTGGTTGTTACCGGCTCAAATTTCACTGTGCAGTTGGTTCCCTTGGCCACGGGATATGCATCGGCCTTTACCGGCTGCCATGCCCCATTGTCATCCTTATAATAGATTCTCCATGCCTTAGGCAGTCCGCAACCGCCCCAGGGCTGGTCCTCAAACCAATATACCCAGCTGCGGCTCACGGTAGCCTTCTGCTTGAAAGTATAGGTAAGCCACTCTGTCCCGCCGTTCTTGGGCCACCAGTGATAATAAGGTACAGCCTCATCGGTGCTGCCGGGAGCCAATCCGTCATTTATGGAACTCAGGGCCGATGTACGCGTGGATGCATCCACCTTGCTCTGCGATGCCACCGTAGCGGGCATGCTGGCGCGTGTGGCGCGCAGCTCCTGCGGAATCCAGACGGTCATCTCGCCACTGCCCCTGTGACACCATGCATAATAAGGAATCATAACCAGCTTGCGGTCCACCACATTCAGGCGTCCGTCCTCGCCAAAACTCACGCTCTGGGCCTGTGTAGTGATCTTGTTCAGTCCGTAAAGCTCATCTGTATGCTCAACTGTGAAAGTGGGATTCTGGTTGATGATTATGTTACGTACTGAGAAATCGTTGTCAGGCCACTCTGCGCAATAAACTATAGGACCGCGCTCCACGGCGATACGGCCTACATCGGCCTTAACGTTCTGGTGAGCCTTTACGGTACGGGGCTCCATGTCAAAATGGATATGTATCATGTCACCCTTCTTCCACTGGCGTCCGATGGTAAAGTAGCCGTCCTGTGTCAGAGTGCCATCAGTAGGCTGTCCGTTAACAGTGATTGAATACCCCAGGGTCTTGCCGTCGGAATAATAATAGAGGTCACTGGGAACCACGTCATTACGAACCCATCCGGGAATCCTTATCTTCAGGTTGAAAGCATTCTTGGCAGCATTCTTGTCAATACTGATTACGACATCACCGTTCCAAGGATAGTTTGTGGTCTGGGTAAGCTTGACCTCCTTGCCGTTTACCTTCTGGGTAAGCGTATTGGCTGCAAACAGGTTCACATACAGGTTGTCATCCTTGACTGCATAGATATAACCGGGCAGTGACGGTATGAAACGGCAGATATTGCTGGGGCAGCATGCACACCCGAACCATGCCTGACGCTGATGCTGGCCTATGCTCTCCAGCGGATTGGGATAGAAGAACCCGCCGCCGTCCAGGCTAACGCCGCTTATAAGACCATTGTACAGAGTACGCTCCAGCACGTCAAAATACTTGCTGTCACCATGCAGCAGGAACATGCGGTAATTCACATAGACATTACCTATGGCAGCGCAAGTCTCGCAGTATGAACTCATGTTTGGCAACTCATAGTTGGCTCCGAAAGCCTCACCGCTTGACGTAGCGCCTATACCACCGGTAATGTAGAGTTTCTTGCTTACTATGTTGTCCCAAATGCGGTCAATGGCATCAATGTAGCCCTTGTCACCGGTCAGGGCGGCCACATCGGCCATGCCTGAGTACATGTAGGCGGCACGGACAGCATGACCTACGGCCTCATCCTGCTGCAGCACCGGCTTGTGAGCCTGGCTGTACTCGTCACGGCGCTCGGTATAACCGCGCTTATCGAGGAAGAACTTGGCCATATCCAGATACTTTTGCTGTCCGGTCACGGTGTACAGTTTTGCCAGCGCCATCTCTGCAATCTGATGACCCGGCACGCGGACCACCTGATCCGGGCCGTCGCCAATCTCACGGCACACGCAGTCAGCATACTTGATTGCTATGTCCAGGAAATTGCGCTTGCCGGTGGCCTGATAGTGGGCAATTGCACCCTCAACCATGTGGCCCAGGTTATAAAACTCATGACTCAGGTCCTCAACCATGCTCCAGCGTGTGGGACCTGCCCACTCATGCGGATGCTCAGGGTTCATGGTACGTGCCGTGTAGAGGTAACCGTCAGGCTCCTGTGCGGCAGCCACCACCTTGAGCACGCTGTCAATATAGAGTTTCAGCTTCTTGTCCGGATAGGTCTGGAGCAGATAGCTTGCACCCTCAATGGTCTTATAGACATCGGTATCGTCAAAAGAGTAACCGCCCACCTCGAATCCAAGGTTATGGTCGGCATGCATCTGCTGTGCAGCCTTGGTAAAGTTGTCATAGCGGCCCGTCTCCTCACATTTGCTGAATGCCAGAGGTATGGTAACCTCACGGCTTGCCTTGAGGCGCTGGCCCCAGAAAGAGTTCTCGGCCACCTTCACGTTGGTAAACGGAACGGGGTCTGTGGGATAGCCACTGCCCTTCTGCTGTGCAGAGAGGCTTACTGATGTTGCGGTAAAGACCGTCAAAAGGAATAATAATCTTCTCATATGCTTGGTTTTTTATTTATTTGCGCTCTGCTATCACTTTCAAAAGGAATCCGCCGCCGCTTGCCAGATGTATGTTCCTGCACTCTGCCGGTGTGGTTTCACTCAAACGGAACTTTTCAGCCCTGTCGGCATCGGTAAATGCCTGGATGGTATATCTGCGTTCACTGTCCAAAAAACTCCAGTCCATCTCTATATCACGGCTCTCCCAATTGGTGAGTCCGCCCACATACCAGTCCTGACCGCTGCGGCGTGCCACCACTATATACTTGCCCATTGTTCCGGACATGACCACCTTTTCATCATATCTGCGCGGAAGCGATGCAATGAAAGATGTAGCAACCGGCTCCTGCTCATAATTTGTGGGGCTGTCGGCCAGCATTGACAGAGGTGAGTCAAGAGTAATGTATAGAGCCAGCTGATGGGCTTTTGTCCCCATTGACATTGGTTTGGAGTAATCCACCTTGAAGTCCTTCCTGTAGGCATTCTTCATGGCACCGGGGGTATAGTCGGCATAGCCGCACATTCCGCGCAGGTATGGTACGGTAACGTCATAAAGCGGATGATCCATTGCATCAGTGTCATTCCACTTGCAGTTCTCCAACCCCAGAATACCTTCATAGTTTACCACATTGGGATATGTACGGCTCAATCCTGCCGGCGGGAAAATGCCGTGATAGTCCAGGATAAGACGGTGACGTGCTGCGGCATCGGCAATCCGCCATGCCATCTCGACGGCTGTCTGGTCATTGCGGTCCAGGAAATCTATCTTGAATCCGGCTATACCCATTCCGGCATAGTGGCGCATTACCGTCTCAAGCTGTTCATCCACACTGTTGAATATGGCCCAAAGTATAAGCTTTACACCACGCTGACGGCCATACTGTACAAGAGCCGGCAGATTCAGTTCCTGCACAGGCTGCATCAGAAGCCCTTCGTTCACCGGATACCACCCCTCATCCAGCACCACATATTCCAGACCGTTACGGGCTGCAAAGTCAATATAGTACTCATATGTACGCTGATTGATTCCTGGTTTGAAATCCACCCCTTCCAGCCCCCAGTCATTCCACCATTCCCATGCTGAGAAACCTGGCTTTATCCAGTCTGTACCACCGGTAAATGCCTCTTTGCAGAGAGGCTGCGCAAGGGCATAGACCAGATTGTCAACGGGCAGTTCAGCATCCGATTCGGTTATCTTGAGTATTCGCCACGGATATGTACGCTCACCGTTAGATACAGATATGTAATCACATGTGGACTCCACATATGACATATCCCTCCAGGGGTGTTTGGCAAATGATGCAGGATAATGGGCAAACACCGCCTCTACGGCAGGATGATGGTCTTTACCGGACTGTGCTGGAATCAGGAACATTCCCGGATATGCCTTCAGGTCACTCTCCACCAATGTAACACGCAATCCGTTGCCGCAGCCAACACTGGCAGGCAGGAATGCGGGAACAGTAACAGCCTTGGCCAGCGGCTCTGTGGTATATGAATTCTCAAAAGATGTCCTGAACGGATCAGGTTCACCTGCACTATGTGCCCAGGTTATTTCAGGGTTGCCGTCAAAGGGAACCAGAAGCACCTCATCGTAAATAACGGTTTCGGCAGTTCCCGTATAGATAAAACGGTATGCTATACCGTCATCAAATGCACGCCATTCCAACTGCCAATCGTCACGCAGGTCAAAAACAGCATAGTTATAAGAAACGCCAACCTCTTTCTGCCTGTACAGGACTGTAGATTCATGCTCTGAACGGAATCCGGACGTACTCCTTACAGCACCCTTCATGTCTATTGTATCACCGCCTGTAACCATTGCGGCACGGGCATCACGCACAAGTATCTTCCCATTATGGCTGATGCTGTAGGTTCCGTCACTCAAATTGAATGACACTGTTGCGGTCTTCTGGGGTGAACTGATAGTATTTCTGCCCATACCGCCCGAATGGCATGCCGTAAGCATGACCATTAAACCGGCAGCTAAAAAAACACGTGACAAGTAGGATTTCATATTATGCGTTTACGTAAATGCATAACAAAAGTAGGTCTTAACGCACCTTATCAAAACTACAAATGTCCAAATATGTATAACAATAGTCCAATATTTGGATTTTTGTATTATATTCGGCCCATAAACAGACAATAGCCGGAAGAAAAATAATGAAAAGGATCACAACAATATTACTCTTCATACTGCTCACATGCCTGCCCGCCCGAACATGGGCACAGACAGAGCACCGCACCCTGGACACGGGCCGAGGTTTGCCGTCAAACACAGTCAGGGCTATCATACAGGACAGGCACGGGTTGGTATGGATAGGCACAGGTGACGGTATATGCACCTTTGACGGAAATGAGGTAACCGTAATACCTTTTGCACACGAAGGCATGAGCAATTATGTGGATTACATGCACATAGACCGCAACGGAGCCATCTGGGCCGGCACAGACGATGCCGTTTACTGTCTCAATGCCAATGACAGGGCAATCCTTGAGACCGGATTCATAACAACCGATATCATTGATGATGCCGATGGCAACATCTGGATAGGAACCCGCGACAACGGCATCTGCAGATACTCCAAAACTGCCGATGGCCGTTACGCAATGCAACAGTTCGCCCAAGGGCAGACGGTTGAGGAACTCTTTATAGACAACCGTGAAACGCTTTGGGCATTCTGCGCCGAAGGCACAATCCTTAATTATGTCTGTCAGTCCGGGACCATGAATACCGTAACACCGGTATGGAAAGAGAGATTTCCGCTGCGCGTGACCGCAGCATACCAGGACCCCACCGGCGACATGTGGCTATGCACATGGGACAAAGGCGTATACAAACTTGACCCCAATACACTTGAAATACATAAAACCGCGTTTACAGGCGCGCCCGGAATGAACCGCATCCACTGCGCACGGAATATAGAACCTTATATACTTGTGGTAGGGTCTGATGACGGCCTGGCCAGGCTGGACCTGCTGTCAGGAACCATGAGGACAGACTGCCGCAAGCAATTCATCTATTATATTATGGTGGATGCCGAGGATGGCCTCTGGATAGGTTCTTATTACAGCGGCATCCATTACCGCATACTTGACAACTACCGGCGCTTTATCACCTACCCTCTTTCACAGGACGACGAGTGCATAGTGAGCTGTTTCGCACAGGCACCCGACGGCAGCATGTGGGCCGGATCCGACAACCTTGGAGTGATCCGTTTTGATGAAAACACAGGAGCTGTCACAGGACATTTTCTGACCGGCAGCAACGTGCATTCGCTGCTTCCATGGAACGGAAAGATGCTTGTAGGCTCATACTCAGGCGGTATAGACTTACTGGATTATAGAACAGGGAGTGCCGTAAGACTTACCCATGAGAGCGTCTATTCCATGGCTTTTGACAATGAAGGTTATCTGTGGTTCGGCACCTTGAATGACATCTTCAGGATGCCCGTTCCAAATGGCACACCGGAACGAATGTATGAATCCACCGGACTGGTCTCTTCAATAAAAACCGATGCCGATGGAACCATCTGGTGCGCCACCGAAGGTTTCGGACTCCTGTCATATCATCCGGTTGAGGGCACATGGAAAAGACATTCAAACGATGACGGGATAGAAAGCGGTATCATAAACTCCCTTTTCCTTGCCGGCGGCGGCCTGCTGATAGCAGCAGGAGACAAAGGCCTCTCATATTCACGACCCGGTGCAGGCCGGTTCTCAACAATCCGTCCCAAGCAGACAGACCAGGTCCTGTTTGCCGCATCCGACGCGCAAAGCATCTGGTTTACAACCACAAACGGCCTTTACAGATATGACATGCTGGGGGATAACACAGACTATTTTGGCGGCGAGACAGGCCTTTATGAAGGGGGATTCATTGCCGGCTCGGGGTTTGTAAGTGATGACGGCCGCATCTGGCTTGGCACCTACAAGGGAGTATCTTCATTCTACCCTGGAAACATCAGGAACAACCTGTACTCACCCGCTCCACTCATGACCGGAGTGACATTCAGGACCAAGGTCAGGGCTGGCAGGATTGACCCGGACATCAACATAAACCCTGAAGAGACAGCCAGCCGGGAGATAACCATGAAACACAAATACAACAATGTCACATTCACATACGCCGCATTAAGTTACAAGGTCCCGCAAAGAAACCGGTACATGACAATGCTTGAAGGGTTTGATGATGAATGGATTACAACAAACCTTAACAGGACAGTCTACACCAACCTTCCGGCAGGAGATTATACATTCAAGGTACGGAGCTGTAACAGTGACGGAGTCTGGAGCAGTCAGATTACATCAGTGGCCTTCACAATACGTCCTCACATCCTTCAGAGCAACACGGCGATAATAATCTACCTTATCCTTTTTATAATAATAGCGCTTATAGGCGTACACTTTGAAAACAAGAGGGTACAGGAAATCACAGACCGTAGGATGAACAGTTTTGTTCGCGAGTTTGAAAAGACAGAGAAGGAACGGCGCTCCATGGACTTTGAGAAAAAGATGAGAGAGATAATAGCACAGAACCTCTCCAACCCCGACCTGTCGAGCGAGATGCTTGCCGACAGCCTGTTCGTATCCCGCTCCAGCCTGTTTGCAAAGGTAAAGGAGATAACCGGAGCCACACCACACCAGCTTATCCAGGATGCCCGCCTTGAAGAGGCTGCCAGGATGCTCTCGGAGGGCAGATATACAGTAAGCGATGTGTGTGAAAAGGTGGGATTCAACTCTTCAAACTATTTTTCAAAATGCTTTAAGCAGAAATACGGATGCAACCCTAGAGACTGGAACAACCGATAGCCCGACAAATTGAAATTCCTTCCAGTAAAAAGTCCAAATTTGTACAAATATCCAACATTTGGACTTTTTTACCATTGATTTGGATTAAAAAACCTTAAATCATATAATAAAAGGTTCACCTTTGGAGCATCAAAATTAACGCAACTTATGAGAATCATTCAACGCAAAAGAATCCGTATGGCTGCAATAGCACTGTTGGCCATGATCGGTTTTTCTATGGTACCGTCCAAGGCTTCAGCCCAGGGTACCATCAGTGTGTCTGGTGTGGTAAGCGATGAAAGCGGCGAGCCCATCATTGGTGCAGGAATCCTGCAAATCGGAACTTCGGTGGGAACCACAACCGGCCTTGACGGTGATTACAAGCTGACCGTAAACAGGGGAGCCACCTTGAGAGTATCGTATCTTGGTTACAAGACAGTAGAGGTAAAGGCTGACAACCCGATTATAAACATAACCCTTCAGGAGGACCTGCTGTCGCTTGATGAGGTTGTGGTAATCGGTTACGGTACACAACGTAAAGGCGATATCACATCGTCCGTATCATCTGTAAAGGCAGAAGACTTCATTACAGGTTACGTAGGCGATGCCGCTCAGCTGGTAAAGGGTAAGGTGCCCGGCCTTTCGGTAACAAAAGGTAACGGTGACCCCAAATCTTCATCAACCATCATGCTTCGTGGTGTCACATCCCTCATGGGAGGTTACACCCCACTCATCCTGGTTGACGGAATAGAGGGTAGCCTTGAGACAGTAGCCCCGGAGAGCATCGAGGAGATTTCAGTGCTTAAGGACGCATCGGCTGCCGCCATTTACGGTACACGCGGTGCAAGCGGCGTTATCCTTATAACCACCAAGACCGGCAAGCGCGGCGAGCATCACAGCGTATCATATTCAGGCTATGCATCAGCATCCAACTTCTCAAAGAAGATTGAATTCATGGATGCCGATTTCATACGTGACCTTATTGCCAACGGTCAGGCAGAGTACTCCGCATTCGGAGACCTGGGTGCAACCACCGACTGGCTTGGTCTGGTATCACGTACCGGCTTTACACAGAACCACAACCTGGCTCTTGAAGGCGGCACGGACAACATGGCCTATTCTGCCAATATCACATGGAATGATGACAACGGTGTCATGAAGGGTTCATTCTCAAATGACCTGCGCGTCCAGATGGACATCACGCAGTATCTGTTCGGTGACATAGTTAAACTGAACATGAACCTGCTCAAGACCCTCTCCAAGAGTGACAATCAGGACAGCTATACCATATATCATCAGGCTGTGATACGTAACCCCACTATGCCGGTATATCGTGAGGACGGTGACTATTACGAGCAGTCGGCACCTCTTTATTATTATAACCCCATACCTTACATCAACGAGCATGAGGGCGATTCACGCAGCGAGAGCACACGCATGACCGGTAACATAACAGTAACTCCTTTGGCAGGTTGGGAAACCAATCTCCAGTTGAGCCGCCGCTCCAACAACGGCTTGAATGAATATTACAACACCCCGCTCTATCAGGGCAACCGCTGGGGTGGAGTAAATGGTTCAGCAGGAAAGAGTCAGAGTGACTTTGTACAGGACATGCTTGAATTAACCTCAAAATACGAGCAGGATTGGGGCCGCCACCACTTCAACGGCATGCTGGGTTACAGCTGGATGGAGAGCACATCAACCGGATTCGGTGCATCCAACTCGGAATTCCCCACCGATGCATACCTTTACAACGCCCTTCAGCGCGGTAAGTATGCCGAGCTTCTCTATTCTGACCCCGAAGACAAAAGTACAGCATACCTTAAGACCTACGGAAGTGTATCATCATACAAGAATGAGTCCCGCCTGATAGGTTTCTTTGGCCGTGTATCTTACGGATATGACAACCGCTACAATGTACTGGTAAGTTTCCGTCGTGAGGGCTCAACCAAGTTCGGAGCCGACCATAAGTGGGGTAATTTCCCCGCCATATCAGGTGGTTGGACACTCTCCAACGAAAAGTGGCTGCGCCGTGTAAAGTGGCTTGACAACCTGAAACTGCGTGCCGGTTACGGTGTTACCGGTGTCATACCGCAGAGTTCATACATGTCACTGCTGCTCTATGACTATGACACATCATACGGCAACTACGTTGATTCCGACGGCAACTGGCGTCCTTCACTGACCACAATACAGAACCCCAACGATGATTTGCGCTGGGAGAAGACAGCCGAGCTTAACGCCGGTATTGACTTTGGTTTCTTTGACGGCCGTCTGTTCGGATCGGTCGATGTCTATAGCAAGAAGACAACCGATATGCTGTGGGAGTACAACGTACCCGTTCCGCCAAACCTCTACAACCTGCAGACCGCAAACGTAGGTGAAATGGACAACCGTGGTATAGAGATCATGCTGGGCGGCACACCGTTCCGCACCAAGGACTTTGAATGGACTACCACCCTGACCATGTCACACAACAAGAACATCCTGGTAAGCCTGTCTAACGATCTGTATGAGACAGACAACTACATCGATGCAGGATGGCTTGAGGAGCCTACCAGCATGCCTACACAGCGTGTATATGAAGGCCATTCCGTGGGTGACTTCTATATGCTCAAATCAACCGGACTCTCAAACTCAAAGAAAGGTAAGGGCTACTGGATGATTGAGAACCCTGAGACAGGCAAGAGTGAGATGTTCGTGTCAGGAATGCGTGACGCCGATTCCAAGTACCGCCAGTACATGGGTTCAGGTCTGCCCAAGATCAACATAGGCTGGAGCAACACATTCCGTTACAAGAACTTTGACCTGGCCCTGCAGATGAGCGGCGCATTCGGCCACATGATCTACAACAGCCAGAGAATGTTCTACGAGAACCTGAACATAGGTCTTAACCGTTACAAGTCGGCCGTAGATCCCGTCTATGGAAGGACCCTGAGCACATCGCAGGAGCCTGTGGCAGTAAGCTACTATCTTGAAAAGGGTGACTATGTAAAGCTTGACAACGCCACATTCGGCTACAACTTCAACACCAAGAACTGGAAGTATATCGATAAGGCCAGAGTATATGTATCTGGCACCAACCTGCTCTGCATCACTGGATACAAGGGCATCGATCCTGAAATGTCTTACGGTGATATCTACTCATTCGGTGTGGACTACCGCAACAAGTATCCCACAATCCGTACATTCACATTTGGTGTTAACTTCACTTTCGGTGACAAATAATATAAGGAGGATACAGCTATGAAAAAGATACTGAACTATTTTACAGCAATGTTTCTGGGACTGACCCTCATGACCAGTTCATGCACAAACCTTGATGAGAACATCTATGACAGCCTGTCACCATCAAACCTGACCGGCTCTGATGAGGAGACCCAGGATATACTTGGCAATCTGTACGTACAGTTGCGTTTCATGTACTGGGCATGGGAGGGCTACTTTGATATCAACGAAGAGTCCAGTGACCTGCTTATGACACCTTACCGCACATACGGCGGCTGGGGCGCACAGTACATCAACCTGCACCAGCATGAATTCTATGCCGGTATTCCTCACCTGTGGCAGGAGTGGTACTACTGCAACAAGGGTATCACCGAGGCAAACCAGCTTCTGGAGGTACCCACAATTCAGAATAACCCGGAGGCTAAGGCCGAGGTCCGTGCCATACGCGCTCTCTACTACTTTATCCTGTTCGATTTGTGGCGCAATATCCCGCTTGAGACAGAATTGGTAACAGAGCAAGGTTATCTGCCCCTGCAGGTGGCTCCCGAGCACATATGGGATTTCCTTGTAAAGGAGATTGAAGAGGCAGTACCTGATATGAGTACTGACAAAAAATACGGCCGCATGAACAAGTATGCAGGAGCCATGCTGGCAGCCAAGATATTCCTTAACCATGACGCATGGCTGCGCGGATGGGATGAGAACAGCACCCTCATCATGGCCCCCAACGCCAAGAATAACCGCAACCTGCAGAGCGAATGGTTCAAGACCAACGCCCAGAATGACAACAAATGGTATAAGAAGGCTTATGACTATGCCAAGATCGTGACTGACGAAGGCGGTTACACCCTTGCCGAGAACTACAAGGACAACAGCCGCAACAAGATCACATCATCCGAGGCCATTTTCGTACTGCCGCTTGACGGTGCCAAAGCCAGTCACAACTACCTTGTAAACAAGTGCTTTGTAGGTCGTGGCGGACAGGCTTACGGCTACAGCGGAACACCATGGAACGGCTCATGCGCAGTACCGCAGTTCATCCACACCTATGATCCGGATGACACCCGTCTTACCGACACCTGGGCAATAGGCCAGCAGTACTATTTCGATGACAAGACATTCCCCATCTATGAGGAGGAGCAGAAAGTGGCCGACAGTGATCCGCAGCGTCTTACCAAAGCTCAGTATGATGCCGATGAGCGTCATGCCAAGTTCGGAAACTCAGTAGGCTATTATCCGCTCATCTATACTGTCGAGGTTCACTCCATAAACAACCCCGGTGCATATGACTTTGAGGGAGCACGCTTCCACAAGCAGGAAATCGTACCCGGCAACCGTGGTACATACGGTGATGACGTATGCTTCTACCGCCTGGCCGACGCCATGTTCATCAAGGCAGAATGCATCCTGCGCATAGGCGGCACCTATGACGGCAAAACTGAGGACGATGCTGCCGCATGGGTGACAGAAGTACGTCAGCGCGCATTCAAGGACACCCCTGCAAAGGCCACACGTACCGCCGCACAGCTCAAGGGCAACAGCATATATGACTACGGAGTCCGTGAGTGCACCACCAGCGGTTCGGCCAATCCATACAATGACTTCCAGTATGATGCCGACGGCAATGTCAAGTCATCATCATTCACCACCTATACCGTTGACAATACAACGACCATAGAACTGGGCGGACTTCTGGATGACCTGGCATGGGAGTTTGTAGGCGAGCATCACCGCCGTCAGGACCTTATCCGCTTTATGTGCTCCGATGGCCGCAACGTCTATAACGGCAAGACCTGGTTCTGCCACAAGAACAAGGCCGACGTGGGTGACTGGCACAACAACGTGTTCCCCATCTACACCGAGTTCCTGACATCAAACGTCAAGCTGGTGCAGAACTACGGCTTCTCGGATTCGGAAGAGACACAGGAATAAGAAATCAACTAACATTCATTTATAAACCAAATCATTAGATTATGAGAAAATTTTTCAGATTCGCAACAATGGCTCTTGTAGCCATAGCCATCACAGCTTGTGACAAAGATGACAAAAAGACTATTGCACCGGATAATGGTGGTGATGAGGACTACAAGGAGATAACTGTCTCCTGCTCTATCGACCTTATGGCAGGCATAGAGACCGTTGGATACAGCATGGGAGAGATGTCCATGCCGGGCGACAAGATCCTGGAGTTCTTTGACATGACCGCCAAGGAGTTCTACAAGGCAATGGGAACCTACACAGGTGCCGCCGGCGCAACCACACAGGTTGACAACACCATCCAGTTTGGTGTCTGCACAGGCAACAACATTGACAAGATGAATTTCTGCCCTTCAAGCAGCAACAATTTCGGTTGCTGGATGACTGCCGGATCAGCAGTTACCACATGGGGTGACGATGCAGTATTCTATCATGAGAGCGTTGTCGAGTGGGGTCTTGAGGATCCCGATGAGGAGACTCTTGCCAACATGTGGACATTCGGAATCGGTTTCTACCCCGGCCACAACGATTATAAGGCTGGCGACAAGGTAAAGGCTACATACTTCTTCCTCAAGGAGGCCGAAGAGGAAGGCGAGCCCGACCTGTACTGCTATGTAGAGATGATTTTCAACATCGTTGAGGCCGAGGAGGTTGAGCTGAACGTTGTCGAGACCAGGCAGCTCAATTACACAGCAGATTTTGATGATGAATACATCCACTATGCTATCGACCTGCCTGTCGATGATATCCTGGCCAAGATTGGCGTAGATGCACAGAGCGCAAAGGCATACGCTGTAAATCCTGACGGTTCATTCTCAGCAACCATGGGTAACAACTTCTGGTTCATGAAGGACGGTACAGCAGGTTCATGGGGTGAAGGTGCAGCCATCTGCCTGAACAACAACGAGCAGGATCACTGGATCTTCTGCATGTTCCCCGATGAGACACTTGCCGGAACCACCCTTAACGGTGCCATTGCATTTGCCAACGACAAGGGCGAAGCATACGTAATCAAGGTTGCTGTTGCTGTTACCGGCATTGACTATACCGCTATCAACGTAATGGCTTCTTATGAGACCGGTGAAGTTGAATACACACTCTCCGAAAACAACTTAGCTGCCATTTATGCTGCCCTGGGCGTTGATTCCGTTGACCTGTCAACCGTAACCCTGTTCGGCGTTAACGCAGACGGCTCACGCTATGATGGTAATTTCACCGCCAACAACGGTTACTGGTACCTGGCTAACGGTAACGTATCAGACTACGGCACCGTAACTTCAGATCCTGACTGCGGCGGTTTCATTGAGTACAGAGGCGAAAACACATTCGGCTGCGGACTCTGGAGAGAGAGCGGCGAGACTTCAACCTTCATGATTGGCCTTGAGCTTGGTGAAAAGACCTGCGTGCTTACATTCACAATCACAGTTGACGAGCCTGCCATTATTGAAACCGAACAGGTTGACGCAGTTAACCTTACTGCATCACAGGCTCTGGCAGATGGCTACGCCGGTGAGCTGGTTGAGATCTCTGGCATTCTTGAGAAACTGGGCGCAACCGACATCACCATCCTTGATACCGAAGGCGGATATGATTACACAGCCAACAGCGGTTTCTGGTTCGATGCTGAAGGAAATATTGTAGGTTGGGGCGATGCCTATTTCTTTGTAGAGCCCGGCTACAATGATGGTGGAGAGTTCCTGGGTCTGCAGACCGGCATTCATCCTGATCATGCAACCGCAGGTGCTTCATACACGGCAACATTCCGCGTAGCAGACCTCAACACAATGAAGCATGTCACTGTTACTCTGACAGTTAACATTACTGAATAACTTATTGTAACAGTTCTGGAATATAATACAGGGGACGGAATGTCCCGTCCCCTGTATTTCTTTTCTATCACCCTAAAACAACAAAACAATGCGCAAAATCCTATTCCTTTCAGCCGTGGCATTGACCATGCTGGCATCATGCACAAAAGATGAAGAAGAAGCCATTGGGCCGGATCCCAATGACAAGTTTGACTCGTCAATAACTCTTACCGCCAACGATGTTGACCTCCCGGCCGAGAAGGACGGTACGGCTTTCATCCGTCTTACGGTAGATCATGAGTGGTATCTGGTATCGACCGACAAGGAGGAACAGGAGTGGCTCAAGGCTGACCTGACCCACGGTGTGGCCACCAAGAACAAGAAAATAGTCTTTACCGCCCTTGAGGAGGGCCTGGCCGAGACCCGTACCGCCAAGTTCAAGATAGTGTCCGGTGCCAACAGCAAGAAGTTCACCGTGACCCAGAGCCGCAAGTGCCTTATCCTGACCCAGGACGAAGTACAGGATTTTGCCAAATACTACAAACCCCTGGAGTTTGATTTTGACATGCTGCGCTCCGATAGCAAATGGAGCTGGTGCCGTAGCAAGCAGACAGAGCACGTGATTGTGTTCTGGGACAAGCAGTACGGCGAATACGGACTGTACGGAGAGCGCATGGGCATAGAGAACACATCGCCCTCCACCTGCAAGAGTTCAAAGATGAAGGTTGATATAGATGACCTGCTTGCAAAAGCTGAACAATTCTATAAGATAAATACGGAGACACTCAAGTTCTCCGAGCCGGGAACAGGCAAATCTGTCCTTGACGACTATAAGTTTGAAATATATCTCCTCTACCAGTCAGAGTGGCTTGCCACCGGTAGCGGATATGACAATATGATTGGCGCGCTCTGGGTTAATCCCAGCACCTGCCAGCCCGTGGGCAGCACCATAGCCCATGAGATAGGCCACACATTCCAGTACATGACATTCTGTGACTGGCTCAAGAACCAGGGAATCCCTGCCGCACAGCGTCCCTACGTCAACACAAACCAGGGCCCCGGATGGCGTTACGGATTCGGTCAGAACGGAGCCGGCGGAAACTGCTTCTGGGAGCAGTGCGCACAATGGCAGAGTTTCCAGACCTACAAGGATGAGGCCTTTGAGAACTACAATTTCAGTGCCTTCTGCTCACAGACCCATCTGCACGTACTGCATGAGACTCCGCGCTACGCCAACTACTTCATACAGTGGTGGTGGTGCCATAACAACAATGACATCACTTTCCTGAGCAAGATGTGGCGCAACTCACAGTACCCCGAAGATCCCTGCGACACCTATATGCGCCTTATGGACTACGATGTGGCCGCATTCAATGACGACATCTGGAAATATGCCGCACACTGCATGACATTCGATATGGACGAGATCCGCACCAACGGCCACAAATACATAGGCAAGACCGCCATAGCATCATCGGCCATAACAGGTGTAGATACAGACTGGTGGCGCATATCGGCTTCAAAGGCCCCTGAGTCCACAGGCTCCAACGCAGTAAGGATGACGGTACCTAAAGGCGAGACCGTAAAAGTTACCCTTCAGGGTCTTAGTGAACTGGCAGGCTGCACCGTTGGTCCCGCCAACCTGGCAGGATGGCGCTACGGATTTGTAAGCTACAACACTGACGGTACCACTACCTATAGTGATATATGGAGCGCTCAGGATGCAGAGCAGTCATTCACAGTTCCGGCTAACAGCCAGTATCTATGGTTTGTGGTAACCGGTGCCCCCACCAAGTACATCAGGCATCCCTGGGGTAATGATGACGGCAAGCCCATATCAGTATGGCCCTGGCAAGCCAAATTTGACGGCACAAAACCCTACGGTAAGTAAAACATCAAATTATGAGAAATAAATTCTTGGCGGCTGCACTGACAATCTTTGCAGCAGCGCTATCCACAGGTTGTGAGAAAGAGGAATCCGGCGTGTACGGCCCTGTCATTACCGACCAGATCTTTACGGAATGGCCGGGCTGGAACAAGGCTATACACTATGATTTCAACGAACTCACAGACAAGCCTTCAAAACCTACCAAGAATCTTCCGTACAATACCAATCTGTACAAAAGCTACAGTGGAGAGTACTGGTCATTCTTTGTAGGCAAGAACGCCAACCCGCTTGTCAAGGACAATGAGACGGCTGCCACAGAGATGCTTAAACGTCTTGACGCCGATTTCTCATACATATCGGATGTAATGGGATGGCCCAGAGATATGCCGGTTCAGAACGGATACCGCAGTGCCGTGTTCCTTTACGGATCCGGTCTATCCACCGACAACGCATCGAATGAGGACAAGGGAGGCTGGCAGAGTGCCGTATATGTAGGCGGCAAGTCCTGGCCCATCATCCTGGCATCATATTATCCGGTCTATTGCTTTGATCCGGAATGTCCCTACGCAGACCGTGAATCGCAGATGAGCGCCATGGTCCATGAGGGTATCCATGCCGTCTTTGCATCAATGCCCGGTTGCCGTAAGGCCAGTTGGTTCCATGAAGGCGCCAACTGCTGGCTGCAGGCCACAATGACATATGAGCAGCAATACGGAAAGGAGTATGTAGCCAATGACTTTGGATGGCTCTCCATGGGTTCCATCCTTGCCCCCTTCCAGCCCATCGAGTGCTACTCCGGCTGGCTTACCGACGGTACCTTTGGAGGACCCGGTGCCGAGGGTGTGAACGGCGCCGCCCCGACCGGAAATGTACGCGCCATAATAGGCGGATCACAGTACAGTGAGGTATTCCCCACATTCCTGGGCGAGATTGTTGACTACAACGCCGTACCATGGGTATGGATGAACTGCACAGGCTATGTACTTGAAGGTATTGCCGATAAGATCGGGGCTGACAGCATACATACCATGATACAGGAGTACCGCGCACGTCTGGCGCTTTGCGACTTTGGAAAGTATTCACAGGCTGTCAACCACATGTATAACAACTACATGGGAACGGTCATAGAATCAGAGAGCTGGAGCGTTTACAGCAAGCCGTGGCGTGCCACTCCCTACCAGCCCACAACCCTTGATGATGACGGATGGCTTGTGCCCGACCCCACCACCACTCCCGGATGGTCAGGAGCAAACATAATACCCATTGCAGTTGAAAGTTCACCGCTTACTGTAAGCTTTAAGCCGTACGGAGAACTGTCAACCACAGAGAACATGAGCTGCCAGCTCTGCTATCGCACCAAAGAGGGCGTTACGGTTTACAGCCAGCCTTTCAGCAATGGCAGTTTCACCATGAACTTTGACAAGTACAAACCGGCCAACGGTGTGGTTTTTGCCGTTGTATGTAACCTTGACTACAAGTTTACCGGCAACACCAAGATACGCAAGAATCATTATGATTACCGCATCAAACTGAGCAAGAACGCCCATACCGCCAATGTCTATGGCAAATGGTTCAATTGGGATCAGGAACTTTAAAACATCTGGAGTACAATGCATAGGAAAACGATAAACCACGCTCTGTTACTTGCTGCATTGGTGCTGACATGCGCCTGCAATAAGGATGAAGAAGAGTCTTTTATGTCACTTGACTACGGATTCACAGACTACTCTGCCGCAAAAATCACGGGTGAAGTTGTTACTGCACAAGCAGAAGTGGAACTTAACCAGGTCTATGACGTAACCCCCATCACGATAGACAAAAGTCTTGTAACCAAGCAGCTGGGCGTAAAGAAAGTTCCCTCTGACCTGGTATTTGCAGGTGTACGCTCAAACGGTTCTCTGCTTTGCGGGCCCAGGTATTACACATCGGCCGGCGGATTCTACTTTGATTCAGAAGGCTATGCATGCCAGCCCTCAGACCCGGATGTAAAACTGTTTGTGGATGCAACCAATAATTTCACGCTCAGCATAGGCATAATTCCCGATGCCACGGAGCAGGGCCAGGAGTACGTCATTCATGCCGCCTACGCGACTGCAAATGCCGCCTGCGCGCTTGATATCACCGTAACCGTCACCGGCAAGTCTGCCTGGGCCGATTATACGGTATCAGAAGACGGTCTAACCTACTACATCAAGGAGAAAGTAAAGACTGATTATACTCCACTGTCTGTATTCATCAATGAAAAGAGCGTGTGCGATGCTCTGGGAATAAACAGTTTTGCCCAGCTGATTAGCGGCCTTAACAATGGTGATATAGTTTACTACGGCGTGAACGCCGATGGCACGGACTGGACCAACGGCAACACCGCCAACGGCAAAGGCTGCTGGTATGACAAATCGGGCAACGTATGCAGTTGGAAGGCTGATAACTGGTTCTGCTATGCCGAATGGGATGGCAGTTCCAACCCCGTATTCTTTAATGTAGGCCAAGCCACCGCAGGTGTAGAGGTTGGCGACAGCGCCACCGTACGCTGCCGTTTTATAAAAGGAGACAAATCCGTTACATTGAATTTTCAAGTTACAATAGTTGACAAGCTGTGAGAACCAGGATCCTTATAATGTCAGTATTGGCACTTGCTTTTTGCTCATGTGCCAGGCGCAGTCAGCTGCGAACCATCAGTAGTGTAGAACCGGTATCTGTAGAGACACCTGCGGGTACGGTTGCAAGACTGCCTTGGCAGGTACGCGTCACATACAGTGACGGCAAGACAGAGCTCAGGCAGACTGTATGGACTAACTCTGCCGCCGATATCGAGCGTGAGCAGGCCGATGCCTCAAAACATCCCGCCGGCAGCACATATACTGTAGAAGGATTCATTACAGGCGATAACACTACTGCTTCCGGTTTTCCTATTGAGGCCACCGTTACGGTTACAGAACATGCATGGAATATCCCCGGCAGGCAGCCTGTTGCCAATCCCCTACCCCTAGGCAGCGTAAGGCTCATAGGCGATAACCGACTCACATCCAACCGCGACCTTGACATCCGTGCCCTGCTGGCCCTTGACGTTACACAGCAGCTATACAACTACCGTGACACATACGGACTTAGCACAGAGGGCTACACCGTTTCAGACGGTTGGGACTCACCCCACACCAAGCTTAAAGGCCACGGAACCGGGCATTATCTCTCTGCATTGGCATTCGCATACGCCGGAACCGATGATCCCGCAATGCGCCGTGAGCTTATGGACAGGATACGCCGTATGGTTGATGAGATGCGTGCCTGCCAGGAACTTACATTTGTATATGACAAGAAGCTTGGCCGTTACCGTGAGGCGCGTGACCTGGCACCCGAGAAAGAACTCATGGAGCTTAAAGGCACATGGGATGCATTTGACAAATACAAAAAAGACTGTAGCATTTATGGCTACGGCTATCTGAACGCCATACCGGCACAGCATGCAGTATTGATAGAGAAATACGCAGCCTATAACAATGAGAGCGGAGTCTGGGCCCCCTACTATACCATCCACAAACAGCTGGCAGGACTCATAGACATAGCCATGAACGTGGATGATGAGCAGGTGGCACAGAAGGCTCTGCTGATAGCCCATGATATGGGCCTGTGGGTATGGAACCGTCTGCATTACCGCACCTACGTAAAGACCGACGGCACACGCGCCGACCGTCAGGCCCGCCCCGGCAACCGCTATGAGATGTGGAACATGTACATAGCCGGCGAGGTTGGAGGTATGGCAGAGTCCCTGTCACGTCTGGCCGAACTATCCACCGATGCCACTGACCGCAGTCGCTTTATCGAGGCCGCATCGTACTTTGATTCACCCGCCTTCTTTGACCCGCTGTCACAGAACATAGATGATATACGTACGCGTCATGCCAACCAGCACATACCAATGATTACCGGTGCGCTGCGTTCTTATCGGACAAACGGAAAGGCCTATTACTACAATCTGGCATACAATTTCTGGAACATGATACAAGGCCGCTATGTCTATGCCATGGGCGGCGTGGGCAACGGAGAGATGTTCCGCCAGCCCTACACCCAGATACTGAGCATGAACACCAATGTCATGTCCGATTACCGACGCAACATCTACCCCAACCCCAACATAAACGAGACTTGCTGCGCCTACAACCTGGCCAAGCTGACCAAAGACCTGAACTGCTTTGACCCGGACAACGCACAGTATATGGATTACTATGAGCGTGTGCTCTACAACCAGCTTGTAGGATCCGTGCATCCTGAGCACTACAGCGTGACCTACCAGTACGCCGTGGGCATGAACGCATCCAAGCCGTGGGGCAATGAGACGCCTCAGGAGAGCTGCTGCGGCGGTACAGGGACCGAGAACCACGTCAAGTATCAGGAGGCAGCCTATTTTGTATCGGACAACACCATGTGGGTGGCATTGTATCTGCCTACCGAGGCTCGTTGGCAGCAGAAAGGCGTTACTCTTAGACAGGAATGCCTGTGGCCTGCTGAGAGCTCCGTAATTACCGTAACTGACGGCAGCGCTGAATTTGCGCTCAAACTGCGCGTTCCCTATTGGGCAACAGATGGATTCACCGTTAAGCTGAACGGACGTACCATCTTTAAGAAATGCCAGCCCTGCAGCTATGTGGAGATTCCGCTGCGCACATGGAGCAAGGGTGACCGTGTAGAGATAACTATGCCTTTCAGCAAGCATATCAACTGGGGCCCCGACAAGATGGACCTGGCAGCCACAGGAATGGGCCAGACCAACACTCCGTTCGCCCCGCAGTGGGTAGGCGCGCTCATGTACGGCCCGTTGGTAATGGCTGCAAGCGATATCACATCGTGGAATGATGCAGAGTTTGACATAACAGCAAACCTGAGCGATGTGGAGGTTCATCCCGTAACCGCCGCCGGTGGAACTGACGGAAACATGTATTCCCTTAGCTTTGCCGGGCATACATTCCGCCCCGACTATTGGATTCGTGACAACTCCACGCACTATCTGCGTCTTAACGTGCTTAGCGGCAAGCAGAAAGGCTCATCGGCCAAACGCGGCGGCATTGATACACGTGAGCTTGAGCAGACACTACGTAGCGCACAGGAACGTGCCGCAGATAAGGAAGCATGGGCTCCGCACGGATATGCCCGCATGAAAGAGTGCATGGAATCAGCCCAAAAACTGCTTGACGCCACTGGTGTTGACCAGAAGATGATTGATGATGCCGTATCGGCCCTTAAGGCAGCCTTAGCGGTAATGCGTCCTGGTAATCTGGCTGAACCAGAGGACCTTAATGAGCTAGTCATTCTGGTAACAGACTGCAAGGAGAATATACCCAACAAGACCACCCAGCTGCGCGAGGCCATAACCTACGCCGACATGGTAATCCAATACGTTAATGACGGCAGCGGCACGCACGATATGATCGAGAATGCCCTCACCCGCCTAAAAAGCGCAAAGTGACATATTGGGAAACACATTGGGGACGGTTCTCTGTGTGTTTGCCAAACTCGTGGGTTTGGAACACACAGAGAACCGTCCCCAATGTGTTTCCCAATGCGTCCCCAGAATGAGAGACTATATTTCAAAAAAGATGGAATTATGAAATTGAACAGTATTATAATCAACTTTGTCGCAATGTTAGCACTGGCGGCTTGCGGTAAAAGCATCGATAAACAGGTGTATATTCCGCGGGATTTGCAGGGTATGAACCTGAGCGATACCGCATCGGAATACTGTTTTCAGCGCAGTATTTCCACACGTGACATTATAGTATTCTGGGAGAAAGGATTCGGTCCTGATGTATCAAAAGCTCCTGATTATAAAGGTCATAAGATGACCGCCAATCTGGACAATCTGCTCACACAATCTCAGTATTTCTACGATTTCTTTAAGGATACGCTCCACTTTATCACACCGGAATCGGCCGCTGACAGCCTTAAGATGATGATAATGCTGCGATATGATGATGAGGGAACGGCTTACGGAGGTGATTATGATGAAAAGATTGGCGCGCTTTGGGTTACGCCGCTGCGTACGCAGGATGAGCGGATGAATTGCATCGCCCATGAACTCGGACACAGTTTCCAGAGCCAACTGGCCATAGACAACAACAGCGGATTTGGCGGCGGAGGCATTTATGAAATGACATCCCAATGGATGCTGTGGCAGGTCAATCCCCTATGGGTTGAGGATGAGGAGTATCATTGGGATGCATTCATGAAACAGACTCATCTGGCATTCATGCATCCGGAGAACATGTATCATTCTCCATATGTATTGGAGTATTGGTCAGAGAAGTACGGAAAGCAGTTCATTGCAGACCTTTGGCGTTCGGCCCGTAAGCGACACGATGTGGTGGCTGTATATGAGGATATGAAGGGCATTGACGATGCCGCATTTGGCCAAGAGATGCTTGATGCAGCGCGTCACTTTATGACGTATGATATGCCCCGGATACGCAGCGTGATGAAACCATACGCCAATAGGCATAGCTCCACGTTACAGCCTGCCGATGAAGACGGATGGCAACGCATTGCCGATGATCGTGTTCCGCAGCAGTATGGTTATAACGGCATATCGCTGAACGTTCCTGATGCAGGCCAGACGGTTACCGTAAGCGTGAAAGGAGTGTTCAATCCAGGCCGTACAACCTATGCCGAATCAGATGAATACGTACGTAACGCAGCTTGGAGCTTTGGTCTGGTAGGAGTGAAGCAGGACGGTTCATGTATCTATTCTGAGACAGCAGTCTCAACTATCGGACGTAACGGTACGGTAAGTATAACGGCTCCCCTTGGAGAGCCGCTATCATATCTTTGGCTGGTAGTTGTACCAACACCTTCCAAGCATCAGGATGTGCTTGAAGAAAATGCTGCTGATTACGTAAACTACCCCTACTCCATCCAAATTAAGGAGTAACAATTGTGTAACACATTGGGGACGGTTCTCTGTGTGTTTCAAACTCGCATACTGGTAAACACACGGAGAACCGTCCCCAATGTGTTATTACAGGGCGGAGCTCATCAGGAAGACGCCGGCCAGAGCTACGATAGCGTAAAGCTCGGGGAATACGGCCAGGATCAGGGTCTTGCTGAATACGTCGTGACCCTGAGCGATGCCTGCAATACCGTTGGCGCAAACCTGACCCTGACGGATTGCCGAGAACAGACCTACTATACCAAGTGCCAGACCACCGCCGAACACCGATGCAGCCTGCAGCGGAGTGATATCGGGAGTAAGAACGCCTGCCATGTTGGCAAAAATGAAGTAACCGGCAAAACCGTACAGACCCTGTGTACCGGGCAGAGCGGTCAGCACAATAAAGTTACCGAACTTATCGACCTTCTTAAGGGCACCTACGGCTGCGTTACCGGCTATTGTTACGCCGTATGCGCTGCCTATGCCTGCCAGGCCAATCATAAGGGCTACGCCCACAAAAGCTAAAACTAAACTAGACATAAATAAATATTTTTAAGTTATTACCAATCAATTCATTAATTGAGAGTTGAGAATTGAGAATTAATACGCACCGCATGGCAATTTTCAATTCTCAATTTTCAATTCTCAATTGGATATCGTCCGGAAAGGACGATATTCCACTCCGCCACCGGCGTATCCCGCGTTCTTGAAGAACTCCACGAACGTGAGTCGCATGGGGTGTACAATTGCGCCCAGGATATTCATGAATATGTTCAGCGCGTGACCAATCACGAATATCAGCACCATCACAATGAATCCGGCTACCTTGTTATCGGGAGCCATACCCACGGCCATGCTGTTGAACACGTTGGCCAGGATACCGCCAGATAGGCCCAGCGCGAACAGACGCACGTATGAGAGCACGTCGCCCAGCAGGCCTGTAGCCATGTTATACGTATCCCACAGGCCCAGTCCGATGTTCAGCAGCGGGTTCTTGCCCGGGCTGTTGAACAGGAAAATCAGCACTGCGGCCACTATCAGGATTCCCATTATCACCGGGCTCTTGAAATCAAGACCGGCCAGGGCGGCCACGCCCACCGTAATGAGCAGGATTAGCCATCCGATGGTACTCAGCGCATACTTGAAACCGCACTGAATGGCCAGATTCACCGCCTTTATACCCATACCGAACAGTATCTGCACCACGCCTATGCACAGTGACACGGTGAACATGGTGGAGTTATCGGTATATAGGAATTCCTTCATCTTCTGGACGAATGGGATGTCCAGGTCATACATGTTGAACCCGAAGAATGTGCCCGACAGCAGTCCGCACAGCATTGTGCTCACGCCGAACAGCACCACCAGCCACTTGCTGAAGTTGGGGTTGATAAGCTGGAAAAGCTTGGTGAATATGGGCAGCGCCACAATCATAAGCAGTCCGTAACCGGTATCGCCCAAGCAGAGTCCGAAGAAGAGCATGAAGAACGGCGCAAAGAAGAGCGTCAGGTCCAGCTCCTGATATGTGGGCAGCATGTAGAGCTTGGTAAGCGGCTCAAACAACTTGGCAAACTTATTGTTACTCAGCTGGATGGGTATATCATCATCAGGAGTGGGATCATCCACCTCAAAGAACACGCCCTTAAGGTCCAGCTCACGGCTGGCATCATCCACCTTATCGGCGGGAATCCAGCCCTCAAGCAGCAGCAGTGTATCGGCAGCCAGATGCTGGCCGGTAAGCTTTACGCGGCCAAAATCTATCTTGCTATCCAATTGTTTTACAGCATCTTGCAGCACCGGCGCTCCCACTTGGGCCAGCTGTGCCATCTTAACCGGAATGGCATCAATCGCAGCCTGCGTCTTGTCTATATCGGCCTGGACCGATGCCAGCGACATAGCGGGCAGATGCACGCGCTCCGCATCAATTTCCACCGGCGTTCCCGTATGCGTGACGGTGACAAAATTCACCTTCTGCTTGTCGCGCATAATCTCTATGGCATTGAACTCCTGCTCCCACTCCGGCTTGTAGGCACGCAGCGGGCAGGTAAAGAAACGCAGCTTGTAGCCGGCATTTACCAGCCTCTCAACATTATGCGGATCAAAATCGCCCCACGGCAGCAGTTGCGCGCGGTCGCGGTTAAGCGCCTGCAGAGTCTGCTCCTGCACCACTTTCTCGGCCTCCAGGATATCGTAGCGCTCCAGCACCTTTTCGGGACCGGGGCACAAAGGGGACGGTTCTTTTTGTGCCCCTAGCTCTGGCTCAGGGGCACAAAAAGAACCGTCCCCTTTGAGCCCCTCAAGAACCTTCAGGGCGTTCTTGCAGCGGGACAGCAGGTTGATGTCGTCCTGCAGGGCGGCGTCCTGAACGGCACCCTGCTGCTTCTGAATAACATGCACCACTCCCAGCGCACGCAGATGCTCCAGGAACTGGTCATACTCCTTACTGTGAATAAGGAAGGAGAGTTTTTTCATCTTTGTAATCATACCTCAGCCTCCTCTTCTTTAGCCGCTTCACGCTTTTCAAGCAGAGATTTAAGTATCTTCTGGCTTGATTTGGACAGGTTCTCCTCATCCTCCATGAAGCGTTTTATCTTACGTATGGCATCATCGTAACCCGGAATCTGCACCTTCTCAAATAGGTTGACCTTCTGAGTGGTCTTTTTGCGGGCTTTCTCCAGCAGGCCCAGCTTGGCGGTGGTGAACTCCACCAGAATTGCGTCGTGAGCCAGGCTCTGAAGTATGTTGATGCCGTCATAGTACCATTTGGGCTGACTGAACAGGCTGAACTGAGCAACATCGAACTCAACCTCATCAAGCACCGGAATACGCGTTCCGGCAATCTTGCGAACGGTCAGGTGCACATCCTTTACCTTGACCAGGTTGGGGTTGAACTCGTTCCACAGCGCAAACATGGAGTCATACTTGCCTATGCCCTCCTCCAGCTCACGCTCCAGCCGGACCAGATCGTCCTTGCATTTCTTGACCTCCATGCGCAGCGCACTCTCCTTACTCTTTATGATAGGTAAGGTGCGCTTTCGCACTTTCAGCTGCTTTTCCAGCTGCTGTAGTGAGGTCTTGTTATATTGGAACTTTATCGCCATAATCTCTTATTTAATTGAGAGGTGAGAATTGAGAATTGAGAATTAATACCCACGCACCGCATGGCAATTCTCAATTTTCAATTTTCAATTCTCAATTCGTTTTTGGCCAGTATTGCTCTACAAGGGCGGCTTTGATGTTGACCTCGTCGGGCTTGAAGTTCTGGGCAAAGAGCTGCCAGGTAACGTCAAGCATCTCGGTTGTGTCAAGGTTCACATCAATTGCCAGCAGTTTCTCGCTGTAGTCATGAGCAAACTTAAGCGTACGCTCATCGTAGTCGGTCAGGTCAAAGCCGTTCTCCACCTTAGTCTTGGCGTTGGCGGCATCGGCATACAGACGCACGGCGGCGTTCATCACCTGCGGATGGTCGGCACGCGTCTTCTTACCATTTACAAGCTGTTTCAAGCGGGACAATGAGCGGAACGGGTCAACGATAACCTTACCTATATCACTGTCGCGGCGCAGGAACAGCTGACCCTCGGTTATGTAACCAGTGTTATCAGGCACAGCGTGTGTAATATCGCCGCCGGAAAGCGTTGTCACAGCGATAATTGTAATAGAACCGCCCGATGGGAACTGCACTGCCTTCTCATAAATCTTAGCCAAATCCGAATAGAGCGAACCAGGCATAGAATCCTTAGAAGGAATCTGGTCCATACGGTTCGATACGATTGCCAGAGCATCGGCATATGATGTCATATCAGAGAGCAGCACCAGCACCTTCTCATCCTTCTGCACAGCAAAATACTCGGCAGCGGTCAGAGCCATATCAGGTACCAGCAAACGCTCTACGGCAGGATCCTCGGTGGTGTTCATGAAACCTATGATACGGTCCATTGCACCTGCGTTTGAGAACACGTTCTTAAAGTACAGATAGTCATCATTGGTCATACCCATACCGCCCAGGATAATCTTGTCGGCCTTGGCGCGCATGGCCACGGTAGCCATAACCTGGTTGAACGGCTGGTCAGGATCGGCAAAGAACGGAATCTTCTGGCCGGACACAAGAGTATTGTTAAGGTCGATACCTGCAATACCTGTTGCAATAAGCTCTGACGGCTGTTTACGGCGCACGGGGTTAACGCTGGGGCCGCCAATCTCAACCTCAGTGCCCTCAACGGCAGGACCGCCGTCGATAGGATCACCGTAAGCGTTAAAGAATCGGCCGGCCAGGCTGTCGCTCACTTTCAGACTGGGAGCCTTGCCCATGAACACAACCTCAGCGTTTGTGGGAATACCGCCGGTACCCTGGAAAACCTGCAGGGTAACCTCATCGCCCACAATCTTAACCACCTGAGCCAGACGGCCGTCAATAACGGCCAGCTCATCATAACCCACACACTGCGCCTTAAGCGAGCAGGTAGCCTTTGTAATCTGGCTAATCTTGGTGTAAATCTTCTGGAATGCCTTTGTTGTCATAGCTATAGCGGGTTAAGCGGTTTTACGTTCAGCAAGAAGAGCCTTAAGCTCCTTCTCGTACTCAAAATACTTGTCCGATTCAAACGGCTGGTAGTTCATCTGCTTGCACAGGTTAATGACCTTCTTAAAGTAATCAATAACCTCCAGGAAAGTATCAAACTTAAACTCAGTGTGACAAATGTCAATCACGCGATCGACTATTGTCTCCTGACGCTCCATCGGGGTCACGGCATCAATCTCATCGAACGCATCCTGCTGCAGCACGATAAAGTCTATCAGCTCTGACTTCCAGAACGTTACGTGATAATCCACAGGTACGCCGTCATCGCCCAGGATGTTAATCTGCTCGGCAATCTCCTTACCGCGCAGCAGACGGGTCTTAAGCTCGTTCACCTTACCGGTCCACTGGTCGTTGATGCGGTCAGTAATATATTTCTCAAACTCCGGATAATCCAGATACTTTGAGTATGAATCAATTGGGTTGATGGCCGGATAACGCTTGCGGTCGGCACGCTCCTGCTCCAGGGCATAGAAGCAGCGGGCCACCTTCTTGGTGTTCTCGGTCACAGGCTCCTTAAGGTTACCGCCGGCTGGCGATACCGTACCTATAAAGGTAATTGAACCCGGCTGGCCGTTGTTCAAGTAAACATAACCTGCACGTCCATAGAAGTTTGCAATGATACTGGAAATATCCATAGGGAAAGCGTCCGGACCGGGCAGTTCCTCCATACGGTTGGACATCTCACGCAGAGCCTGTGCCCAACGGCTGGTTGAATCAGCCATAAGCAAAACGCGAAGGCCCATGCTCCTATAGTACTCAGATATAGCCATAGCTGTATAGACCGAAGCCTCACGAGCAGCCACAGGCATATTTGATGTATTTGCAATGATAATGGTACGCTCCATCAGCTTACGGCCGGTGTGCGGGTCATCCAGCTCCGGGAACTCTGTGAATATCTCCACAACCTCATTGGCACGCTCACCGCAGGCAGCTATAACCACGATATCGGCCTCAGCCTGCTTTGAGATAGCGTGCTGCAGCACAGTCTTACCTGTACCAAACGGGCCGGGAATGAATCCTGTACCGCCCTCCACAATGGGGTTCAGGGTATCTATGGAACGGACGCCTGTTTCCAGAAGCTTGAACGGACGCGGTTTCTCGCGGTAGTTGGTCATAGCCACCTTAACCGGCCATTTCTGGATCATATTGACGCTTACGGTATCACCCTTGGCGTTCTCCAGCACCGCAATCTCATCGATAATGCGGTACTCGCCCTCGGGCGCAATCTTCTTGACCGTATATTCGCCCTCCAGACGGAACGGAGCCATGATCTTGAGCGGCTGGAAATTCTCCTCAACCTTACCCAGCCAGTCCGATGCACGCACCACGTCGCCCACCTTGACGATAGGCTCAAACTTCCAAAGGCGGTCATTATCAAGCGGATAGGTATATTCACCGCGCTTAAGGAACACGCCGGTCATCTTGTCCAGGTCATTCTGCAGACCATCGTAGTTGTGTGACAGCATGCCGGGACCAAGCGTAACCTCCAGCATGTGGCCGGTAAATTCGGCGGGAGCGCCTACCTTCAGTCCTCGGGTGCTCTCAAATACCTGGACGAATACGTTCTCGCCCACCACCTTAATGACCTCGGACATCAGCTTGTCGCCTCCTGTCTCAATGTAGCAGATCTCATTCTGCGCAACAGGGCCGTCCACCTTGAGTGTGACCATGTTGGCAATGACACCTCTAACTATTCCCTTTGTAGCCATTTATCTAAATATTTATCTTTTTGTTCAATCTTAAAATTAATCAAGCTAGAAAGCTTTTTAATTGAAAATTGAGAATTGAAAATTGAGAATTACCATCCGGTGCGTGTTTTACGCAGGTTCTGCGTATTAATTTTCAATTGTCAATTTGTTTTGAACTCGGCCGGAACCTCAGTCTGTTCTTTAAGTTCGCCAATCAATTTGCGGAACAGTTGCTGGCCTTTCTCCTTGTCCAGGGTGGTCCAGCGCTCTACAATTCCCAGACGCACCATGTATGAGAACAGGCGCTCCACTCCAAAGTAATTAAAGAAGGTGTGCTCCTCAAGCCAGTTCCAGCGCAGCATATCGGCCTTGCGCTCGCGGTAGGCCAGCTCATCCTCGTCAAGCAGCCGCACCACATCATCAAAATAGTCCAGCTCCTGGCTCAATCCCCAGTCACGGGCACCGCTGGTACGCAGCGCCTGGGCGGTATCGTTCTGCCCCACTATCACCTTCTGCATGTCCAGTTCATACTTGCGGGCAGTGATAGCCGTCTGAATGTTGTTCACATCCAGGTTAAAACGGTACCAGCTGCGCACAAACTCATTGTCGGCCTGCATGGCATACTCATAAAACAGCGCCCACAGGCGGTCCTCGGCAAATCCGGCCAGCTCACGCCAACTCTCATCCTGATACTCCTGTACAAATCTGTACATGAACTGCGGGATTCCGGCGGGGCACTTATCCTGCGCCTTCACTGCCGATACCAGTTCCTCCAACTGCTCCACACTGAACAGACCTTCAAGCATCGGTGTAGGTTCGGTGTAGGTTCGGTGTAGATCCAATGTAGCATCGGTCAAGGAAGCCTGATCAGAGCGCAGCAAACCCAGCAGGTTGCGGCAGTCATTCTCCAGCAGGAGCATATCCATAACCTTGCGGTCAGCACCGCTCAGAGCCTCATAAACCTCCGTGCGGAACTCATCGGCAGAAAGAGCCGCCTTGCTGTCATCAAAGCTGATGTCGGGCAGCCCGGATATTATGTAATAGTAATTGCCCATTGCGGAACAAATCAGAACAGGGTCTCAACCAGCTGCGGGCGCAGCATTGACTTGAACCAGTTCATGAACTCCTCGGTGCCAAAATTCACCTTGTATGACCCGTCGGCGGGCTGGATGGAGAATTCGGCCTGCTGTCCGTTCACCTGGGTAATCTTTACGCCCTTGTCAAGCAGAGCCTTGGCATTGGCGGTAAAATACCTGGTCAGCGATTCGGCATCGGCAGCCTTGATTTCAATCTGCTGGTTCTTGCCCCACTCCTGAGCAATCTTAAGCATAAACTCGTTAAAAGCTTTCTGGTCGGCAGTAAAGCCCTTTACAGAGTCCTGCACAATCTTGTCGGTCACAACAGTGGCAATCTGGCTCTTAAGAGCCTCCACAGCCTGCTGGGCATGCAGTTTAAGCTCTTTCTGCACATTCTCTGCGTTATCGGCAGCATCCTTGCGGGCGGCGGCCAGCAGCGCATCGGCCTGTTTCTGTGCATCGGCTACAATCTTCTGGGCTTGTTCCTGGGCCTGGGCAAGGATCTGGTCTGCCTGGGCCTGACCTTTTGCTACACCTTCATTATAAATAATGTCGGTAAGTTCCTGGATTTTGGTATTCATAAGTTATAATAGATAATTCCCGTTTATAGTTCCGCAAATTTAATCAAATCCCGCAAACAGCCTCATACATTAACAAAAAAAAACCTCCGCAGAGGTTTCTTTTACTAATTGGTCTTGTGAAGCTGGGCGTTGCGCCAGGTGACGGGAGTGGTGTTCTCGTGCTCCTTGAATTTGCGGATAAACTGGGTGGAGCTCTGGAATCCGCTCTTTACGGCTATGTATTCTATCGGTGCGTCGGGCTCATCAAGCATCAGCTGCTTGGCAAAATCCATGCGCAGCTTACCCAGATAGTCGCGGAACGGCATACCGTAATAGATATTGACCAGCTTTGACACGTACGTACGGTTGGTGTTGAGCTGATGCGCAATCTCGTCAATAGTGATATTGGGATTCTGGAAAGCCTGATTGGTAACCATAAGCTCCTGGAATGACTCCATAATCTTGTCATAGCCCGCCTGCGCCACATCGGCCACGGGACCGGAATCTACAGTCTCCAGCAGCTCCTGCGGAGTCTGGCTGACGGCGGTGAACGGATGACGCAACCTTTCCATACTCATATAACCGCCCGAAAGCGGCGGCACGGCAGCCACGTAACCCACCAGGAACAGCACAACAGCCGTACAGATAGACCACGCAACCGACCAGAATGACGTGATATCAAGAAACTTCTGATAGAAAACAACGCACAGGCCCCACAGCATAAAGTAGATGAACAGAAGCACGCAGAGAATGTTTGCGTTGAACGAAGTCTTTTTACCCTTAAGAAAAGCCACAATATGCCCCGGACGGAACTTGTAGTAATACAGCCACCATATCATATATATCATGGCCAGCACCAGAATTGTAAGGAACAGGATCCTGTATGCGGTATATGAAATAAGCAGATACGCCCTCTGCAGGACATCGGAATTGTCAATAACCACAGGATCGCTGTAAGAGCCGTAAAACAGTTCAGCGCAGCTGTCAAGCCCCATAAGGCACACCAGTACCACATTAGCCGTAGTAAGCAAAATGGCCGGCAGCAGCATAAGGTAAGCCATGGCACGCTCATAGACATCATCGGCCAGAGACCTTATATAAAAGCACACCAGCGGCAGTACAGCCAGCGATGAGAACTCCAGTATAATGTTCATTATAACCTGACGGTGCGGATTAGTATTAAGAGACAGGTTATTTGCCCCGCTGTAGAAACTTACGGCCAGAAAGCCAAGCACCACAGCCAGCAAATGCCCTGAGTGAGTCTTCTGATTCCTGAATAAAATTACTATCAGCCACAGAAGACAAACCGAAAACGGCAGTTGATATGCAAAAATACTAATCATTTAGTCCTTTTGTCGATTTACAGCACAAAGATAAAACGTAAAAACGGCTCCACAATGCCACAAAACAACTTTTTTTTGTATAATTTCAACCAATCGATATTTCGACAATTGTGATTTTGCATATCCATTGTCAAATTAACAATTTTGCGTTGATATTTGAACTATTGTTTGAATTTCGTTTTGTGAATTTGAGAAGAATTTCTTTGGATGTTGTTTTTTCAACACATATTTAACGCGTATCTTTGCAGCGGAAATGAACGAAAACAAAACAAAAACTGAACAAAATCAGATGACAAACGAAAGGAATTTAAACAAGATGATGGCAAAGTTGCAGATGGTGGTTGTTTTGACACTTGCCCTCCTTTCCAATTCTTCATGCATTAGAAAAGACCTGTTCCTGCGTGTAGATCAGACTCAGATAGCAGTTGAGATATATGATATCAACCTTGACCTTCTGTGGGGAATTGGGTGGGACACCCAGTGGCAGTATGACTGGGACGCCGCACTTGAAACCTACGGTGACCTGGGCTACACCAAGCCTGAGCTCATAAAGGGTACCATATATAATCTGGACGAATCTACCGGCAAACGTTTCAGCTCATTCGTAAAGATATTCGACTCTAACGGCGGCCGCGTATCACTGACATCAGGCAGCACATACGATATGATGTTCTACAACTTTGGTACAGAGTGGACATCATTCTACCAGAGCGACGACTATGAGACCTATACCGCCAGCACACGTATGAGCAGCCAGTCATCATGGATTCGCACACGCGCAGAGAGCGAGAGCAGCGAGATGCCCGACACCTCACGTTCTTATATAGATTACAACCAGCCCGACGAGCTGTTCGGCACACTTGTAGAAGACATCTATATTGACGAGGACCCCTCTGCCTACGATAAGGAATATGACGAGGAGGGCAATATTACTTATATATATAAGATAAACGCAACACTGCGTCCCTACTCTTTCATCTACGTCTATCAGATTATAATCACAAATAACGCCGATGAAAAGGGTGACCGCATCAAGGGTGCACGCGGACTTACCGCAACAGGTCTGTCACAAGGTGTAGAAATGTTCAGCCGCAGGACTTTCAATAATACAATTTCAATCACCACCGATGATATCAAGCCCATGCAGCGTCACAAGAACGTAAGGCTTGAGGGCGAGGCTGTAGCTGACAGCGCCGACATCATTGCAGCACGCATACTCACCTGGGGTCTGCCCGGAATGAACCCGCTGGAGACAACCAAGGCAGCCACCAAGGCTCCGGATATTGACCGCAACTTTGTTGGAATAGGTCTAACCCTGCGTAACAACTACACATGGACCGTAACACGCGATATTACCGAGCAGATGCACCAGCGTCCCACCGGCGGTATCATAACAATATATGTTGACGCCAATGAGGTTCCCGAGGATCTGATCAACCAGAAGCCTCAGAGCAGCGGTGGCGGTTTCAACGCCGAAGTTGAAAACTGGTCAAACGAGGTTAACGCCGAAGTAACCATCTGATTCTCAAAAAAAAGACGATTTTTAGACATAGTATTATAGAAGAATTAAAAATAAAATAAGTATGTTTACAAAGTTAAAGTACGGCAGATGGGGTTACATGGTAATGACCGCCATAGCAACTATTGCTCTAGCCGCCCTGGCCACCCTGTTGACAGCTCACTCAAGCGGCACCACCGATCACAGGGCTCACCACGGCAACGAGCAGATTATAAATCACATACCGCACGCTCAGTCAAACGTACGTTATATTAATTGAACAAAAAAGTAAAAACAATAAAACAAAAACAACTTATGAGAAAGAGTTATTTGATTATCGCAGCAGTTGCCACCTCATTCCTGGCATCTTGCGCAAATGAGAAAGTTCTGAACGAGCGTCAGGACGGTAATGAGCAGCAGGCCGTAATAGGTTTCAGCTCCTACTCAGAAAAGTCCACCAAAGCCGGAGACGTCACAGATATCAGCAACCTTGAATTCTTCCACAATACATTTGCAGTATATGGAACCAAGCAATCAACAGTTGACGGTGCCATACAGTATGTATTTGGCGGCAAGGCAGAGGCAGCCGGCACACAGGCTGGCGTAACCTGCACATACACAGATGACAGCAATCCATTCCACGGTTCAAACTGGGCATACGAAGATGAGCGTTTCTGGGACAAGCAGGCCAACTATGTTTTCACAGCATACGCTCCCGTAGCAGAATCCAACCCGCTCCGTTATTACTACAGCAGCGCTGACGCACTTGTAGGCGGTTCCGGTAATGATTTTGTTGCAACAGACTATGTACTGACCGGTAAGAACCTTCAGGCCAAGGCTACCGCAGCAGCCATCTACAAAGGCTTTAACGTAAACGGCTCTGACCTTGACCTTATGACCTCACAGGCACAGGCACAGGCCGGCACAGACCACAAGCAGGTTCCTCTGGTATTCAAGCACATCCTTTCTAAGTTGAATGTTGTTGTAGGTAAAGCTCAGAGCCTTGACAACTCTACAGTTAAGATCAACAGCATTGAAATTACCGGTCTTAAGGACAAGGGTTCATATTCAGAGAAAAAGTATGTAAAGAGTGATACTGAATCTATCAGCGGATGGACCGCTAACGAAACTAACAGCAACGCAGCCTACAAGCTTTCATACACAACATCTGATGGTGAGCCTGCATTGCCTGCAACAACTGCAACAACCCATGAAATCAACCCGTTGTATTTCATTGAGTCTCTGGTTATTCCGCAGACCGTAGGCGATACACCTAAGCTCACACTCAAATACACCATCACAAGCGGAAGCGGTAACTACTCAGAGGATTACACTTACGAGATGAATCTTAAGGACGCTTTCACAAGTTTCTTTGACCGTTACAGCTATAACCTCATTTTCACAATCAGCCCCACTGTGATTACATTTGATGCAAACGTTACTCCTTGGGAGCAAGTTAATTCAACTGAAATATTACTGGATTAACATAGTAATCCAACTAGTTATATATAATATAAGGACTAAATTAAAGAAAAGAGAATTATGAAAAAGAGTTTTATACTGATTGCAGCCGTCGCTATGATGGCATCATGCTCTGACAACGCTGTTAAGGATGTTGCCGACGAGCAGAAAGCAGAGCAGGCCCTCTCCTTCTCGGCATACGCTGACAAGGTTACAAAAGGAACCAATTCTACAGCTCTGAATGATTTCTACACCGTATTTGGTGTCTATGGATGGAAGACAGTTAACGGAGCAGTTGTTACAAACGCTGTATTCAGCAACCATCCTAATGAATACTTTGCTACAGACGCTAAAGGCACTGTAGTTTATGACGCCGATGATGAAAAGCCATCAATAGAATGGGCTGCTGCATCAGCAACACCTTATGTTCCTGCATGGTATTATGAGGATGTGCGTTATTGGGATAAGATGGCCGAAAGCTATGAGTTCTTTGCAATTGCCCCCTATGATGCAGCACCTATCTATACAGTAGCAGCAGGTGACAATAATATCTCTATAGCTACTGCCAGTGCCAAGTACAATATCCAGCAAGAGAAGAATCTGGCATTGGCCGGAAGCCCTCTCGTACCTCAGGCTGCACTGACATACTCAGGTTATGACAAGGATTTCATGATTGCCGATAAGAAGACTGTTTCACCTACTATAGCTGTAACAAGCGCCGATGTACAGTTGGTATTCCACCACATCCTTACCAAGCTTAATGTCAAGATTAAGAAGGACGAGGACTACAAAGGCAAGCAGGAGCTTAAAGTTAATGAGCTTAAGATTGCAAACCTGGCTAAGGAAGGTTATTTTGTCTATAACACCAACATGACCACCAAAGGTTGGACTACTTCAAGCAAGTATGATATAGACATTAACGCTGCCTACTCTCTTACCGCCGACACCAATTATGACGGCTGCTACTGGATTGAGAACCTCATTTTCCCGCAGACCGCAACCAAGAAGGCCGCAGGAGCTCAGCCCACAGCAACTGATCTGACCGATATCTATCTGTATATCCAGTATCAGATTGGCGATGAGGTTTATAATGCATACTACGATTTTGCAGACATCTGGAACAGCACTCTTGCTATAGACGGAGAGTTTGAGTTCAAGCAGGGAAGCCAGTATGATCTTACCCTGACCATAGGTCCCAAGCCTATCCATTTTGATGCTCAGGTTTACGAGTGGAAAACAGAGAATGCAGGTTCTGTAATAATTGACTAACCAAATAAAAACAAAACAACAATATGAAAAAGACATTTATCATTTTAGCAAGCGCAGCAGTAATATTAGCATCTTGCTCCAAGGACGATAAAGTTCAGATAAACAACGAGCAGGAAGAGGCTGTAATAGGTTTCACAACTTTTGCCGAAGCTCAGACCAAGGCTGAAAATAACGAGCAGGCTACTAATAAGTGGAATCTTGAAGCTCACAACACAACCTTTGATGTATGGGCTTGGAAGTTCTATAATAATGCGTGGGTTTCAACTCCCGTTTATAATAAAGGAACTGTAACTTATAACGAAAGCGGGACAGAAACCAATACATACTTCAATTGGGATGCTAATCCTATCAAATTCTGGGATAAATCTGCTGACAAATACTATTTTTACGCTGCTTCACCTACAAGTTCATCATGGGTATTAACTGGTACCGGCGACCAGGGTAAGTTGAGTTATGCCAACTTTACTCTGGCAGGAGGAATAAATAACAACCTCTCATACAACGCTACTGCAACTGTTACTACCGAAGTACAGTCTTTCAAAGATGTTCATGATGTAGATTTGATGATTGCAGATGACAATATTGTTCTTAGAGATAAGTACAACAAGAATGATCCTGACAAGGTAAATGAGATTTTCAATCATATCCTTTCTCGTTTGAACGTTACCGTTGCTCTTAAGGCCGGTGGTACTATAGCTAGTCTCAATTCAGATACTAACACCAACAATGACGTAGTTGTTAAGGTAACAGGTTTTGAAATAAAAGGCGTAAGTCTCAAGAACAAAGGTACATTCAATGAAGGAGCAGATTTGGGTACAGATGTTCTAAAAGAAGGCACGATCAAACGCTGGAGCGCTCTTGCCACAGAAGGTACATACGATCTTCCCGGTGCCGACATCAGCACATTGGAACTTGATGCTACCACTCCGCGTTACATCGCTCAGTATCTTATCATTCCTCAGGCTATTACAAGCGAGGTTCTTGACAGGGCTAACGGAAAGAAAGACACCGATAATGATAAAGTTGGAGACCAGAACGCAGCATATCCTTATCTGAAGTTGGATTACACAATCGGTGGTGAGCCTTATACCGCTTACTATAACCTTGCTCATGCATTTAATGTAGCAGATGGTGAGACTCTTAATTTCTGCGAAGGATGGCAGAATGTTCTCAACATCAAGATCGATGCCGATATGATTGTTTTCGATGCTCAGGTATATGAGTGGAAAGACAAGAAAAATGAGAATGTAACCATCTTTGATTAAAAGAAAACAGGCCGGCAGGAGGTGATACTCCTACCGGTCACAAAGAACAAGAAACAAATTATTAACTAAATCTTAAAGAAAAGAGAATTATGAAAAAGAGTTATTTGATGATCGCAGCAGCTGCCGCACTGTTTGCAGCATGCTCAAGCAACGACAACTTCAAGGAGGTTGAAGAACAAGAGAGCGCCATCTCTTTCAATCAGGCACTCAACAAGACCACACGCGCTTACATAGCAGATGAAGCTGCATTGGCAGGTGAAGGTGGTTTTATCGTATATGGTTATAAGAAAAAGACTTCTGAAGCAAACTGGACTAATGCTCAGACAATCTTTGATAATGTAAATGTTAAGTCAACCAACAGCGGCACAAGCTGGTATTATGACAACCTTCGTTTCTGGGATAAGAACGGTACTTATAATTTCTTTGCTATCGCTCCTTATAATCCTACAACTGGAACATATTCCTTAGTTGCTAATTCTGCTCCTGAGGCATTAAAGTTCAAGATTACAGGCGCTGCTTCAGCAATAAGCACTGCTTCTGATGATTATCTCATTGACAGAGATGGAGCAACAAATGTTAGTGGAAGTTACACTACCACTCATGCAGCTGTTGATATTGATTTCCATCACATCATGGCCAAGATTGATTTCAAACTCAAGAGCACTTTATCTACCGGAACTATTGAAGTTACCAGACTTGTCATGACAGGATGGAACAGCGGTGCCGGTACATTCACCCAGACTCTGACTGCTACACCCACAGCTCTTGCTAATACAGAATGGGCAATACCGACAGCCGGTACAGGCAATATTACCCTGGTAGGATCAGGTGCTTCACAAACTAAAGTTGCACTTACTTGCGCAACAGATGCAACTGCCACCGATGTTACAGACTGGTACATAATGGTTCCCCAGAATATTGATGCCTCTACTTTAACCTTTACTGTTGATTTTACCTTTAAAGATGGTACTTATTCTGAGACATTTGAGGACCAGGTTGCCACATTAACCGCTGCCCAGGTTTGGGGTACAGACTCACACACTACCTACACCCTTGACATCAAGCCTGCTGCTATTGAATTTGACGTTACTACCATTTGCGGTTTCTGTGTTGACGGCGGTCAAGCCACTCCTATTATCGTACAGTAATAAACATTAGTCATAACCAAAGAAATAATAATTATGAAAAAATATCTGTTCATATTAGCCACTGCAGCAATAGTTGCAGGTTGCACAAAAAACGATTCCTTCCAGGAGATTGACACTCCGGATAACGCAATTGGATTTTCAACCTATGCTGGTAAACAGACTCGTGCTGAAAACTCAAGTGCAACAGAAAAGGACAATCTTGAGGATTATAACACTACATTTAAGGTTTGGGGTTATAAGTACGTTAATGGAACTGAGTCCCCTGTAATGGGTGCTGTAGAAGACAACAGTGCTTATACTTATCCAGGTCAGTTGGTAGAGCATAAGGATGCTAATGCAAGCGCAACCCCAGCTGTAACAGAAGGTTGGTACTATACACCTATCCGCTTTTGGGACAAGTCTGCAACCAGTTATAGTTTTTATGCTGTTTCTCCTAATGCTCCAACTGGTGCATCATGGGTTTGGGATAGCACAAACAAAAAAGTATCTATTGCCAATTTTGCAATAACCGGATACAACTCAGTAACTACACCAGCTACTACTGTTGATGTTGATAAAGTTCTGACAGAAAATCTCACCACAGAAGATCTGATGATCGCTACTGACGTTACCGATTACAATACTTATGACAACACTCCTGTTCTTCTGGATTTCAACCACATCCTGTCACGTCTTAACATTGGTGTACGTAAAGCCTCAACACTAGATGACTTTGAAGTTAAATTAAACTCTATCAAGGTTTACAACATGAAGAGCAACGGTTCATTTAATGAGGCTTTGGCTTCTGGAACAACCCTCTCAAGTGGAACAATAGCACGTTGGGCTACCGCTCCTACTACTCAGAGTACATTTACAGCTGGTGTGGGTTATGCTCCTGCGTCTGCATTAACCATTACTTCAACCGCAACTACAGCAACTACCAACTACCAATATGTATATGAAGGATTGGCAATACCGCAGTCTGTAGCATACAACAAGACTGTTGAAGTAAAGGACTATGACGGAACTAGTACAGCTCCTAAGCATTTTAAACTTGACGGTACAAATGCTGATGAAAACAGCGATCCTTATATCGTAATTGATTACGAAATCTGGACAACTGGAACTGATGCAGCAAAGATGGATGGTTATGTTTACTATTACAACCTCGCCGATGTCTTCAACGGAGACAATTCTACCGATGCAATTGACTTCTGCGAAGGTTGGCAGAACACTCTTAACATTACTCTTGCACCTGCTGCTATCATATTTGATGCTGATGTTTATGAGTGGACCACTAAAACAGAAACAGCTGTTGATATTGAGTAAATCATCAAAAAACTCTTTTCTTTAAATAGGCCACCAGGGCTTGATCGCCCTGATGGCCACCAAGATAGAGCGTGAGCGCTAGATGTCCAATGATATTTATAAAAGGAGTTTGCGGTTTGCAATGAAAGTGGCCGCAGAGTGAGAGTGAGAGTAACAGATTAAATTAAGGTATATTATATATAAGGTGTAAAGCCGGTATGATAGACCTTGAAACTGAAAAAAAGTAGAGGATTAAAAACTATGCTGAATGTAGCAAGACATAGAGTACTGGGGTGGATGGCAGCAGCTATGCTGTTGACCGGCTGCCAGTACAGCATTGTAAACCTCCGTGAGGATGTTGAACCCAATGACAGTCTGGCTATCAGTTTTGGCAATGGTGTGATAGACAATCCTATACGCACCCGCTCTGTAAGCCTACTCAGCCAGCACACCAACACTATGGGTGTTTGGGGTTGGCAAACCACCCAAGGCGGCGAGGTTGTATGTCAGTTCAACAACAAGGAAGTGACGTATGACCCCGTCCGTGCCCTGTGGACCTACTCTCCCGCACGTTATTGGGACAAAGGCAGCTCTTACCGCTTCTATGCTTACGCTCCGCACGCCAATTCCGTTCCTGATGCATCGGTCTCTATCAATGAGCAAACCGGCTTTATAAGCATTAAGAATGTGATTCTTACCGGCTGCAATACCATGGACACAGTAGCACAGCCTGTTCCGTCGGGTTCATTCTACGGTGTGGATGACACTGACTGGCTGATAGACCGCTCCGGACAGATGGTACCTAAGGAGAAGGTACATTCACGCGTTACATTCAACATGCAGCATATTCTGGCCAAGTTCAACGTTATGGTTGTGGCACATCCTGATATTGTATCGTCAGGTTCAACAAACGTTGTTGTTGACAGCCTTTCTATAGGACAGTTTGTGGGCAAGGGCAGTTTCACCCAAAAGCTCAGTCACACTCCTGTAGTAGGTGTAGAGGCCGATGACACTGTGCGCGAATGGATTACAGACTCCACCTACCCGCGCTATACCCTGCAGGGCACACGCGGTGCCAACGTTACAATGGCAGGCTGCTGCGTGGTTGAGTCACTGGTTCTGCCGCAGCCCATTACAGAGCAGATGCAGTTGCGTCTTAGATACTCCATAAACAGTGTGGGCGGACACTCTGAGCACTTTACCTATCTGTTAAGGCTTGACAATGCTTTCAGCGAGTTCAGGTGCTCAAACAACTACACACTTACACTGATTATAGGATCAGAGAATGATGTGATTACGTTTGATTCGGGTTCAACACTCTGGGACTCTGAAAACGACAGGAACTCATGGATATACTAAGCCTGTTTTAATCCCTGACCGGAGCATAAAAGGGCTTAACAACATAGAAAAGAAAGTATAATAAAATAAACACTTATTAAAAGGATGAAAAAGACAGTATTTCTGCTTATGGGAGTAGCCACTCTGATGGCATTCCAGGCTTGCCAGGACAGCACTGCAGTCAATGGCATTGAGAGCATCAAGGACAGCACCACCGAGATCCGTTTCACAAACTACGTGAACGGCCTTACACGTGCATCCAGAGATAAAGGGAATTCATTCCAGGATTATGACACTATCGAGGTCTATGGATACCAGTCACAGAACCCCGATCCTCTGTTCAACCATCAGAGAGTAATAAATCTGCAGGGTTGGTACTACACTCCCGTCAAGTACTGGGAGAAGAACTCCACCTACGATTTCTATGCAATATTCCCCTACAACTACCCGGTTAACAGCTTTAACAGGGATACCAGACTGTTCAGCGTAAGCAGCTTTACCGTTAAGGAGGCAGCAGCCGACCAGATTGACCTGATGATTGCCAAGCAGATTACCGGTCATCTGCCCTACAATGTGGTTCCGTTTGAATTCAACCACATACTGAGCAACGTAAGTTTCTACCTTAAGACTGCCGATGAGTTCAGTACTGACGGTATTGTAGGCGTAAAAGTTATTAACTTTGATATTACCGGCCTTTACGGCGAGGGTTCATTTGCACAGACCGGTTGGGATAACAACAACGTGTTTGTAGGCGACTGGACTCCCGTGGAGACATCTGAATATGACCTGCCCGCAGTTAAGGATTCAGTTTATCTGGTAGGCGCAACAAAGGCTCAGACCGTTGTGAATGACCTGCTCCTGCTCCCGCAGCAGATAAATGACAACGCTAAGGTAACCATTACCTTCCAGCTCATGTATGAGGACGAGACCGCATCAGTGTTTACACGCACCGTGGCTCTGAACAAGATTGTAGGCACCAGAAAGTCTGATCCCACAAAGAGCATTACTCTGGCCAAGTGGGATCCCAATTTCCGCTACAACTACACCATATCTGTAAACCCGGCTATCACAGACCAGGGCGGTCATCATCTGCCTATTGCTAACGATGAGCACAGCCAGGAGCAGTTTGAGAACACTGATTCCATTACACCTAACATCAACATCATTGAGATAGACAATGACGGTGACGGCGTTCCCGATGAGTGGTGGATTGACAGCGATCTGGACGATCAGCCCGACTATCCTATCATTTGGCAGGATATTGACGGCGACGGTAAGGAAGAGGGTCTGCCCGACCGCGACGGTGACGGTGAGCCCGATCACACTAACGGTACAGATGATCCCGATGTAATATGGCAAGACACTGACGGCGACGGCGTTGTGGATACTGAGCTGGAGCGTGATAAGACCACTCCCGGTGACATAGATCCCGGACTGCCTTCTGATACTACAGATACCAACTACCCCGACACATGCTACGTAGATTATGACGGTGCCGAGACCGGTGGCTACAAGCAGCCCACATCATGGCTGGTAACCGATGCCGACGGTGAGTTCTGGGTTGATACCGACAACGACGGCCAGGGCGACATCAAGGTTGTATGGAAGGATGTAGATGGTGACGGATTGCTGGAAGGTATTGCCGACAAGGACGGTGACGGCAAGGCTACCGAGAATGATAACTATGACGGTGACCACAAGGATTACCTGGATAACGACAATGAGTTTGATGTTATTCTGTACGCTCACGTTATCAAGAATGATGACGGAACCGAGGATTATGAGAAGGACGAAGAGGGCAACACCAAGTGGTATGAGTTGGAGAAGAAAGCTCCCACTCCCGATGTTCAGGAGGTTACCACCGAGATCCAGTTCTCCGCTACAGTTGTTGACTGGAACGATGACTACAACGCAGAATACATCATTAAAGAATAATATAATACTGATTGCTATAATAATCTGATTAAGACTATGAAACTTAAACTGATAGCAATAGCATCAACGGCACTCCTCACGGTTGCCTGCTCAAACAACAGCACTCTGCAGGAATCAGATCCGGGCAGGTTCCCTGACTCATACATTGAGTTCAGCAACTACGTGAGCGGAATGACACGCGCCTCAAAGAACGGGACCAACCCGTTCGTTGAGGGCGATGCCATGGCTGTATGGGGTTACCAGACCACAGGTGAGTATCTGGACACCATATTCAATAACCAGCGCGTATATTACGTGAGCGGAACCACCTGGAACTATGACAACAAGAAACTGTGGAACATAGGCTCCAAGTACAAGTTCTACGGATTATTCCCCTACAGCGAGGATCTGTACGTGATAGGCGATGACAACAAAGTCACCTTTGCCGACTACGTGAACCCCAGCAACCCCGATGAGCAGACAGACCTGATGATTTCGGAGATAAGGGAGATATCACCGTTCAACACGGTTGACATGATATTCCATCACATAATGAGCAATGTGAATGTGATGGTAAAATTCTCTGACAAAGCCGACATGAGCGGCATAGCCGGCGCCACACTTCTGAGCCTGCATCTGACCGGTGTTAAGAATACCGGAACATACACGCAGACAGGGTGGACAAGCAGCAAGATGGCCGAGGGTGAATGGACAGGTCAGAGAGGCCGGATGGATATAGCCGAGGTCAAGAACGTAAACTTTAACACAGACGGCACATCAGTATATGCCATAAATGACCTTATCACTATCCCGCAGCAGCTGTACAATCAGGACGGCGATTATCAGGACGTAATGATAGACGCCGTATTCCGCGTACGCTACAATGATACCACCAGCTCTACTTTCATAAAGAAAGGCATACGTCTGGCCGGTATCCAGGGTAAGGACAAGCAGGGTGTTGCCCGTAAGATTTCATCGTGGGACATAAACAACCGCTACAACTACATACTTGCGTTCAATCCCGCAACCAATACCCGCGTATGGGACGCCGACGGTGACGGCAGCATTCAGATTGACCCCGAAACCGGCGACACCATAACCAGGACAGATGACACCCCCACCCCCGGTGTAATGCGCTATGACCCTGATAACCCGGACGTTATACAGGTTCTTGAGGACACCGACGGTGACGGTGTACCGGACACCTGGGTGGATTACCCCATAATCTGGGAGGATATAGACGATGACGGTCTGCTGGAAGGCGGTATTGACCGCGACGGCGACGGTCATATAGACAACGTGGATGATGACGACATCACCAACCAGAACAATGACCCGCACTCCGATCCCACCGACGGCAGTCCCAGCAACCCGGATGGAAAGGACGTGATACTGGTGCATGTTGATACCGACGGTGACGGCGATGTGGATGAGGATGACGGCTGGGTACAGCTGGAGAAAGACCCCGACACAGGCGAGATATATCCCGAGCGTGAAACCGACGAATACGTAATAGAATTTACCGCCACAGTGTCTGACTGGGAAGATATTTACAACTTGGACTATCAGATTAACCACTGATAATCCTACCATAACAGGTTTTAGGCATGACTAAGAAAATTTCTTACATTGTTTTAGCCATCCCAATCCTGCTCCTTCAGTTCTCATGCTGCAGGAGCAGGATTGAGGAGCTTGAGCCCATACAGCTGGGCTGTGCCATACAGTCCGGCACCAAGGCTATCGTTACCGACAAGCAGTCTCTGATACAGCAGAGCTATAACGGCGGCAATGGCAATGAGAAAGGATTTGGTGTTTACGGATACAAGACAGTAAACACAAACAAGACCAGGATATTTGACAATACCGAGGTCAAACCGGAGTCCGATGCCGAAACCACCCCATGGTACTACAACCCCATACGCTACTGGGACAGCAACCCTGAGGCCAGCTACCAGTTCATAGCCTACTGGCCCCACCTGGACACATCGGGCAGCGGTACGTATGTAAGTGAAACAAACGGGACGCTTACCATAAACAACATTCCCAACTGGCAGAAGGCCAGTATAGGCAACAATCAGGTTCATGAATTTGCTTATGATACCGATGGTGACGGTACTGATGACACCTACCCCGATTCCCTTATCATTCAGAATGCAATGGACCTGATGACATCGGTCCGCGTGGGACGTTACGTAGGCACCGGAGCTGCATTTTCAGATCACTATGTAAGGTTCACATTCAGCCATCTGCTGGCCAAAGTGGAGTTCAGGGCATACTACGTGGGCGATCTGACTAAAGAGGTTAAGGTAAAGAGCATAACCCTTAAAGAGAACGGCTCAAACTACATAATGGCTCCGTCCGGCACGGTGAATGCCACACATATTTTCCACGAAGCCAATCATAGCGCCCAGGTTACTTATGCAACAGCAGGAACAACAGGAAATGTAATGCCGTTGCTGAGTGCAGCCGACTTTACAGCTCCCGCCGACGGCATAGTTCTGCCCAAGGGAACGTGGGCAGATGATAACGCAGCCCCGCAGAGGACACAGCACCTGTGCACCTGGCTTACTGTTCCCAGCCAAAACTGGAACAATCTGGCTCTGGACTTTGAGTACGCCATTAACAATGCCACCACAACAGGAACCGCTACCGGTCTTACGCTGACATCGACCGATGCCAACAGCCAGCAGCTTGCGGGACAGACCCTTTCAGGTCATTCTTACGTGGTGACTCTCAAGTTTACAGCCGCAAACGGCATAGAAATTGAGTCAATCCAGGTAAAAGATTGGGTAAATTCAACCCCAATTACCCCTAGTGTATATAACTGGTAAATATTTTTAGTATATTTACGCGATTATTTATAGATGAGAAAAGAGGGCTATAACACATATAACATGAAACGTTCAAACACAGCAATTGCAGGCGGTGTGCTGGCATTGCTTGTTTTATGTTTGGCCTCATGCCAGAGTGATGAGATAGAAAGCGGCCGCTGCAACATTGTGCCGGAGTTTGTACAGCAGCAGGGCACGGTAATCACCACCCGCGCACTCTTGAGCGGATATACGGAATATACACCCGCCCCCAATAATGTCATATATGCGTATGCCCAGGAATTTGAAACCGGCACGGCTCTGGTAAATGGTGATTTCAGCTATAATGCCGGCAGCAGCAGATGGAATTCAACACTGGATCTGGAAATCGCGCACAAATACTACCTTTACGCCTACCAGCCGGCAGGAATAAGCACCAGGGATAACACGACATTCTCTGCTGCCGACGGAGGCGGATACAAGCTGCACGCCACTGTCAACACCTTATCGGCAGGTGACCCCACCATATCGGTTGCTGCAGCCAGAGATTATTACGAAACATCTGCATACATTGATCCCACACCGGTTCCGGGTGACTTTGTCTTTGGCCCCATATCAAACAACAGCGCCAACCCCGACAAGGTGCTTCTGGCCATGAACCATCTGTATGCCCAGGCATCACTCAATTTCAAGATAGACGCCACATACAGCCAGCTGCGCAAGATTGTCATAACCGGAATCAAGGCCAGGACCACACTTGGGCAGGCAACCATGGATGTCAAGTTCAGCGGCAGCCCTGTGCCCGCATGGGGAACTCCCACTGCATCCAATCTGGAGGTTGAAATTCCCATTCAGGGTGACTCCATTATATTGACCACAGATTTTAAGGCTAACCCTGTAGCAGCGTTCTGCTATATGCCTGTGGCAGCCACAAGTCTGCCAATAGAGCTTGAGGTTACTTATAACGTTTACCATTGTAACGCCACACTCCCGTCCGATGACCCGGGAGAATGGCTAATCCGTAAGCAACAACATGCCATCAACGGCAAGATAATGCCATCGGCATTGCCCGCGGCGGGAACCAACTACCCCATCAACATAACCGTCAACCCCACTTACCTGTATCAGTTGAGTGATGACGATGCGGGAATAGAACTGACAATAGAATAACACTGAAAGCATAGAGCTATGAAGATATTATCCAACATACACAGCAACAACATAAAATCGCTCAGATTTATCGGGGCGGTATTGTTGTTTTTATCAACCACCTCCACCCCCCTCTATGCCGATATAGTCATCAAGGGCGATGTCTATGGCGGCGGACGCGAGGGTGCAGTAGGAACCGGCAATACCACAACTGCTGTTAATGCGGCAAAAGAGAGTGTTGCAATAACTGATGCTACGTATAAAGCCACTAACATAACGGTAAACGCCGGTCAGGTACGCACGGTATTCGGCGGCGGACAGGAAGGCCGCACGTTTGGCAGCACAGATGTTCAGGTTAATGCCGGAGAGATAGGAAGCTCTGACTGGGAAGGCACCATACACGGAGGTCTGTTTGGAGCGGGCGACGGTAATGGCGCATTGGTGTTTGGAGGCAGTAATGTTGAAATAAACGGAGGTACTATAGTACAGAACGTGTATGGCGGCGGTAACGAGGCCGAGCTGATAGGTACTACCAACGTCAACCTTAAGGGAGGCGACTTGCAGGCAGCTGTTTACGGCGGTGCCCGTGTGGCCAACATCTACGGCTACTCTCTGGTGAACGTAAACGGTGCTGAAGCAGCAAACGACATGATTATAGGCGCTGTTTATGGCGGAAACGATATAGCAGGAAACATTACCATTCCCAACGGAACAAACTGGTCATGGATTAGAGGAAATAACCTGACACTTCCCACTCTGAATGAGGATGCTACCAAGCCCATAAGCAATAATGGCTACGGTATAGACAAGTCCTGGAACGCGTTTGTAGTGTCCAGCCATAGCGCAAGCCACAAAGTTTATGTGGCGCAGCTGTTTGGCGGCGGTAACGGCGAATACACATATACCGGCACTCCGGGTAACGAAACCATGAGTGAGCTCAATGAGCGCGTCTGGAACAGTTCCACAAGCAGTTGGGATATATCAGCGCATTCATTTACAGGTCTGGTCAGCAGGCCCGAGGTCAGCAAGGTTTATCTGGAGCTTAATGGCGGTAACTTTGGCTACGTATATGGCGGCGGTAACAATGCCACCGTAACAAGCGAGACCGTAATCTGCCTGAACAACACCACAGCCAATCGTTATGAACTGGAAGCTGACAAGATGCGTGGTATGGGTATAAACCTGGATGTGGATAAAGCCGCATACACCATATCGGGAACCGGCAGTTCTGCCACATCTACACCCAAATTCCAGTTTGACCGCGTGTTTGGAGGCAACAAGAACGCCGATATGGCCATACACCCCAAATGGCATCTGAACCAAGGCACCATCAACGCCCTCTACTCCGGTGGTGATGCAGGCGATATGACATACGAGAATGGTCTGATGCTGGTACTGTCCAGCCCGGATCTGGAGGTCAATAACGTATATGGCGGTTGCCGTAGGGCCGATGTAATACCCAGCAATCTTGCACTGATAAACAATAACGAGTATGAGGAACCCACAACAGGCATAAAATTCCCCAAAGGATATTCTGCCCGCGTGCTTGTTACAGCCGGAACAATAGGTAATGTCTATGGCGGTAACGATATATCGGGTGATGTATTTGGCGGAAACGCCATAGAGATACGCAGTTCCATCACAGGCAGCGTATATGGTGGCGGCAACGGTTCTTACGTCTATACCGACAAGGAATCACTGGCCAATGACCCCACTTACGGTGATTTCTACTACGCAAATTACAGCACTACAGAGAATACAGCCAGTGTTGACTCGCTCAATAAATTCAGGCCTCACACATCAAAATCCTATATCCATGTGGCCGGTTCTGAAAACGCAGTAACTGAAATTGATGCTGTCTATGGCGGTGGTAACAGCGCCACTGTATCCGATGCCATAAACCTGGTTCTTGGTACTTACACCCAGATAGGCAACGTATTCCTGGGCAGCAACGGTCTGGACATGGTGAACAAGGAAACCGGCGGCACACTTAACCTGTACAAGACCAACAGCAACCTGGATCTTACCAAAACTGATATTTTCAACACCTATATGCAGGGTGCGGCTGTATCATGTATGCCTGTATATACGTTTGATGATTCATATCCCAGAACCTATGATGCCGCTCAGGACAGCAAGTATGCTCATATAGGCTCTTTCTATTGCGGCGGTAATGTAGGCAGTATGACATCGGCCGCAAACTTTGATATCTCTTTTGCCAAGCCTATCATCATAAAAAACAAGCTGGTGGGCGGATGCAACGATGCATTTGTTGAAGAGACTGCAGGCCTGAATGCACGCAACGAGGGCGGTTTCACTGTAGAGCCGGCTTCGGGTGCTAAGATACATCTTACCGTTAACGGTGTTATTTTTGCAAACTCGGTAGATACTACCGCCGGTAATCAGGGTAACATTTTCGGAGGCTGCTTTAACAGCGGTATTATAAACGGCGATGTTGTTATAGACCTCCTGCAGAATATCATTCCGTCCAGCTCTGATATCAACACAGGCATGGATACATATCTTGCCAATAGCAGCAACCTTTTCAACACCCCGTTCAGCGTATTTGGCGGAGGCTTTGGTAAGGATGCTACCATTAAAGGCAACACCACCATTAACATAAATGGTAACAGCGTTAGTGATGGTAAGGCTCTCAAGGTATTCGGCGGTGGTTACGGCGGTACAATAGACGGCAACACTACAGTAAGTCTTGCTAAAGGAGAGATAGGTAAGCTGTACGGCGGCGGATTTGAAGGCCCCGTTACCGGCAACACCGCTCTGTATCTTACCGGAGGCTCTGTTTATGACACATTCGGCGGCTCATGCAATGCCGATATTGACGGTTATGCACAGACTTTTGCCGGAACCGGTCTGAACAACACCACAGGTTCTGCCACTATCAGAAACAACATATATGGCGGCAATGACTTTGGCGGCAGCATCAACGGATTCGGTGATTTCTATGACAAGGTAACAGAAACAGGTATGGTATATAACCCGTCAGAAGCAGCCAAACCTGCCGTTACACAAGCATCTGCATACGTAGAGTATGTATCGGGAGTTATTACCAACTATATATTTGGAGGCTCATGCGGTAATTACGATTATAACAATTCCGCTTATACCAGCCACAAGAACACCCCTAACCCGTATCCTTTCCTGGGTAACGCATTTGTAAACTTCAAGCCCAACTCATCAACAAGTACAACAATATCCAAGGTGTTCGGTGCAGGCCAGGGTTATTCGGGCGAGTCGGCATCGGCCAGCGAGCAGGACAAGATGCAGAACCGCAGCTATGTTCATGTAGATATACCCGAAGGTACCGCCAAGTTCAGCACCACAGAGTTTTTTGGTGCCGGTGCATATTCCGGTATAGGTATGGGTATTAACCCAAGTTCTGCCGGTTTCCATGCAGATTCCGTATCGGCAGTAATAGACCTTGTACGTGGAGAGATAAAAAATGCATACGGCGGCGGATATGAGGAAGGTGTTACACGCCGTACCGTGGTAAATGTGCCGGTTGGCTCAGAAATTAAGGCAAATGAAATATTCGGTGGCGCATACGGTGTAAGGAACAACGCTCCTTGCGATGTTTATGAATCACAGGTGAACTACCGTAGTGACAAAGCAGTTATTGAAGGCGTATTTGGTGGCAACAACAACAAGCGCCGTACACTCTATGCCCATGTTAACATATACTCAAAGGCTTTAGCCAGCAGTGGTTACAATCCCCCCATATTCGGTGCCGGTAAAGGTGAAGGCACCTGGGCACAATATACCGAGGTCAACCTTATGGATGGCGCCGGAACCTATAATGTTTATGGCGGCGGCAATGCAGGACGTGTTCTAAATATAGAGTCTGTCAAGGCATTGACCACATATACACCCGATGCATCCGAAACCGGTGTAGCAAGTCCGGCCAATTATTACAGGGAGTTGGGAACCACATGGTATAGAGATGATGTACTGGATCCTAATCAGATTCACACCCATACGGTTGATGGAGAGACAATCTTTACAAACACCAACGTAAACATTAATAAAGGTGCTACAGGCGGCTACATTTACGGAGCCGGTCTTGGACCTACAGCAAATGTCAGTGGTTCAACTTTCATTCATCTTAATGGCGGAAATGTAACAAGAGACATCTATGGTTCCGGTTCACAAGGCTCTGTACTGAATAAGGACAAGCTTGCTTTCAAAGCCCAGACATGGGTGTATGCTGAGGGCGGAACCGCGCGTAACCTCTATGGAGGCGGCTGGAAAGGTAGTGTAGGTTACCATGACGAGGATTATGCCGACACTACAAATGATGTGCTTGGCTACTCAAACGTAATAGTGGGTAAGATAGGCGGAACTGATTTCCATAATGGCATACCGGCAATTCAGCGTAATGTCTATGGCGGCGGTGAAGGCGGTACCATTTACGGTAAGGCTAATGTCACCGTCAACAACTGTTATGTAGGTTTCAGGTATGAAAACGGTAATTACGTTGAGCAGCTTGATGACGCCAAGCCTGGAGACAATCTACTGGACGGAAGCGGAAACGTATTTGGCGGCGGCTACGTAATAAACAGTTTTGTTGACAGCACCAACGTAAAAATGTATGGCGGTACCGTACGCGGAAACATTTACGGTGGCGGTGAGGTTGGTCCTATAGGACGCGGTAACGTAAGAAACAGCCAGAATGTATTAACACTGACACCGTTTGAGAATGGTCCGGCCAAGATATACAAGCCCGGTCATACACATGTTGAACTGTACGGAGGCCATGTAATGCGCAACGTATTTGGCGGAGGCCGCGGTACAGACAGCTGGGGCGGTAAAGGCGATAAGTTTATGGACCAGATGATGTCACAGCAGGAGATTGATGCCTGTGACTGGGACAGCCGTGGTTTCATATTCGGTCAGACCGAGGTGTTTATACGCGGCGGCGAGGTAGGTACTACCGCCAATGTGGCACTTGGCTACGGTAACGTATTTGGCGGCGGTGACCTGGGTTATGTATATTCAGGTTCCGGCAAGAGAGCCGAAAGCGGAGCTGCAGGACTGATGCCCAGCAGTACATTAGGTTATTATTATGAACATAACGGCTCTAGTTTCAAGACCTACTCTAACGGCACCGTAACCGAGAACAGACTGACCGATGACAGCCGTGTCATTGTTGAACCATGGGCAATGGTTACAGGCGATGCCGGAGTTACACTGGGCGACTCTCTTTTTGCCAAGGGCCAGTATATACCCACCGATTATCTGGATAAGCTTAAGAACAAGAACTTAGATGAAGGAAGATGGGGCCAGATAAGTCTTGACGGCGTTATTATACGTAATGCCGTGTTTGCCGGAGGTAACGTTTCGGCCGGTAGTGATGTGGTCTATGCCAACACCAACACCGTACTGGGCAATGCCACAGCCATATTGCGCGATGTCTATAACCGTGACCTGATAACCATTGGAACAGAGCATACCGGAGGTCTGTACGGTGACGGCAACCTTACCCTGGTGGATGGTTACCGTGAGCTGAACATCACCAACTACGGTACCGACTATTTCAGCCAGCCTGCCGAGATAACTCTTAATGATTACAGGAAGATGAATGACCGTGAAAAAGCTTATTATGAACTTAAGTTCAAGTGCATCCAGACTTGTGAAGGCAAAGACCATAAGACATACAACCCCGGCAAGCAGCTGACCGCTCAGGAGTATAAGGACCTGTTTGAGGGTACTCAGTATTACAACAGCACATACTGGGAGGAGTGCGGTTTTGTATCCATTTATGCCGGACGACTGCTCAACACCATTCAGCGTGCCGATTTCTGCGGTATATTCGGAAGCCGCATGGTGCTTCAGGGTGCCCGCGACCGTGTGCCTGAGATAGTTGACTATACTGACTATACAGTAAACCGTGTAGGCGAGATTTCACTCAACAAGGTAAACAGTCAGGCCGGTGACACTGAGGCCAACCACATTTCACACGGAAACTATTTCGGTATTTACAGTATAGTAAACTTCCTGGGTGCTCTCACCAGCGATGTCAAATTTACAGATGAACGCCAGTATGACAACTCTGAAGCATCTTACGCACCTACAACTGCACGTGAGACCTACTATGATTGGAAGGTTGCAAAACAGAAGGAGCGTAAGCGCAACAACGGTTCCAGCGCCAACAAGGTGGCATTGGCATCGGGTGTATATCTGGAACTGACAAGTGAGGAAGGTACCAAACAGAACAAGGTATGGGGCCCCATTACCGGTGTGGTAGAGTTAGACCTTATCAATGTGATGGTAGGTCTGGGCGGCGGATATGTATACGCCAAGAACATACACGGCGTTCAGCAAGAGACCCATCTTGAGCAAACCATCCTGTCAGACTACAATCTGTCAAACGGAGCACACGCAAAGGCAGTTACCAATAAGGCATACACATATTCTACCCCGGTTCAGGGTAATGAGCTCCAGACTTCGGGTAACTTTATACACCCGCAGAAACAGATTGTTGATGACTGTTATCCGGGAATGAACAGTTATCTGGAGGGAGGATCTCCCGCCCACTACTGGTATATCAAGGGTAGCATCTACGTATATGACCAGTTCATATCGGCATATACCGGTGCAGCCAATGCTTACGCCGAGTCTGTGAACATTCCGCTTACCATTTCGGCACAGTCACACGGCAAGATTCAGCTGTTAGACATAAAGCCCAGCAAGTACGCTTTCTACAGCTCCAGCGACAAGAGCACTAATCTGCGCGATGATGACAAGGACGGTGCTACCATAAACAACATGACGTATCACCTGAACGATACCATCAGTTACTGGGATTGGTGTCTGCTGGGTCCTGCCGACCAGAGCAAATTTGTAGATACCACCTACACCACCATAGCAGCATGTCGCGTAAACGGAAATGACTACCCCAAGGGATATATAATGCTGCCCGCTGAGTACAGGACCCTGAAGGCCAGCGTTAATGACTCAATACTTAACCTGGATACTGATTCCAGAGCAGAGTTTGACTTTATATTCAGGCCTTCAAACGACCTGAGTCATAACACCGGTTATATCCTTACGTATGATATTAACAACCCCATGGTATGGGATAAGTATTATACCAGCAGTTCGGATGCCAGTGACAAAAAGAATACTGAACAATACGGTAAAATGACTTCGGGCCAGAACAACTATCTGGCAGGTCCCACATACACCCCGGATGTATCGGCAGTATATGGTCAGCGCCTGTACAATGTTGATGACATAATACCCGGATCTGTACATGATACCTATGAGAATATGGCCGGCAACAAGCCCACCGAAGGTCAGGCCCAGGTACAGAAAGCATACGTGGTGAAATCAAAGATAGAGATAAACGGCAAACAGCTCAATCCCGGTGCCGGTACCTACAGGTCATTCTTCACTGACGATGAATGGTCAGAGGTTAGCACCAAGATGGAGGAGGCATACCTCTGCACCAGCACTATTGAACTGGGTAATGATGAATACATCTATTACGGTGAACTCATACCCGCTTCACAGTATGGTACATTAACTACTGCTAACCCTGAATACACAGACTTCTTTGACGCGGCCTGGTACTGCACCGAAGCCGGTAAATACGGAGGCAACTATTACCACACAGGTACCAACTACCGAGGCATAGAGACCTGGAGTTCAATGTCCGAGGCAGATCGTGCTCATTTCAGTTTCAACTATGATGCTCTGGATGTTCTTATAGATCCCAGGTATCGTGGCGATATCAGGTACTATGACAGCGAGCAGGGTAACAGCAACATTCTCTATTCTAAGGTTACTCCTGTTGACTATGTGGCTATTTACAAAGGAACGCAGAATCTGACGTATGGCAGTGAAACTGTAGAACCTGGAGACACACTACTCCGTGAGGATTATGAGTCGATACCTAATGAGCAGTATCACTATGCACCTGTCAGGGTGGAGGCTCATGCAGGTGACACTACACTCTACATAGTCAATACCACCTTCCAGAATGGCGGTACAATACTACCTGCAGGAAAGACCGTTACTGAGACATTATACAGCAGTGTATCTGAAAAAGAGTATTTTGACAAAGTGACATTACCTGCTTTTGCAGATGATACCATATTCTATTACTGCCGTGACGGATATACCGTAAACGAACTTGGTGAAGGTAAGCGTGTGACATCTGCAGTTACAGTACTGGATCATAATGGAGCCACAAAGATAGCGGCAAATCAGACCCGCGATCTGAATACACACGTAGAACCCGGTTTCATAATTACTTATGACAATTATATAGATCTTGTCAATAAGCAGAAGGACTTTACGGTTCAGGGTACGGCTCCTGTGGGAACCTCTACCCTGGTGGTGTCACGCGAATCGGATATATTCAGTCTCTCCAAGGGTAAGGTGCTGACTCTGATATATCAGTATGACTATGAGGAGAGCGACGAGACCGGTACCAATATTGAGCCTATAAGCGAGAAGCATGTTGTGAACATACACATCAACTTTAAGAGCGGTATCCCATATATTGACGAGTTGCTGCCGCCTACGGTTGTGCTTCCGGGTTCTACCGTCGGTCTTAAGGTTCCTAACGTTACTCCCGGTGCATACGAGATTGTTGGTAGCGGATGGGAGGTATTTGCCAACCCGAATGACGCCGAGCATCATAAGAACGGTATTCCGTACGTAAACAACAACACACCTATGTACTGGTATCAGGACGGCTATCTGGTAGCCTACTACACCAAGACTTATCTGGGTAAGACCTACTCCAACACCGTACCGTTTACAGTGGCCAACTATCACCGCATGAACGATGTGATGAATAGCAAACACAACGAGACCGTTGATGACGGTAATGGCGGCACACAGGTAGTTGCAGTAAATGACTACATGTACCTTGATGACGCTGTACAGATTGGCAAGCATGATCCTAAGGTCTATATAAAGGATGCATCAGAGCTGGCTCAGTTCAATACATTCTTTGGATTGACTAAGGGTGCAGGCAATGATGAGGATTCAGAGTTCTACAATATAGCCAATGCCGGAAATATTGACTTTATCCTGGACGGCGATATTGACGTTACTTCAACATGGAGTTCCATAGGCGATGGTTCCGGTTGCTTTGCAGGTAAGCTGCATGGTGACGGTCATACCATAAGCGGTCTGGACAACTCACTGTTCGGCTCACTTTGCGGTGATGTCTATAACCTGGGTGTAACCGGCTCATTTACCGGATCCGGTATTGCCGATGCCGGAAGCGGTTCGGCAGTCAACTGCTGGGTTATAACAACCGGTACTGTAAGTTCAGAGACCAGTCCTATCTTAGGCGGTACTCTTGGAACGGTTGAGAACAGCTACTATCTCAACGATTACAAGAGCGGTGTCCGCACCGATGCCCACCAGAAGGGTCTGGAGTCATTCCTGAACGGCGAGGTGGCATATAACCTTAACAAGTTCTACCTGACCAAGCGTTACTATGACCACAACGTTCCGTCAAGCGGCGCTGTTAAATATACCGCCTGGAGCAAGGAGAAACTGAATGTTGACGGCGCAGTTCCCGACACTGCATATTATCCTAATACAACAGAGCAGTATGTTGAGAACCGTTATATCTATCCGGACTTTATTTACGCCGGAGGTTATATTCCCGAAAGCAACAACATTCGTGATGACGGAAGCGGCAAATACTCGCCCATCTATCCTGATGACTATATCTACTTTGGCCAGAAGCTGACTTACGATATTGTACAGGGTGGCGGTGCCCATCAGACACAACCCGGTGTGATAAAGAAGAGCTCCGGTCTGATTGTAGATGACGCAACCGGAACACGTGTATTCCGCACTCCGGCCTACTTTGGTAACAAGGAACAGAGCAAGGTTTACTTTAACAGTTACGCAGCATTCAAGGATACCTATAACTCAACGGATATCCACAAGTCCATGACTGCTATTGACTTTACGGAGTATAATGACACAGAATGGAGTCTTGATGCTGATAACGATAAGTTCTTTACACCTTTGACTGACTACAACGGATTGAGAAGCTATGTTACAGACGGACTGACCCAGAACATGCTGGTTTACTTTACCCGGGATAAGGATCAGAACAGCGTTCTGCGCAACTACTACCATAAGGATACTGAGATGCCGTTTGTATTGCGTGATGACGCGGAAGCACCTGCGGAATATGCTGCTGTTCAGCACGTTCTTCCCTCAGACATTGCAGCCGTAAAGGGTCATCTGGTAGAGAAGACAGCTAATGGTTATGAAGCCTTTGCCGACCACTTCCTGGTTGACAAGCAGGACTTTAACGCTCCTATTAGCTATACTATACCCGCTCCGTTCAGCATGTGGTATCAGCGTGTTCCCGACACTTACATAGAGAGCATGGTTGACGGTTGGGAGGCCATAAGCCTGCCGTTCACCGCTGAGATTGTCACTACCCACAAGAAGGGTGAGATAACCCACTTCTTTGAGGGCAGCAAGGTAGGACATGAATACTGGCTGCGCAAGTACACTGAGGTGGACGATACTGACAACAGCAAGCTTCTGTTCAGCTCACCTGCCAAGGATAGCGGTAATGACAAGACAGTAACCAACACGTTCCTCTGGAATTACTATTACAAATACAATGACAAGAATGATGCTAATACGGATGATTACCAGCAGCAGTATTACAATGAGTCGCGCACAATAAGCGATTATCCAAGATACGCTGCAGGCGTTCCATACCTGATAGGATTCCCCGGAGTGCGTTACTATGAGTTTGACCTGAGCGGTGAATGGAAGGCCTTGCATACAGCAACACCTGCTCCTGCGGAGTTGGAAAAGCAGTACATCACATTTGCATCGGCTAATGACGGCTCTACAGTCATAGCTGTTACCGATAATGAATATGAAGCTGCAAGTGCAATAAGAGCAGATGGCTACACCTACATGCCTATCTATCAGACCAAGACTCTGGCAGGTGCCACCACTTACCTGCTCAACCAGGCAGGAAGCGCGTTCCAGAACAATGACACTGAGAACAACAGCACGCTGACTACCGTTCCGTTCCGTGCATACTTTACCTATGTCGGCAGTCATGCCCAAAAGCGTGCAGGAACACGTGCCGATGCACTGTACATAGGTTACGCAGGTGATGATGACCAGCTCACGGAGATTCCTGTGGATCGCGGCCTGATTATCTACGGCAATCAGATGAACATTGTAGTGGAGAGTACGCTGGAGTACGCTGCAACCGTAACCGTCACATCGGTGGCCGGCAAGGTTCTCAAGCAGTTCACGATCCAGCCGGGCACCAAGGTTACCGTACCCGTACAGAACCGCGGAGTCTATATTGTGAACCGCCACAAGATTGCAGTGACCAAGTAACACTCTGTTGCTTAAACCTAAGAAACAGGAATGTAAAGGGCCCTACCCCTGAGCATTCCTGTTTTTTTTGTGCCGCAGTATTGTGGTGTCCGAATTTTTTACCACCTCCGGGCGCTGGGGAAACTGCGCTCTTACCAGGGCGCAAAATTCTCCAGGCAGAGGAATTTTTTTTCCTGGGCAGAGAAAAAAATTTTCCTAGGCAGAGAAATAATTTTCTCCAGGCAGGGAGTAAAATCTCTGGTAAGGGTGTATTTGCAGCATAGATTAGAATGTAAAGAATTTTCCGGCCAGCTGAAACAACATACTACATTCCGAGGTCTTAACCCGCTGGCCGAACGAAGCGTACTTGTTGCTCTGCAACGCAGATACAAAGTCATGAATGAGACTAAGGATTAACAAAATGCAAAGGCCCCTGCCCTTTGCATTTTTTCTGTATTATATTTTATATTAATAAAATAATGCTTATATTTGTAAGTTGAAACAAGATTCTGTAGCTCTGTTTTGAACTGAATAATGAGAATCTTACCACATAGGAAACAATATACAGCAATCCTGCATAGATTTGTGGCTTTTGCAGGATTGAAATCACAATCGTCCCAATCAAAATCATCAAACCGCATACGCCGCTTAGCCTCCCTGCTGATGCTGCTGGTGGGCACCGGCTCCGCACTTGCCCAGAAAAGCACAGATTATTCGGGTATTTATTACATTGCCAATTATAATGATGGTAATTATAATTCCAATGATAAAACAAACAATTTCTATTTATGTCCTGCCTCAAACTATTTTGATGGTGATGGTGAAGGAAAGAAGAAAATGCCGTTCCTGACAACGCATAAACCAGATCCCGACACTAATAAAGAGACTATACCTATCTTCTCTGAAAATATAGCCAAATGGGAGATAGATTTTGTTACTACCGGTGATGATGATATTGATTATTACTACATAAAGTTTTTAGGATCAGATAACAATGTCTATTACCTTGTTCATAACTACCAGATAGTATCAAATAACAAAGCCCGCGTAAGGGTCCATCTCCAAACAACAAAGGATGAAGATGAAGACCAGAATCTATTTTTCATAACAAAAGGTTCTTTAGGTGATAAAATGAATTTAAACATCTGCCCTAAGGCAGGTGAGAATGTTGATAACAGCGGCAAGCGTTCATCAATCAATCCTGCAAAGGCTAACATGAATTATTATTCTGGTCAAAACCAAAGTAATCCAGGCTCATTTAAACGAAACGGAATAGATTCAAATACAATATATTGCGGTGGTTTGGTTGGTTATTGGACAATTGATGACAAAACCGGAGTATGGTATCTGGAGGATTGCATAGCCCGCCCCACAATAGTTTTCAATGCCAATCAGGAGATAGAGATTACCGCTGTACAGCAAGGTGCCACTATCATATATACTACCGATGGCACCACCCCGACATTATCAAACGGCCAGACATATACCGGACCTTTTGACCCCCAGGAAGGTACAACAACCTTCAAGGCTATTGCGATTGTAAATAACGAAGCATCGAATGTAGCCACATTCACCACTCCGGTCCTATGTGGCACTACTCACAACTACCTTATACAGAGTCAGAACAACGCATGGAATACCACAGACTTCCATTTCTACATGATTCCCGGCAATGATGATAAAGTAAACACCACATCGCTGTTACGCCCAACTATGGAGTGGCATTTTGAGACTGCCGGTACCCAAGACGGTGTTCCGTATTTTTATATCGTCAACAACGGAAACAGCAAATATCTCTGCTACGATGCCACAAACTATGTTCACATGGAGGATTTCTCCAATAATGACAAATTCAAGTTCAAGATAGAGGAAGCTACAAACGGTACATTCAATATCATTCCATATTCACTGCGTACTGCAACCGGCAATACAAACCGATTCATATCCAAGCCCAACAATGGGAATAACATCTGCAATGCCAATAATAACAATATCAATCTAAGCAATACCAGCAATGCCAATTCCCAATGGAAATTCATTACGTCCAATACCAATCCCCTTGACAGGACAGCTCCGTTCACAGCCTCTACTGGTGGCAGTTACAGCTACTACAAGATTGCCAGCGTAGGCAGTAACGGCTATTACATAGTACCCGGAGCCACCAACGTGACCACATCAAACAGCGTGAGCAATGACATGAACTGGTATTTTGAGGTGGCACAGGAAGCCGGCAGTTCCGACTGGCTCACCTACTACCACATCCGTAACGCTGTTACAGGTCAATATCTGTATTTCACAAAAGATGCCAACAATGATGGAGCGTGCCTGGAGATGCGCAGCACCATAGACCCCGCCAATGCAGACCGTTATATGTTTACATGGGCAAGGACAGCCACCCAGGACACATACTACATTATACCCAAATTACTAAAGGATGCATCACTCAATGATTTCAGTTCACTGCAAAGGGACAACGGCACCCTCAAGACCAATCTGACCCGTGGCGCCGGCAATTATGCATGGACATTCACCGCATCCTCATACACCTGCTCACAACCTGTAATTACATGGGACGCCGTTGCAGGAGGCTATGTAATATCATCAACAGAATCTGATGCAAAATACTATTATTACATAAACCACGAATCACTTACGCCCTATACGCCAACACTCTACACTGGCCCCATCAACGTATCCGGATTAGGAACATCAACTGCCACCATTCGAGCTTATGCAACCAGGAGCAGTGATGGCAGCGATGCATCATCAGAATCAAGTGTGACCATTAACAGAGTGGCAACACCCTCCATATCTCTGACTGAAGACGGAAAAGTACTTTTGGATTGTGCTACAGATGGAGCAAGCCTTTATTACGAAATAGGGAATCCTGACCAAGTAAACAACCCTACAACAGGTAGCACGCAATATAACGGTCCCATAGAAAATGCTGCAGGCAAAGTCATCAAAGCTATTGCCGTAAAAGACGGATGGATAAACTCAGTTGTGGCGACAAGTCAAACAATTATGTTCACCTGTGCCGCACCTGTTATCCAAAAGACTTCGGCCACCACATTTACCATCAATAGCAGTTTCCCCGCTACCGGTGTTACCATACGCTACACTAAGGGAGATGGTACCCAGAGTGCCCCAACAGCATCTACCGGCACCATTTACAATGGGCAAGTGACCTTTAATGTCAGCGAGCTTCCATTCACTATAAAAGCAATTGCTGTGGCTGATAACTATTACGACTCTCAAATAGCCACAAAAATCTTTAATAAGAGCATTGTTCCGGGTGATGATGGCTATTATGAGATTTCTAATGCTGAAGACTTTAATAAATTCATAGACATGGTGAACAGTGATGAACCTGACAAGAAATATAAAATCACTGCTGATATCACCGTGTCTAATACAAGTGTCATACAGGCCACTTTCAGCGGCGAATTGAAGGGAGTACCTAAAGCCAATGGAGAGCTACCGGTAATAAAAGGCTTGAATCATGCCATATTTAACATCATTGACGGTGGAATAGTAAGCAACATCATACTTGATGACGTCAATATAAGCGGCACCGGCAATAAAGGCGCCATTGCAAATGAGGCAAGAGGCGACTCACGCATCTTTAACTGCGGTTTGTTAGCCACGGGTAGCACGGTGGAGACAGATGATGATGGATATACCCATATCACATCCTGCAGCAGCACAATCTCCGGTAGCGGTTATGTGGGTAGTATTGTAGGATTGCTTGACGGTAGTGCACGTGTAATAAACTGCTTCAGCTATGCCAATGTTTCAGGAGGTAGTCATGTAGGCGGTATAGTAGGTTATAACAACGTCGCCACCACAGCTGCCAACCTTAAAACTATGGTGATGAACTGTATGTTCTATGGTGAACTGAGCGGCTCATCTATAGCTCCCATATACAATGGTCAGATTATTACCAATGTGGGCGAAAACACCGGTGTCAGCAATTTCAATTACTTCCGTCTTGAATCATCATACATTCAGGATAATTCCATAGAAAAAGTCTATAACTGTGCCCTTGGTGCCGAGACCCGATTCCTGCAGCGCTTTGAGTTCTACAGGCATTTGCTTAACAGCAACCGTGAACTTGCCGCATGGTGGGCCACGGGCAGTGCCGCCAACAAGAATGAGATGATGAAATGGGTGCTTGAGCCCAGCCAGATAGGCTCTACCACCCCCTATCCTATCCTTAAGACTGCTGGCAAATATGCATCGGTGGTAAACTATACCCCTGATGAGACTGCCTATGACGCTGATCACCGCAATGAGGGGCGCAAGTTGACAAATATAGGAACTGATGGCAAACTGGCTGTCACCATCCAGGCGGCCAGTAATGGTGCTAGCGGAGCCACTATCACCACATCATCCCTTAACCTCACCATTACCGACAAGGATTTTGAGCATTTCAACTTCAACTACGGCAAGGTGCAACTGCCTTACTACAATGACCTAGGCTCCAACAACTACACTGACGGCAAAGTGGTGACAGGCTGGAAGATAGTAAACATAACAGGAGGAACTGCAGGTAATTACTCTACCGGCGCCGATGATGTCACCTACACTGATGGAGAACTGACTGCAACACCATACAACTTTGCTGACCGCAAATGCACCGACAAAGACCTCTTTAGCGTGAGTGGCCGCGTCTTTAATCAGGGAGCCTACTGGGATGTACCTGAGGGGGTGACAGCCATAACCATTGAGCCCTACTGGGGCAAGGCAGTCTATCTGGGCGATGCATATTATGACGTGGTGTACAACACCAATATGAATGCCGCCTTCAATGTCACCACAGTAGGTGGTGGACAACGCTATAAAAACGATGTGTCCACATTCAATAGCCAGAAGGTCTATACCACCATGTCCAATGCGGTGACAGCACTGAACCCTTCAGGCACAGTTTATGATAATGCAGTGGTTCTTGTGGGCAATTACCATGAATATAGTGGAAATGCCCAAAATATCAGAAGCGGGAAACCATATACTGTTACTTCAATAGATCTTGATGGTGACAATGAACCGGATTATTCTTTCATGTGGCGTTTTGATGGTAGAACAAAAATACATCCTGTCAGATACGATTTCCTGAATATCATAGGCCTTGGTATGGCCCAAAAATCCACAGGTGGCACAGGTTCTTACAATCTTGGAATTCCTCAGCCTCTTGATTGGTTTGAAGTTACTAACACGGCTATTTTCCGTGTAACGCAGTTTGAATATAGTCCTGATAATCGTTCAAAAAAACCTATCATTCTGCAGGGTGGTGTCATAGAACAATGGGTTTCCCAGCAGAACAATGCCGGCGATAGAGTAAGCTTCTTCCATATAGGAGGTAATGTATGGTTCAAGGAGTTCCACCGAGGCTCTCACCAAGACAATGCAGGTATGAGCACCCCTCATCCACCTGTTTCTGTCACTGGCGGCGATTTTAACAAGTTCTATCTTACAGGTCTATACCAGTCACAGGCTGCTATCTATGATGACAATGCCGAGTGCTATATAAATGGCGGGCGTTTTGGAGAGATAGCCGGTGCCGGTATGGAAGGTATAGGTACCAGTAACGGTAAAGGTAATATTACATGGGTTATTGATAATGCTGACATCAGGGAGTTCTACGGAGGTGGGATAAACTATGCAAAACCGGTGTATGGTAACATACACACTATCATCAGCAACAGCCATGTAAATGTTTTTTGTGGCGGTCCAAAGTTTGGTGATATGGTTAGCGGTCGCACCGTCACCACCACAGCAACCAACTGTACCTTTGACATCTACTTTGGTGCCGGATACGGTGGTAACTCTTACAACCGTTATGCACCTAAAAACAGGAATAACGTGATAAATATACCTGGCAAAGGTAAAGTTAACAATGTACAATTAGATTTAAATTCCTGGAATGATTGGGTTGATGAAGAATACACACAATCTTTCAATTCAACTTATAATGGCGTCTCTACCCAGATTGAATATCAGTTCATTCCAATGTCAAGCAATGTAGAAAACGTGGCACGTCTGTTTGTAGATTATGTAAACTTCTCATTGGCAACTTGCCGCAACGTAACTTCTTATCTGACCGGGTGCAAGATAACCGGAAATTTCTATGGTGGCGGAAGTCTGGGAAAGGTTGATGGTAATGTTACATCAACACTTACCAGCTGCACGGTAGATGGCAGTGTGTTTGGAGCAGGCTATTCGGCAACTCTACCTACCGTTGAAGTGATGAATACCGGTGGATTCCAGACAGAACCATATTATTATGAGAATCTGGGTAATTACCGTCAGGGAGTAGTTCCTGCTACTACCACATACACTTGGCAACATGGTAACGCCATCAGTATTGACAAGACCAATCATATACTTTATACTACTCTGGATCTAAGTAAATCCAACCTGGGTTCTGTGAGCGGAGCTGTAAACCTGACTATTACGGGAGACAGCAGGATTGGAACTGACGGCGACAGCAGTACCGGTAATGTGTATGGCGGAGGTGATGAGAGCGCTGTAAACAACTCTACTACCGCGGCCGATGCACGCACCACTGTTACCTTGAGCGGTAATGCCCGGGTGCTGGGCAATGTGTATGGCGGCGGTAACCGGGGAATGGTAAGCGGCAGCACCGAGACTCTGCTCACCCATGACAACTCTACCACGGGAGTTGAGGTAATAGGTTCTGTATATGGCGGCGGCAATGCGGCCAGCGTGGGAACCACGGGACAATCCACTCAGGCTACGGTAAACATAAGCGGAGAGAATGCCCGGGTGGATGGTGAGGTTTATGGAGGCTGCAACTCTGAGGGCTCCGTTATAGGCAAGTCTGTGGTGACTATAACCGCAGGTACTGTGGGAACGGCTGCCGGCCAGGGTGAGCCTGCCAGGAACGTGGTGTTTGGCGGCGGTAAGGGTCAGCCCACTCTCATTGAGGGCGATGTGGAGGTTAATATTGGTGCCATGTCGGCCGATGAGCCGCCGGTGCCTACGGGAGAGGCCACCATCAACGGCAGTGTATATGGAGGTTCGGCATTGGGTAATGTGAATGCATCGCTTACAGGGAGCCCGGCTGCGCTGACTCCTGTTTCGGGCTCCAGGACCGATGTAAATATTATAGGCGGTACTATTAACGGCGATGCTTACGGAGGCGGTCTGGGACAGGACCTGGACGGCACAGAGAATGACATTGCCGCAAATGTTTACGGCTCTGTTACCGTTACCACAAAGGGCGGCAGCGTTTATGACGTGTTTGGATGCAACAACTATCTGGGTGCTCCGCTTAAAGATGTGACTGTAAACATAAATGGAGGCAATATAGTAAGTTCCGTGTATGGCGGCGGCAACCTGGCTGCTTATGCGGCTCCTCAGGATGCGCCGGGCTATCCTATGGTTAACATAATTGACGGAACTGTGGCTGAGAATGTGTTTGGCGGCGGATTCGGACAATCGGCCACCGTGACGGCCAACCCCAAGGTTACGCTTACGGGCGGGACAGTACAGGGCAGCGTGTTTGGCGGCGGCGATCTGGCTGTTGTATCTGGAATGGTGACCGTCGATGTTAACGGCGGAACTGTCAACAGCGATGTATATGGCGGCGGCGCACTGGCCAACACCAATACCAGTTTCTACAACCTGGATGCCGGCACAATTTCCATAGATGACAGCGTTTACACCACACAGGTGAATCTGCACGGCGGCACCGTAAAGGGTAACGTTTACGGCGGCGGTCTGGGGCAGATAGGCGGTACGGGCATTGCCGATATCAAGGCTTACGTGGGCAGCACCAGGATTGAGCTCAATCCGGCTTCAACTGATACATGCGTGGTGCAAGGCAATATATTTGGGTGCAACAACCTGAACGGTACACCCACCGGAGGCGTTCTGGTGCATATCTATAAGACCCAAGGCTGGGCGGGACATGATGTATCGGACTACAAGAATGTGGACGATGCGCCAAAGGATAATTCCGTCTATGAGGTGGAGGCGGTTTATGGCGGCGGCAACCTGGCCGATTACATGCCTCTATACACTGACACAGCCACTTTGGTGATAATAGACGGTTGCGGTGAGACCAGCATCCGCAAGGTGTATGGCGGCGGCAACGCGGCTACTACGCCGGCTACAAACGTGACGGTACACGGCTCTTATGAGATAGGCGAGCTGTTTGGCGGCGGTAACGGTAAGGACCGTATCACCGTTAACGGTACAGAGAAGGATAATCCGGGTGCGCATGTGGGTTACAAGTCTTATCCTGAGAATGCCACTGACCTGAGCGGATACATGTATGGCAGCGGCCGGTCACAGGTGACCATTTACGGAGGCTCTATCCACGCGGTTTATGGCGGATCGGACACTAAGGGTAATGTGCGTTATCAGGCTGTGATTCTGCTTGACTCCGAACAGAACACGGGTGATCCCAGCTATTGTACGTTTGACATAGGCCACACCTACGGAGGCGGCAAGAACGCTCCCATGGACGGTCAGGTGATAATAAAACTGGATTGTATTACCGGCCTGGATGCCATATATGGCGGCGCCGAGAATGCCGATGTAAACGGCGATGTGGTGCTTAACATTACCAACGGTGTATTTAAGCAGGTGTTTGGCGGCAACAACGTGGGCGGCAGAGTGAACGGCTCAATAACCGTTAACATTGAGGAGACAGGCTGTCATCCAGTAATAATAGGCGAGCTGTACGGCGGAGGCCGAATGGCGCCCTACTCCATCTACGGTTACAAATTTGAGGGCACGGGCAATGAACGGGTTCTCAAGCCGCGTACATCGGCCCAAGACGAAGGTACGGGCCCCGCTATTCCGATTAACGACCCGCAGGTGAACATCAAGTCATTTACCAGCATAGGTAATGTGTATGGCGGCGGACTGGGTGTGGAGGCCGTGATGGTAGGCAGCCCGCACGTGAACATCAACGTGGGTTACGGTGATTACAACGATGATGACATAGGCGTCTATGCCGGCGATACCATGCACATAGACAATGGTAACGGCACCACAACCGATGTAATACTGCCGGCCCACAAGAAAGGCGACATAGGCTCCATAAACACCGTTTACGGAGGCGGAAACGCTGCCGATGTGATAGGCGACACCTACGTAAACATAGGCACAGAGGCACAAGTGCATCTGGAGTCAACAGGTCTGGATATTGACGTACAGGGCGTCATAATTGAAGACAACGTCTATGGAGGCGGCAACCAGGCAAACGTTACCGGCGCCACCCACATCCAGCTAGGTCCATAAAAAGAGTACAAAAGGGGTCAGGCCCCAATTGTATCTTTTTCAAAAAAAGTACAATTGGGGCCTGACCCCTTTTGTACTTTTTTAGACTAAAGTTCCGCGATACAATTGCTCAAGAGGGAAAACCAGATCCCAATTCTTACCCCACACTACATTTCCATGTTCAATACGGAATTTCTTGAAATTCTTGGGATCAACATAGCGATTATATTGAGGATGTGGATGAGAGAGTATAAATGGACGGAAATCTACAATCTGTGACGTTCCGTCACTGAAGAATAGATACCTCTAGGCCATATTTTTTACCATTTTCACTTGCCCCTATAGATATAAATATCTATCTTTGTTTTTTATAACATTATTTTTGTAAAACCATCAAAACTAACATGATATTTATGAAGGCTATTTTCACTCCTACTGAATTTAACAAAACCAATCATACCCCCCAGGCCACCCTATCCCCCGGCCACACCCACGCCAAGCATCCCGCACGCCTGCGCTGCGCTCTGCGCCGCGTTGTAGCTGCCGTAGCTCTGGTGCTGGGTTTTGCTCTGCCAGCAATAGCACAAACAGCAAACAACGCTTATATTTTCTACAACGGCACCTATGGCTACCTCGTTAACAACGGTGGTAACCCCGGAGTTAGCACCACATTCAACAAGAATGCCATCTGGGTGGCTAATAACACTTTGAACACCAGCAACAATCGTAATGTAAGATCTTACACTGATGATACAAAATACTTTACTGGTTCGGCAGGAAGTTTGCTTGGTGGCAACGGTACTTTTTCACTGGGAACATCCACTAATAGTTGGCGTATAAACAATAATTACCTTCGATACACGAACAGCACATATGGGTTTGTCAGATACAATGGAACAGGTTTCTTTACATACACATCCACTGCTGATCAAAACTTTACCGCATCAGCCATCAACATCAACACCAACAATACTACTTCAAATCCGATATTAAGTATTTCAGCATCAAATGGACTGACCAATGGCGGAATCCAACTCACAGGCAGTATCACCGGCACCTACACCCCAACCTATTACTATGCATCTGTAAGAAACTACAACAACAATAACACCCAGACATACTACTGGACCACCACTACCGACGCGACAACCACAAATCCAACCATCTCCGACTGGAGCGATGCCACAATCACATGGACTGTTACCACAGGTGCTGCCTATGCAAGTGTTAGCAGTGATGGTCTTGTAACCATCACCGGAAATCCGACAGGCAATATTGTCGTAAAACTTACTGTCGAAAAGAGTGGTTACTCGGGAAGTGAGACCTATACCATTACGCGCGGAGAGATAGCTGCACTGAATGAAGAGGTAACGAGTGACATGACGATTACACCATCATCATATACGCTTGATCTCGGAGGTACGGTAACATTCACAGCATCACCTTATATCATCAAATACACACGTACACGGCCTGCCATTACGACACTCACTGCAGGTTCAACTACTTATTATTATTCCGGCGGATCACTCTCTACCACTGAGCCTGCCGCCACGGAATCCAACCCTGAAAATATTCAGTTTCATCATTTTCAGTGGAATACCGACAGTCAGGGATATTATAGCGTCGGTAATTATTATTCAAACTCAGATAATACAACCACACTTACACGTTCCCAGTTGATAACAGACGTTCAACGCACCCATATAATCAGTGTGGACGGCTATTATGGTACCTCAGAGATTCACAAATCTACTCAAGCTACCGTAATTATTCCACTGACGTATGCGGATATTACAAGTATCAGTTGCGAAGGATTTACCATGTCTTACGGCGAAAGTAGAACGCTTTCACCTTCCACATCGGTAGGAACTGGCGCCAAGTATGTAAATCTGAAGTTCACGAGTAATAATGAGAATGTGCTGACTGTTAATCAAAACGGTGAGGTGACAGCAGTCGGAATCGGACAGACGACAATTACCATTCAGAGTTACAAGATAAACGGAGATCCAGGAGTTTCATGCACGGTTTACATCACTGTTACCAAGGCAAACCTACTTGCACCAACTATTGAAATCAGCAAGGACGGCCAGGTAACCATAACGGATAACAATCCCACGTCCGCAGGAGCAGCCATATATTACACAACAGATGACTCTGATCCTGCCAACTCAAGTACCATATATACCGGTGTGTTCACTGTGGAGAACTTAAAGACGGTAAAAGCTATAGCAATAGCCTCTGCTAACTACAACAACTCTGATGTAGTAAGCAAGCAGTTCATCAAAACAGGCATTTCAGGCACCACATTGATTATCAATGACTACGAGGATCACAACTGGACCTATTACAGCGGTAAGCCCGATACGGACTATCCCGATGCCCTACAATCCCCAGCCCCACGTAATGTCAAGATCACCTATTATGCCAATGGGTACAGGCACGATGGGAATACTTTCACCGCAGTGACCGGTGTACAGTTGAGTTATAACGAGACTGCCAACACATTTGTCTATTACGAGACAATTGAAAAGGAGCCCGGTGGCCAAATCCTCACGGGCAACTATCCCTACAAGGTTATTCCCAACCCTTTCAGCAAGCGTCCTAAAAACGGTAACACCTACTATGGATTCGAGGGCTGGCGCATCAAGAGTGGAGGAGATAAAATTGCTAATTATAACAACAACGATATCTTGCCACTTGAGCAGGTTATCAATTTTATCAACCTTGATAACGGGTACTCTCCCAATGTTATTTCGGCCGAAATAGAACTGGAGGCTATCTGGGCTCCCGCTACAGTGGTGACAAATTCTACCGCTAATCTTACCGCCGGATATTCATATGAACGAAACTTCATTGTCTGCAACACTAATATGACAATAAGTAATCTTGCCCAGAATGCCACTGTTTCCAGCCGTTATCCTGATGGTACAGCCTATGGCAATAACAATACCACCATTACCGGTGTCAACAACAGTAATACTGCAGACATAAAGGTAGAGCACATCAAGGTGAGTGGTACTTTCTATGGTGCAAACAATAAATGGCTGATAGTGGGACGCGGATGTGAAGGAACAATTGCACAAACACTCTGCAATCAAGCCAATGCTAAGTTCCGTCTGGAGAGTGGTACCCATTCCTTTGTTCACCCTCACCCCAGCACCACCGGCATCATGGTTTTTGGAAGCGACTACGACCGTGCCACTGCGGATAACAGCAGACTTAGAATTGTAGACTATGTGACTGCAAACAGTAGTGGTGGTCGGACAGATGGAAACAAGGATGAGTATATGGATATAACCATAAAGAGCGGTTATTACGGATATAAGAGTGAATATGACCCAACCGATACCTATGGCAACTACGGTCTGGGAGTTGGAGGTAACACCGATAACATTAATTCTTATACACCAAATGGTTCCAGCACAACCTATAACTATAATAATGGTCCTTCGAATAAATTGATGTCGTTCTACTGCGGCGGTACACACGGTGGAGGTACAGGAGGTATCATCCGTGTATTGATAGAAGGTGGTGAACTGAGCAGCCTGAACGGAGGTGGCACTAAGAATGCTGCTGCAGATAACGGCGTGATTATGCACCATATCCGCATGAAAGGCGGCTGGGTGAAAGGAGCCCTCTATGGCACTGCTTCGGCAACAAATTCAACAGGAAGTGCACGTCTGGTTATCACCGGTGGTGAGGTCAACGGTTGGGTGGCAGGCGCTTGTAACGGAACACGTTCCGATGGTAATTATAATGGAGAGCTTAATGGTAATTGCTACATCTATGTAGGAGGCAATGCTGAGTTGCGCTCTCACAATAACGACGGTGTGTATAACAATGCCTGGGGGCTGGTATTTAATGTAGAAGGAGGCACTGTCTTTGGTGCCGGAAAGGGTATTGATAATAGTCAGAACCACGTAGGTTCGGCAAATAACACTTATATTTCCGTATCCGACGAGGCCTATATAGAACAGGCCGTCTATGGTGGAGCTTTCCATGGAATAGCAAAAGAAAGCCATATCTATCTGACTGGCAATGCCCATGTAGGAAATGTCTATGGAGGTTCTTTTGAACCTGTTCATCCTGACAACGAGGCCACATGGAGGTGTAACAACACAGACATACGTATGTATGGCGGCAACGTCCTACAAGGTATATATGGTGGACATAACGCCAAAGGTACCGTTTACGGGGCAACATCACTTCATATTGATGGTGGCCAGGTTGGAACTTCCAATTCAACGGCCAACATCCACGGTGGCGGCTACGGTCAAAATACGAGAGTTAATGGTAACGTGGATTTGACCCTCGGTACGTCAACACAGACCACGCCAGGTGTCACTGTCTATGGTGATGTCTATGGTGGATCGGCTCTGGGAACAGTAAACACCGATGCCTCTAATCATACAAACGTGACCCTGAACAAGGGTGTAATTAACGGTTCGCTCTACGGTGGCGCATTAGGTGACTTGTCAAGTATAGGTACTGGTCATAGCAACGTTGAAGCCAACGTCAACGGCCCTGTAACGGTAACAGTGAATGGAGGAACCGTTAATACAACATCCGCCAACGGATCGGGTGCTGTCTATGGGTGCAACAACCTTAACGGCGCTCCGCAGAGTACAGTGACTGTGGACATTTATGGCACCGACCCGGCACCTGATGCAGAACATTACGCTCTGGATGCCGTCTATGGCGGTGGTAACAAGGCCAGCTATGCTGCCGGTACACCTGTGGTAACCGTTCACAACTGCGACAACAGTATTGCATACGTATATGGCGGCGGTAACGCAGCCCATATCACCAACGGTAATACCGACGTGACTATCTACGGCGGTAACAAGATTGGAAATGTGTTTGGTGGCGGTAACGGTACAGTCACTGCAGCCAATGTGAGTGGCAACACCAATGTAAATATATATGGTGGCACTATCTTGAAGGTGTTTGGCGGCTCCAACAGCAAGGGAACCATAGGCGGAACTATCAGCGTTAATGTGGAGCAACAGACCGATATAGATCCTGAGGGGTCAACAGATGCCTGCCCAATTAACGTTGGTGAAGTCTATGGAGGTGGTAATCAGGCCCCCAGTAATGTGGGCACAGTCACTATAGGCTGCATGGGCGATAATGACATAATTGATTATGTATATGGCGGCTCGAATGATGCAAACATTACCGGTGACATTGATTTGCTCATAAAGGGTGGCCGCATTAACAATGTATTTGGAGGAAACAACACCGGCCATACCATTAGCGGCTCTATCACCGTAACAGTTGATTGGAGTCAAGGTTCGTGCACAAACAGCTATCTGGGCAACGTATTTGGCGGTGGTAACCAGGCTGCATATTCAGGCTCTCCCACTGTAACACTCACCAAGGGTACGGTAAGCCACAATATCTATGGCGGCGGTAATGAGGCTGGCGTAGGCGGCTCTACAGTGAACATCAACGGCGGCAGCGTTGTGGATGGAGTCTATGGCGGCTGCAATGCTGAAGGTACTGTGGGCGGCAAGATTACCGTTAACCTGAATGGTGGAACTGTTGGTTCTACAACAAAATCTGCCGATGTCTATGGTGGTGGTCTGGGTGTTGCAACAGCTACGTCAGGTGATATCGAGGTCAATCTTAACGGGACAACCGTTTACGGTGACCTATACGGAGGCTCGGCCCTGGGTTCTGTGAATGCCGACGGTGCAGATCCGGCTAATCTCACCAAGCTTACCATTGGCAGCAATACGCTGCAAGGCACTATTTATGGTGGCGGTAAGGGTAGCAATGTGGGTAGCGGAACCCAAGCCACATCTAATGGTAACGTACAGATAGACTACAACACAGCCAACCCCAACCTGACCGGCCTCTACGGTGGTGCCAACATAAACGGTCTGGTTAAGGGTAATATCACAGTGAACGTCCTGGCCAATGTGGGCGCTACAGGTGCAGGCAACAGCGTGAATGTATTTGGCGGCGGTCTGGGCCAGAACACCGGCACCAACGGCAACGTGACCGTGAACGTGGGAGACGGCTCGCATACTCCTGAAATATATGGTGATGTATATGGCGGATCGGCCCTGGGTAATGTAAATAGCGACACTGAAGACTACACATACGTGAACCTTAATGCCGGCACCATACACGGCGATGTTTACGGCGGCGGTCTGGGTCAATTGGCTTCAGCTGCTGTTGGAACTGAAGGCCAGAATGGTTATATACCCGCTAAAGAAGCTATAGCTGCCCTGGTGAACGGTAACGTCAAGGTAACTCAGAACGGTGTAGCCTTTGTCAGGGCCACCACAAATGACAATGCAGGCAATCCTGTGGTTACAGCAGGCCGCATATTCGGATGCAACAACCTGAATGGCTCACCGCAGGGTACCGTGCTTGTGCTGGTAAGCAAGACTGTTCCCACATCAGGAACTGCTCATGTAGAGGGTATATACGAGATGGCAGCAGTCTATGGCGGCGGTAATCTGGCAGCCTACAATCCTTCTGACGCAAATGCCACCGGACAGTACACCGAAAACGGTCATTCAGCCACGAACAAGCCCGTGCAGGTGGTTATTGACGGTTGTCAGGATGTGAGCATAGAATATGTATATGGTGGCGGTAATGCTGCCCCCACCCCCGCTACCGATATTGTGATTCTTGGTGCATACGAGATTGGTTATGCATTTGGCGGCGGTAACGGTAAGGACAAGTACACTCTGGACGGTACAACCTGGAAGGACAACCCGGGTGCTGATGTAGGTCTAAAACCACTTGAGCCAGGAGGCACACCTTACTCAGGAGATAACACCAAACAGACATACGGAACCGGAGAGAGCATGGTAACCATAACCGGCGGTACCGTACACAGGGCATTCGGAGGTTCAAATACAAAGGGTGATGTACGCAAGAGCGCTACAGTATATCTTAGCGAGGAAGGAAGTTGTCCTCTGAAACTGGACGAGGTTTACGGCGGAGGTAATGAAGCTGTAATGTCCGGCGGAGGCAACATTATCCTGGGCTGTATCACATACATGAAGGAGATTTACGGCGGCGCCAAGCAGGCCGATGTAGGAAGCGACGTGTCTCTGACCATCACCAGCGGACACTTTGACCGTATATTTGGCGGCAACAACCTGGGTGGCTGCATAAAAGGCTCCATCACTGTGAACATTGAGGAAACCGGCTGTAACCCCATCACCATAGGTGAGCTCTACGGCTGCGGTAACAAGGCCGCCTACTCAATCTACGGATACAAGAACACCGGTTCCGATGCCAATCCCGTATGGGTACCCCGCACATCGCTGACCGACGGCGACGGACCAAGTACTGCCAAGAACAATCCCACCATCAACATAAAGTCATTTACAAGCATAGGTAACATCTACGGTGGCGGATTAGGCAAAGAAGCTGTAGTAGTGGGCAACCCCACAGTGAACATCAACGAGATTGTGGGTAAGAATGCCACTGTTGCAAACTGGTCATATAACGGCGCAACTATCACCTATAACCAAGGCACTGCCGATGAGTACAAGAGGACCATTCCCACACATACCGCCGGAGCTGACAAGATTGGTGTGATAGACACCATATACGGCGGCGGTAACGCAGCAAAGGTGATTGGTAATACAAATGTGAATATAGGTACGGAAAAGAACATAACTTATATTTCAGGTTCCGACCACGCAGAAAAGACCGTTGTAGGTGCCGATATCCAAGGCAATGTCTATGGCGGCGGTAATGCTGCCGATGTTACCGGTAAGACCAACGTTAAGATAGGTCAGGCTACTACAGGTGGAAGTCACGCTCCCACCCGCACCAGCCAGTCTGCAACACGGCAGCCTGCTCAGGGTAACGTTGCCACCGAGTCAAACCAGACCCGCAACGTCACCCCTACCCGGGCCCAGTAACCTAAGCCTAGGATAAACCAAATATAGGCTACAACAAAATACTAAACCGCTACTATAGGGCTTATAACCCTGTTAGTAGCGGTTTAATAATTTGATTGGGACAAAAAGAAAGAGAGCCAAGGATCATTATCCTCAGCTCTCCTGAAAGACGGCGGCGACCTACTCTCCCACTTGCCCAGTTCCGCGGATGCGGAACTAAAACAAGGTCAATGGTAGTGCGCAACACAAAAAAAGAGCCTCAGACTCTAAGCCTGAAGCTCTCTAAAGACGGCGGCGACCTACTCTCCCACTTGCCCGTTTCGCGTATGCGGAACTAAAACAAGGTCAATGGTACTGCGCAACACAAAAAAAGAGCCTCAGACTCTAAGCCTGAAGCTCTCTAAAGACGGCGGCGACCTACTCTCCCACTTGCGCAGTACCATCGGCGTGAACGGGCTACCTGAATGTCATACAAGGTCTCCCTTGCGGTATGGTTGACAAACAGCCACAAAACGATTTGCTCTTTTTACCACTCGATTGCTTTACCATCTTGATTACTTTTGCAAGTCTTACGACTCAAGGAAAAGTTCGGGCAATTAGTACTGCTCGGCTTTGACGTCACCGCCTTTACACCTGCAGCCTATCAACGTCCTAGTCTAGAACGACCCTCAAAGGAAATCTAATCTTGCGGCCGGCTTCGCACTTAGATGCATTCAGCGCTTATCCGATCCAGACGCGGATACCCGGCGGTGCCCCTGGCGGGACAACCGGTAAACCGGAGGTCTGTCCAACACGGTCCTCTCGTACTAATGTCAGATCCACGCAAATTTCCAACGCCCACGATAGATAGAGACCGAACTGTCTCACGACGTTCTGAACCCAGCTCGCGTGCCACTTTAATGGGCGAACAGCCCAACCCTTGGGACCTTGTTATCCCCGGAGTACCTTTTATCCTTTGAGCGACGGCCCTTCCATGCGGAACCGCCGGATCACTATGCTCTGCTTTCGCACCTGATCGACCTGTCTGTCTCTCAGTCAAGCGCCCTTATGCCATTACACTCTGCTGACGGTTACCAATCGTCATGAGGGCACCTTTAGGAGCCTCCGTTACGCTTTTGGAGGCGACCACCCCAGTCAAACTACCCACCAAACGGTGTCCACGTATCCACGTGTTAGCGTCCAGACAACAGAAGGGCCGTATTTCAACGTCGGCTCCAAGAGAACTGGCGTCCCCTCTTCACAGCCTCCGGCCTATCCTACACATCAGTGGCCCAGACGCAACGTTAAGCTATAGTAAAGGTTCACGGGGTCTTTTCGTCCCATCGCGGGTAATCGGCATCTTCACCGATACTACAATTTCACTGAGATCATGGTTGAGACAGTGTCCGGATCATTACACCATTCGTGCAGGTCGGAACTTACCCGACAAGGAATTTCGCTACCTTAGGACCGTTATAGTTAC
>CADCBO010000006.1 GCA_902799685.1 uncultured Bacteroidales bacterium
AGCCAGGAGGTGGCGTTTGAGGATGTTGCCACAGACATAAGCATAGTTCCGCTCATATGCGATGAGCCGATGGATGGTATCAACAGCATCAAATGTTACGGATCCAGGGCGGTGATGCGTGCTAACGGCGCTGAGAGCATATACATCTTTGATGACGGCAAACTCACTGCCAAACTCAATAAGGTGGGCCGCGGACGCGGTGAATATACCATCATCTCTTCTTTTGTTTACTCACCGTCCACAAATATACTGTATGTCCAGGGGGCAGGCAGTATGATTCTTAAGTATTCTGTTCCTGAAATGGAACATCTGGGAACCCTCCAACTTAAAAACGTGACAGGTTTTGCCGAGCATGATGATTCCACTCTCATTTGCAGAATGACTTTGGACGATGAAATCCCCGGAATCTATTTTGTCAATGCCGATGACGGTCAGGTGCGCGGAAAACTAAAAGATGTATGCGGCCTGTCATTCCTGATGAGTCCCGATATGGCGTATTATTCACCTGCCCACAGGATACTGGCCGAATTAAGCAGCCGTAGTGTCATATTGGAAGTATCGGCCGATATTAATGGCGGCGAAGAGACCATCCTTAGATTTGATTTCGGAAAAGACGGAATGCCGGCCAAATATGATTCAATAGGCAGTGATACTGACCTGGATTTCATTATGGAATTGGGCCAATACCTCAACGATCATCGCGAGACGGTGGTGACAGAGGTCAACAAGGTTATGGTAAAGGATGGCTCCGTATCATTCTGGTACCAGGCCGGATTGGTAGGTTATAAGCATTATTTCCGCCTTGAGGGGGATGATATAGTCAAATACACCGGCTTCAAGGCATCGGGCACCAAAGGATTCATCCTTCCCACCGGCCTGACCGATGACGGCCGCTACGTATCGGTAGTGGATCTGCTCCCCGAGACAATGTTTGACGAAACCGGTAACCGCAGCCCCTTCACCACAGAACTGGAAAACGTAATGAAAAGCCAGGCATTCAACAATCCCGTATTGGTTTTCTACAACATCAAATAACAAACAGTACCAATCTCTCCAAGTGAGCAAAACTTGAAGGGATATAGTCTCGAGAACCGTCGCCACCCTCGGCGCGTCAGAGGGAGGGGCCCGCGCCAAAGGCGTGGGAGGGATAGGCCCGTAGGGCCGTAGTTCTGGAGATTATATCCCTTCAAGTTTTCCCCCAAAAAACAGCAATAACAACAAATATTCCGCGTTATTACAATAAATGAAACGGACGGCTGTATACCTGATAGTAGCAGCCCTGTGGCTCTTTTGCAGCTGCGGGGCTGAAATCAGTCTGCGCAAAGGTGACCAGAGTTTTGCCCTGGGCGAATATACCGATGCAGCCGCCAAGTACAAGAAGGCCTACTCTGGCACGCCAGCCAAAGAGAAGGAGCTTAGAGGCATCATCGCTTTCAAGCTGGGTGAGAGTTACCGCCGCATCAGCTATGTACCCCGTGCCCTTGCCGCCTACCAGAACGCAGTCCGGTACAAGTACCCGGACAGCATAGTGTATCGCCATCTGGCCGACATGGAGCGCGTAAGCGGCAAAATCAAAGACGCAGAAAACAACTACAAGATTGCACTGGAATATGACCCAGATGACTTTTTGGCCCTGAACGGACTGGAATCATGCAGCCTGATACAGGAGCTGAAAGACAATCCCACCCGATACAGCGTAAAGAAAGACAACCTGATGAACGGCCGCTACGCCGACTGGTCACCTGTGTATGCCAACGATGAATATGACCAGATAATATTCACCTCCACCCGCAAGGAGAGTACGGGCGATGACATCAACGGCATAACCGGCATGAAAAGCTGTGACTTTTTCGTTATACGCAAGGACGAGAAAGGCAAGTGGCAGAAGCCGGAACTGATAGAGGGAGGCCCCAACACCGCATTCGAGGACGGAACCTGTTCATTCAGTCCTGACTTCAAGACCATGTACTACACCTACTGCTCATCTGACCCCCAACTGCCGCGCCCGGCCACCATATATGAATCTGCCCGTAGTGATGCCGCATGGGCGGAAGGCAAGCCATACAGCTCGGCATCGGACTCAGTCTATAACTACGCTCACCCGGCCGCATCGCCCGACGGAGAGTGGCTCTATTTTGTATCCGATATGGACGGCGGCTACGGCGGTATGGACCTGTGGCGCGTACCGATAGGAGGACGCCTGATAGGAGCTGAGAATCTGGGACCTGACATAAACACTCCCGGCAACGAGATGTTTCCCACTTTCCGCCGCAACGGTGAGCTCTATTTCTCATCCGACGGCCATCCGGGAATGGGTGGACTGGACATATTCCGCGCAATAAGCACCAGTGACAGCACATGGACAGTCACAAACATGGGCATACCAGTCAACTCCGCTGCCGATGACTTTGGAATGACGTTTGAGGGCGACTATACCCGTGGATTCTTCAGCAGCAACCGTAATGACGGACGCGGACGCGACCATATCTGGTCATTTGAGCTGCCGGAGACTGTCCACAACATAATAGGCTGGGTATATGAGAAAGACGGCTATGAACTGCCCGATGCTCTGGTATATTTGGTGGGTAATGACGGTACCAACATGAAACTGAACGTAAGAGACGACGGATCGTTCACCCAACGTATCAATCCGGGAGTAAGCTATGTGTTGCTGGGAACATCCAAAGGGTTCATGAACTACAAGCAGGAGTTGACTGCCGACAGCACCGATCAGGACCGCGAGTATGTACTGCAATTCCCGCTCTCATCCATCTCCAAGCCTGTGCTGATAGACAACATATTCTTTGACTTTGACCGAGCCACATTGCGTCCGGAATCGACGGAGTCACTCAATGAACTTGTTCAGCTGCTCAAGGACAATGCAGGCGTAACCATAGAGATAGGTGCCCACTGTGACTACAAGGGTGATGATAACTATAACAAGCGTCTGTCTCAGCAACGCGCCGAGAGCGTGGTAGGTTATCTTATTGAGCACGGGATTGACCAAAAGCGCCTGACTGCACGCGGATACGGCGAGACCACCCCCAAGACAATAACCAAAAAGGTTGCAGAAAAATATGATTTCGTTAAAGACGGTGATATCCTGACCGAGGAGTTCATTAAAGGCTTGACCGATGAACAGCAGGAGATATGCAACCAGCTGAACCGCCGCACCGAGTTCCGCATAATACGTACCACCTACGGCCTGTTCGGAGGCAGATGATCAGCTAACAGATATTCTTATTCTCCACTCCTGGGGATACATATTGTTGGCACGGTTTCCCAGATTCTTGGCAAACCCCAGTGGAATGCTCATGTACGTAAGTAAAACTATCCCACGCGGTGCATTATCCAAATGGATGGCATCGCAATGCAGATAGTCCAGAGCCTGCTGGCGACTGACCTCAACCTGACAGAACGCATCCCTGTTAAGAGCGTTTGACATAGCCAAAGCGTGAGCCGGAATCCAGTCGCGTCCTTTAATCGTAGCAACCTCTATGCCTGGAACAAGGGCATAAAGTTCCTGCGCCACCTGACGCATATCCGGAGCTAATATTGAAGGCAAGGCATAAATGGAATCTGCCTTAACATAGAACTCGTAGTTACCCGATGGGGCAAGCCATTCGCGGCACACGGCAGGCACAGCTGAATCTGTCCTGAACGGCCGCAGACCAACTTCACGAAAAGAACCTTTAGGCTTGCGCAAAAGACAAATAAAGAAGCCCTCACCTCGTGTACAATGCTGCATAAAATGATACACGGGCAGATTATCTCCTGTAAGTGAGCCTTTTATATTCCATTCCGGTCTGGTTTCTATAGGTATGGCCTCTGCTCCGAACTGTTCCATAATCCAGCGCACGTTATCTTCATCCTCATACCTGTTGAAAGTACATGTACTGTAAATAAGGTAACCACCCGGCTTTAGGGCTGGCCAGACATCCTCTATTATCTGACGTTGACGCATGGCGCACATCTGCACATTCTGCAGGCTCCAGTCTGCAACTGCCACATCATCCTTACGGAACATACCCTCGCCCGAGCATGGGGCATCTACTGCAATAAGGTCAAACATAAGGTTGGATTCACCAATCTGTTTAGGCGTATTGCATGTTACCACAACACCCGGCCTGCCCCACTTTGTCATGTTTTCGGCAAGGATCTGAGCACGACTGCGTTGTATCTCATTGCTTACAAGCAGACTGCCTTCGGGTAACAATGATGCAAGCAAAGTGGATTTGCCACCGGGAGCGGCGCACAGGTCAAGCGCATGCACAGGCCCCGCCACACACCTGCGTACAGCCTGCTCCAGAAACATGGAAGATGCCTCCTGAACATAGTAGCAACCCTGGTGAATCAACGGATCCAATGTAAACTGTGGCCTGTGGTCAAGATAAACCGCATTCTCCGCCCATGGAACCCTACCGTCAGACTTGCAACCCAGTGATTCCAACGCCAAGTCCTCTGCACCGGAAACAACCAGGTTGAACCTCACGCTCACCTGCGGTTCACACTCCAGCGCATCCAGCAGACGGCTCCTTTCCTCAAAAGGGAGAATTTCATCCAATATGTTGATAAATTCCTGACTGAACGCCATAACCTACGTCTATTCTACTGCGAAGGTAAGCCAAAAAATCAGTATATTCGCAGACAAGAAAAAGAATAACAGATGAAACAGTACCTGGACCTGCTAGAAAGGATACTTCGTGAAGGAGTACAGAAGGGAGACCGTACCGGAACCGGCACAATCAGTGTGTTCGGACATCAGATGCGGTTCAACCTTGAGGATGGATTCCCCCTGCTTACCACCAAGAAACTGCACCTTAAGTCAATCATATATGAACTGCTATGGTTCCTTGACGGCAACACTAACGCAAAATGGCTGCAGGAGCGTGGCGTTCGAATATGGAACGAATGGGCCGACCCTGACGGTGACCTAGGTCATATCTATGGCTACCAGTGGCGTTCATGGCCCGATTATGAAGGAGGATTCATTGACCAGATATCCGAGGCTGTGGAGACTATAAAGAACAACCCCGATTCACGACGCATAATCGTGAGTGCCTGGAATGTGGCAGACCTCAAGAACATGAATTTGCCGCCCTGCCACGCATTCTTCCAGTTCTATGTAGCCGACGGCAAACTGAGTCTGCAACTCTATCAGCGCAGTGCCGATACATTCCTGGGGGTGCCGTTCAACATTGCGTCTTACGCCCTGCTCACCATGATGATGGCGCAGGTTACAGGACTCAAACCGGGTGATTTCATCCACACCACCGGCGATACCCACCTCTATCTGAACCACCTGGATCAGGCACGTCTGCAGCTGACACGTGAACCGCGTCCTCTGCCACGTATGATAATAAACCCCGATGTAAAGAGCATATTCGACTTCAAGTATGAGGATTTCCAGCTTGAAGGATACGATCCGCATCCGCACATCAAAGCCGACGTATCCGTATGATATCCATTATTGTCGCCATAGCCCGTAATGGAGCCATAGGATACAATGGAGACCTGGTATATCACCTCCCGGCCGACATGAAACGGTTCAAGGCACTCACCACGGGCCACACAGTTCTTATGGGGCGTAAGACATTCCAGTCACTGCCCAAGGGAGCGCTCCCCAACCGCCGCAACATAGTGCTGACAAGACAGGACGATACATCGTTTCCGGGAGCAGAGACATATGGCTCAATAGAGGAGGCTCTTGCGCACTGCACCCCTCAAGAAAAGGTTTATGTAATAGGCGGTGCACAGATATACCGTCAAGCCTTGCCGCTGGCCGATGAGCTTGAGATAACCCTGGTTCATGACACCCCACTGAAAGCTGACACGTTCTTTCCCGATTACGGAAACGATTACCATTGGCATCTTGTAAGCTGTGAGGACCATGAGCCCGATGAACGTAATCCATATCCCTACTCATTCCTGACATACCGAAAGCAGGCATAATAAAAAAGTAAGGACCCCTTTTTGAGGAGTCCTTACTTTTTATAGGACAATGACTGACGTCATTTCATTTGCGATTTATCAATTCCGGCGGAATAGACTATGTTCAGGGCACGTGCCTTACGAAGCTCCAGCTTAACGTCATTTACAATACCCATCTGAACATCCTTGTCAATCTTAAGAGACATCTTCATAAGAGGTTTGTCCTTCTCGGCCATGCTCTCGCGCTCAGCCGATACGAACTCACGGATAGCCTCAACCTCAGCAAAATTCTCATTAAGCTGGATACGTGGTGCAGGACCCAAGACAGCACGATAGGTCTTGGATGGAGGACCAATGTATATGTGAGATACCAGTGACTTCCTCTCAAGTTTCTCAATCTCTGTTGTTCCGTTAGGAGTCTTGACCTGAACCTTTACCTCAACTTCACGCATTGATGTTACCATCATGAAGAAGAACAATACGGTAAAGATAAGGTCCGGAAGTGACGAAGTATTCAACTCCGGCATTTCTCTCTTTCCATTACTTCTAAACTTACTCATTGTGCAGTACCATATTGTTTAGGTTCAGCCTCCGAAATCTTGGAAGCATAGACAGCTCTTACTACAGGCTGCTGGGTCTTCTCATCACATTCCGAAAGTTTCTTTCCGAAAGTCTTCAAAGCCCAAGCATCTCTCAACTCTGAATAAGCCTTTGACAACTCATGCTGGACCTTAAAATAAATCTCGTAATTGGTAGTACGGTCGCACTGAAGTGATATCACGTGTCTCACCGTGGTGATTACCACACCATAATCCTGGATGTCATACTCCTCCTTGATGGGAAGTCTTACATCATCATCGGGATTATCAATGAATTCCTTAGCAAGATCCTTCAGCTCAGAAATATCAATTACACGATTTATTACACCATTCTTGACAAAGATCTCATTGTTCTTGTTGACCTGGACCGTCATTACATTACGCTCCTTGATCTTCATCTCCTCCTCTATGGCATCCGGATCATATTCAGGAAGACGACGGGACAGACCCGAGTCTATATCCATTGATGTGGTCACAAGGAAGAATATCAACAGGATAAAAGAGATATCTGCTGTCGAAGACTGGTTAAGTCCGGGAACTTTTCTTTTTCCTTTTCCCATAACTTCTCTCTCCAGGTTTACAGATTACTTTCTAGCCTTAAAAACTCCCAGCATTGACAGGAGAGCGCAAAGAAGCGCAACAACTACCAAAGCGTAAATTGAGTAAAGACATACATCTGCCAATGTAAGATCCAGTACATCTTCGTGCCAGGTCTTTCCGTCGCCAAGCAACAGTTTTGAAGTATCGGCAAGGAAATATGATGCCGCAACAGCAGCGAACGTGAACAGGAACACCCATCCGGCAAAACCTGTCCTTTGCTGCCCCTTGGTCTTGGACTTGAGATTCCTGATAGCTGCAGCTATGCCGAACAACAGCACGCACAGGATGCAGATGCCTACAAGAGCATAAAGCCATATAAGCAGGAGTCCAGTATAATGAGGAGCTGTCAGGTTCTTGTTACCGCTATAGTACGTCTCGCCATAACCTACGCCGAAGAACAGAACAAGAACTGCGGCTGAAATTACGAAGAGAATACCAAGAGCCCAAGAAGAAGCCTTTATTTGTTTGTTATCAGTTTTCATAATGGGTTTGAATTACTTTTTGAACTTCAGGTTGTACTTCATGATGATGTCGAGCAGAGAAACTGATGAGTCCTCCATGTCTGTGTTAAGAGCCTCGACCTTGCTCAGAATGTAGTTGTAGAATACCTGAAGAATAAGGGCAACGATAATACCGAAGATAGTTGTGATAAGAGCCACCTTCATACCGCCGGCAACAACGTTAGGTGAAATATCACCAGCCTTCTGGATATCATCAAATGCCTGCACCATACCGATCACAGTTCCCAAGAATCCCAGAGAAGGTGACATTGCTATGAACAGGGTAATCCATGAAAGGTTCTTCTCAAGATTTGAAGCCTGAACGCTACCGTAAGAAACAACTGAACGCTCAACTACGTCAAGACCCTCGTCGATACGCATCAGACCCTGATAGCAGATTGAAGCCACAGGACCGCGGGTATCACGGCAGATTGACTTGGCGCCTTCCACGTCACCGTTCTCAAGAGCTGCCTGGATGTCCTCAAGGAGCTTCTTGCTGTTAATCTCAGACAGGCTGAGGAAAATGATACGCTCAATGCAAAGAGCAAGACCGAAAATCATAGCGATGGCAACGAGTGACATAAAGCCTGCGCTACCTTCAATGAACTTGACTTTGATTGTTTTGTGAAGACCCTTAGGAGCGTCCTCTTCATCTACTGAAGCTGATGAAGTGCTTTCTACCTCATCTACTGCCTCATCCTGAGCGACCTCCTCTGTAGCAGGTGCCTCTGTCTCTTGAGCATTGATTGTCTGGTTTACTCCGAATGTAAGGAGTCCCATCATTGCAACGAATGCAAATACCTTTTTCATTTGAGATAATTTTTAGTTATTGGTTATATTAATTGTTTTTAAAATCTCATCAGCATCTCTGCGGAAAGACGGGGATTCGAACCCCGGATACGCTTTTGGCGTATACACGCTTTCCAGGCGTGCCTCTTCAACCACTCGAGCATCTTTCCCTTCAGGACATTTTTAGTTAATAAAACAACCAAAGGTTATTAAAACATGTAAAAATGTCGTCTTATGCGCAATCCCGTCAAAGCTGAGAGCCACAAAAACACCTTATGTCCTGTAAAATGTGTACTTTTGTAACAATCAACACCCAAAGATAAGGTATTATCCCGAAAAAATGAAGCCTGAGTTCAGAATTTATGATATTCTACGTCCTTTTGGCTGGTTATTTGGAGTTTTCACCTCCATAAGGAACCATATGTACGATTGCGGAATGTGTAAAAGCTACCGTTCCGGCATACCTGTAATCAGCATAGGGAACATAACCGTGGGGGGCACGGGCAAGACCCCTCACACTGAATTCATAGCTTCACTGCTCATGCAGAAATACCGCATAGCCGTGTTAAGCCGAGGCTACGGCCGCAAGACAAAAGGATTCATCTTGTCCGATACCCATTCCGACAGCACGATTATAGGTGACGAACCGCTCCAGATAAAGCACCGCTTTCCCGATATGGATGTGGCGGTATCAGAGGACCGCGCCACTGGGATCAAACAACTTATTGAGACAAGGTCACCCCAGGCAATAATCCTGGACGATGCTTTCCAGCACCGTAAGGTTACACCTTCACTGAACATTCTGCTGGTGAACTGGCACCGCAACATACTGGATGACGCCATGCTGCCGGCAGGCCGCCTGCGCGAAAGCGCCCTGGGCCGCCGCCGCGCGCACATGATAATAGTGACCAAATGTCCGGACAACCTCTCCGCCACGGATATGGATGCAATGGCGGAACGTCTCAGGACAAGCCCGGAACAACAGGTCTATTTTACAACCCTGACATATGAACGGCCATACCTGTTAGACAATCCTGAGCAGACTCTATCCCAGCCACACATACCCGTGCTGGCTGTGACCGGCATTGCCTCGCCTGACCTGTTTGTGGCGGAACTTGAACGGCAAGGGCATGATGTAACCCTGACGGATTACCCTGACCATCACCGTTTCAGCAGCCAGGACATAACGCAGATCACAAAAAAGCTGGAGAGATTAGAACCCGACGCCGTGATAGTGACCACGGCCAAGGACGCCGCCCGCCTGAAGGACATCAGACTGGACGGACAACTACGGAAAAAGATTTACGTATTGCCGGTAGCCGTACGTTTCATCTGTGATTCCGACAAATTCATAAATGCAGTCACTGAACACGTGGATACATTCGCAAAAAAGATACAACAATAAGAATATGGCAGAAACCAGACGCACAGAGATAGCAGAGCTCGGGGAATTCGGACTGATAGACCACCTGACCAGAGACCTTAAACCGCAGAACGGCTCCACCCTATACGGAGTGGGCGATGACTGCGCCGTGCTGGACTATTCAGGACAGGACAAGGAGGTCCTGGTTACAACCGACATGCTTATGGAGGGAGTACATTTTGACCTTACATACGTGCCACTCAAACATCTTGGCTATAAGAGCGCGATGGTAAACATTTCAGATATTTACGCCATGAACGGCACCCCCCGGCAGATGACCTTGTCCGTAGCTTTGAGCAAGCGTTTCTCGGTAGAGGATATGGAAGACTTCTATGCCGGAGTGCTGCTTGCCTGCCAGCGTCACGGAGTTGATCTGGTAGGAGGTGACACCACATCATCCCTGACCGGCCTGGCCATAAGCATAACCTGCATAGGAGAGGCCGAGAAAGGTAAGGCCGTATACCGCAACGGGGCCGGCCAGAATGACCTGATATGCGTATCGGGTAATCTTGGAGCCGCCTACATGGGCCTGCAGCTGCTGGAGCGTGAGAAAGCCGTGTTCAACAGCACCCCGCACGATGCAAGCGAACCTTTCAATCCCGATTTTGCAGGCCGGGAATACCTGCTGGAGCGTCAGCTCAAGCCCGAAGCCCGCGGCGACATCATAAAGCAGTTGCGTGAAGCAGGGATCCAGCCCACCGCCATGATGGACATATCGGACGGACTCTCATCAGAGCTCATACATATCTGCAAGCAGAGCAACACCGGTTGCAGCGTCTATCAGGAGCGCATCCCGATAGACTACCAGACCGCCGTAATGGCCGAGGAACTGAACATGGACGTATATACCTGCGCCCTTAACGGCGGCGAGGACTACGAGCTCCTGTTTACAGTCCCCCTTACCGACCACGACAAGATCATCCAACTCAAGGACGTCAAGCTAATCGGCCATATGACAAGACCGGAGCTTGGAAGACACTTGGTCACCAAGTCCGGTCAGGAAGTTGAGTTGAAGGCCCAAGGTTGGACCTCGAACCTATAAAAATTGAGAATTGAAAATTGAAAATTGAGAATTATTCATGCACCTGCGTAAAAATGACACGCACCGCATGGTAATTCTCAATTCTCAATTCTAAATTTTCAATTAAAGCTTATATGCTTTTTTCCACGTTCCACACAAACGCACGCAGCCCCAGTTTCTCGGTCGCTACGTCCATTGCATGCAGTTTCTCAAGGATGTTATCCACCCTGTCGTCATCAACCATAGAGATGATGCCCGAATTCATTGATGGCCACGCGTGGTTACCATAGTGAGGCTGTCCCGTCCTGGAACCCCTGCCCTGCAGCTGCTCCACCATGGAGAAACCGCGGCAGTTGTTTGTGGTAAGCAAGTCAATTATACGCTCCGTATATGACTGGTCGAATGTTATAAGTATTGCTTTCATACTCTTGCTGTCTTGTCATGAATGAACTGATCCTTGTTCTCTGCCCAGAATTTTGCCAGCTCCAGCTGTTTACGGTGCTTACGGCGGGCCCTCTTGATTCCTGTACTCTGGAATATGCAGTAGAGAGTAGGCACCAGGACCAGAGTAAGTATGGTTGAGATGGTAAGACCTCCTATAACCGATATGCCTAAAGGTCTCCACATGGCCGAACCCTGACCCTGGCTGAGGGCCATAGGAATCATACCAAGGATAGTGGTAAGGGTTGTCATCAGCACAGGACGCAGACGGCTGCGAGCGGCCGTCACGGTAGCCGTAATGGCCGACATGCCACGCTCTCGGCAGAGACCTGTATAGTCAATAAGCACAATACCGTTCTTTACCACAATACCTATCAGCATGATACCGCCAAGTGCACTCATCAGGTTAATTGATGTGCCTGTAAGCCAAAGTGCAATCAGCACGCCACTCAGGGCGAACGGTATGGAGAACATGATGATGAACGGCAAGGTCAGAGACTCAAACTGTGCTGCCATGACAATGAACACCAGCATTATTATAAGAAGTGCAAGTGTAGCCATATCGGCAAATGACTCCTGCTGGTCCTCGTAGTCACCCGATATCTGCACATTGACACCTTCAGGTAAATCCATACCTTCAATGATGGCCTGACCGGCATTAACCACATCACTCAGTGCGGCACCACCTGCAATCACACAAGTAACGGTATTGATACGCTGACGGTCCTTACGCTGTATCGTAGGCGGAGTGAAAACCTCCTCCAAATGACCCACATCACGTACGCGCACGGCATTGGTGCCGCTGCCGTAGAGCAGGATATTCTCAATATCCTCAAGCTGCGTACGGTACTCAGGCGCATAACGGACCTTTATATAATACTCTTCACCGTCCTCACGGAAATATGATGCTGTAGCACCATAGATACGGTTACGCAGATATGTAGCAGCTGTAGAAAGATTCAGTCCATGCTGGGCCAGCTTCTCGCGGTCAAACACCACCTCATATTCAGGCTGGTAGTTGTCACGGCTTATGTATGCCTCACCTACGCCCTCAACTTTCTTCATTGCGGCAAGCAGATTTGCGGCCACCTCATCAGTCTCGTTGAAGTCGTAGCCGTAAATCTCAAACTCGGCTGTTGACTGTCCGCCCATGCTCATGCCGCCACCGGCAACAACCATAAAGCGCTCTATCTCCGGACGGGCGTTCAGGTCGGCACGCATCTCGGCCACCACCTGGTCGGACGATATGCTGCGCTCACCAAGTTCCTTAAGCGATATGGTGAATGAGATAACGTGAGTACCGTTGGTCTGCATCGATGCAAAAGTGTTGTTCTCATCGGCGGCACCCACACGGTAGTTGCAGGTCACAAGGTCTTCGGCATAACGTTTCATCCACAAGTCTGACAACTCCTGCGCCACGCCGCGTGAACGGTTGGTGTTGGTGTTGATAGGCATATAGATTGTAGCCGAAATACGTGACTGCTCATCGGACGGGAAGAACTCTGACTTTAAGTTTCCTGCAGTAAACAGCGATGCTATGAACAACAGCAGACAGGCAGCCACCACCAGCTTGCGGTGACGCACGGCATGGTTGATACGGCGTGAATACCAGCGATCCAGTCCGTCAAGCGCTTTCTGGACGGGACGGTAAAGGATAGTATGCAAGCGGCTTCCCTTCTTCTCCAGCTTAAGCATACGGGAGCACAGCATCGGGGTAAGCGTCAGTGACACGACCAGAGAGATGGCAATGATGATACACATCATCCAGCCCAGCTGTTTGAACATGACTCCGGCCATACCCGACATCATGGTGAGCGGGAAGAACACCGCGAATATCGTCATGGTAGATGCCATAACAGATACGGCCACCTCGTTGGTAGCGTGAATGGCAGCCTGCTTGGGATTGGCACCACGCTCAATATGGGTGGTAATGTTCTCAAGCACCACAATGGTATCATCCACCACCATACCGATAGCTATGGTCAGCGAACTCAACGATATGATGTTCAGTGAACCATCGGTCACAAACAGATAAATGAATGACGCTATCAATGACAGCGGTATGGTGATTGCCACAACCACAGTGGCGCGCCAGCGTCCCGTGAACAGATAAACAACCAGGACCACGAACAGAAGAGCGTATGCAATTGTCTCGGCCAGAGAGTTCACGGTCTGGATGATATCCTCCGATCCGTCATGGATCATACCAATCTTGATGTCACTGGGCAGGTTCTTCTGGAGTCCCGGCAGGGCGGCATTCACCTTACGGCAAATCTCCACCGTATTGGCACCTGTCTGCTTCTGGATAACCATCATGGCACCCTGTACACCGTTGTTGTATGACTCCTGGGCACGCTCCTGAGTACGGTCCACAATCTCGGCCACATCACTCAAATAGACGTTACGTCCGCCTATAGATGCCACCACAAGATTGGACATATCACGGGGGTCCTTGAACTCGCCATCTACGCGCAGGGCGTATGTCTCATTACCTACATCCAGATTACCTCCTGGAATACTGCGGTTCTCGGAGCCTATCATGGCGGCTATGGCCTCGATTGTCAGGTTGTAAGCCTCCAGCTTGGCGGGATCGCAATATACGTAAATCTCACGCTGCGGAGCACCTGTGACTGACACAGTACCCACACCAGGAATACGTGCCAGAGGGTTGACCACATTCTCATCAAGAATCTTGTACAGTGCGGCTTGGCTTTCACCTGCCTGGACTGACAGCAGCATGATAGGCATCATACTGGTATCGAACTTGAAAATGATAGGCTGTCCCGCGCCGTCGGGCAGCGAGTTGGTAATCATGCTCAGCTTGTCACGCACATCGTTGGTAAGGTCATCGATGGAGTGACCGAACTCAAACTCCAGCGTAATTACGGATACGTTCTCCGATGAACGTGATGTGATATGCTTAATGTGCGTACAGCTGTTCAGGGTATTCTCCAGCGGACGCGTCACGTTATTCTCAATATCCGATGCGTTGGCACCGTTGTAGTACGTAAACACCATGATGGTGTTTGACTCTATGTCGGGCAGCTGGTCAATGGGCAGCTTGGAGTATGAAAACAAGCCGAACACCACCACAGCCACAAAACAGAGTGCGGTAAAAATAGGTCTTTTGACCGATCCTTCGTAAAGACTCATGGCAGCGTGCTATTTACTTTTCAACTTCAACCTCCTTGCCGTCAGCCAGTTTGGCCTGACCTGCGATTACAACCTGAGCACCGTTAGGAACACCCGAAATCAACTCGTAGCGGTCACCCAGACGCTGTCCCAGCTCAACCTTGTTGTAAGATACCTTACCATCATTATATACATATACAAAACGGTCACCGGATCCTGCACGCTTCTCGATAGCCAGGTCCGGAACAACCACGTGGTTGAGTGTACCCAAGTTCAGGGTGGCGCGGGCAAACATACCGGGACGCAGCTTGAGGTCCTGGTTGGCCACGTTGACCTCGACCGGGAAAGTATGAGTCATGGCATCCACGGTAGGATATATCAGTGACACCTTGCCGGTAAAAGACTCACCGGGATAGGCATCCAGCTCAATCTTAACCTCATCACCCTTCTTGACCTTTGAGTAATACTGCTCAGATACATTTATGGTCAACTTTACCGGAGCAATCTTCTGCACCACCAGAATGGGCTGTCCGCCGTAAAGGTCGCCGTTGTCATAGTTGCGGGCGGTCACCACACCGTCAATGGGGCTGGCCAGCTGAGTGTTCTCCTTAAGTGTCTTGAGCGATTTGCGTGCCACCTCAAGCTGCAGGTTCAGGTTATCCCACTCTGACTTGGAAACTCCGCCCACCTTATATAATTGGTCTATACGGTTAAACTCGGTTTCAAGATTCTTGAGCTGCATCTCCTGCTGGCTCAGTGTGGTCTCATCCATCTGAACCAGAATCTGGCCGCGACGTACATTGTCACCCACCTCAACGTTTATCTTGCTTATACGTGCTGGAGTAGCCGGAGCAATGTTATTCTTAATCTCACCTACTATAGTAGCCGAATAGACCTGTATCTGATCCACCGGTTCCTCGACCACCTTGGCCAGCTTGACCAGTGGTTTGGCATTGGGATCAACCAAAGGTGCCTGTACGGCTGTCTCTGACTTTTTCTGCCCGCAGGATGCCATAATGAGCATGGAGCAGAGAGCGATTCCTGTAATTCTGAATGCTTTCATATTATATCATCTTTTTAATTATACCCTTATTTATTATCTATAGCCGGAATACCCTCTTCATTGCCAAGAACCTTGTCCAGATCTGCCTTGGCGGCCAGATAGTTGTATATGGACTGGCTGTAAGTAAGCCTGGCCTGCGTAAGCTGCACCTCACTGTTGTTCAGTTCCAGAATGGTTCCCTTACCTATCTCATAGCGCTTGCTGGCTATCTCACGGCCCTTCTCGGCCTGCTCAATGGCCTCATGGTTGCTTGCCACCTGCTCGGCATTGGCTTTCATGTTATCCACGTAACTGCGTACCTGCATACCCAACTGTTTCTCTGTGTAATCAATATTATGGCTCAGCTGACTAATCTGCAGCTTTGTGCTACGCAGTTTGGTAAAGTTACCCATACGGAATATGGGTACTGACAGTGACAGCACAATCGATGAACTCTTGGCCCATGTGTAGTCAAACACGTTCCAGTTGTCATTGTAAAGCGACTGGAAAGAGTATGTGCCTGCTAATGCAAGAGTAGGCAGAAAGTTCATTTTCTGCACCCTGAGCGTCTGGTTCAGCATGGTCTCATTCAGTTTCAGCTGTCGCATGTTAGTATTGTTATCCAGAGAATAGTTGCCCGACGTGATAGCCTCACTGTAAAGACGGTCCTCATAATCTTCAAGACTGCCCTCAACCATGATCTCTGTCTCAGGGTCCATACCCATAAGTATCATAAGCTGGAGCTTGGCCAGTGTAACGGCATTGCGTGCCTGGATGACTGTAGGATTGAGTGAACGCAACTGCACCTCGGCGCTTATCTTGTCATACTCACTGGTACCCCCTAACTCATATAGTGAATTAACCACATTGAAATTCTTCTGCGCCTGCTCAAAGCTCTTGCACAGCACATCATAACTGTCCTGTGCCAGAATGACCTGATAGTATGCCTTGGTAACCTGATTAACCAGGTCCAACCTTGAACTGCGGCTCTGCTCAACCGCATTGTCCAGGTCACTCTTGGTTAGGTTCATGGTTGCATAAACGGTAGGTGCAAACAGCGGCAGGCTTACCTGAATCTGTCCGTTCCATGTACTGGTATTATCCTGACCCATCTTAAACTCCATTCCGTTAAGTTTCATCACAGCAGCCAATACAGTATATTGCACGGTACCGCTAAAGTCAGCACTGGGCAGAAGTGCCTGCCAGGCCTCATCCTTGCTTATCTTCTTAACCTCTATCTGTTGCTCCGCCACCTTGATGGTAGGGTTCTCACTCAAGGCAATCTTCAGGGCATCGTCAAGCGTGAGTTTGATTGCACCACCTGTTTCCTGAGCATTGACGGCAACCGAAAACAATGCAGTTGCAATCAGGATTCCTGCCCTCTTTAAAAAATCTCTCTTCATCATTTATTGTTTGATTTATACCTATACTTATCCAGTTTTTCCATACCCTTGGGCGTAGCTATACCCCTGAGCAGCACCACTATGGTGCCGTCTATAAGTTCATCATATCGGAACAGGTTACTGTTGGACTCCTTGTTGGCCATTGTGCCCATAGCGCTGAATGCTTTCATCAGCACATCCATGTTAAGGTCATCGCGGAACACCCCCTGCCTGACACCCAATTCCATGAAACCGCGCATACGGTTGGCCATATCAGCCAGATGCTCATGGAAAATTTTCTTCAGACGGGGATACTTGTCCATATCCGAGAACTTGTTGTGGTCTGTCTCACCGGACTCATTAAGGATTATCTCCAAATGATTTATAATAACTGACAGAACATCCTCCTCACGGTTAATCTCATCCTCAATTGTCCGGGACATAAGGGCTGTATGCCTCTTAAAGCACTCAATGAGCAACTCCTCCTTGCTGCCGAATATCTCATAGAGAGTACGTTTGGACACCGACAGTTCTTGTGCCACATCATCCATCCTGACCGACAGGTTACCGCACTTGAGAACTATCTCAGATGTAGTCTCGATAGCCCTCTCGCGTATATCGTCCCTGTTTGTAGGATTGATGATCATTGATGCGTCCTTTGTTTCAGGCCGCAAAGATACGAGAAAACTCCGCACACCGTGCAGAGTTTCCCGACCAAAATGGCTCATTTAGCCATTTTTAGCATTTCAGCCGTTATATTGCCAAAGTCTGTACCTCGAGGTGATCAGAAGTCATATCCACCAACAGTATCATTATCACGATAAAACAATACACCATAATCTTCCATAACCATAGACGGTCTGGAACTATAAATCTTTGAATCAATCACGACATTGTCCGATCCAAGGCTGAAGACTCTATACCTGACATTACCCGCTTCATAAATCCACGTGAAGAAATGCCGGCCGTCTTCACTTTCCTCTTTGTAGTCAGCATAATAATCAGATAAAGAAAACGTGTCAGAATCGCCCTTCACAAAAATCTCATGATGCACCCTTCCTGCAGAAAAGGATACGCGTTGCCAGTTTTCGCCATTGGTTCTCTTCCAAGTAGTGTTTCTTATATCAGGATAAGGATTATCATCCTTTACACATCCGATGATTGCAAATACAATCAGTAACAACACTATATATAGGGACTATGGGCAAACGGCACGTACCGGAAGTCCGTAACAACGGCTCATTAATTCCACACTTTTGTTGGTTGATGCTATGAACAAAACCCGGACAGACCGTGATTCTGAAGCTAAAGAAGCGGACCAGTAATAAGCACATGAATTCTCATCAATAGGAATGTCGTCGTAACTGTAACGGTATCCGGCTGCAGGTATAAAAATGGAATTACCCTCAAAACCCGATTTCAAACTTGAAACCCTGAACCCGTTCACTCCATCCCGAGTTGTCCATTTCCATTTGCAGTCATCAATCATCTCACTGATTTCATTACTCGTCGGAATACGCCAGTTTCCTTTCCATTGAACATGAGCAGCATCATCTTCCGGTTCAAGTGTTGTCTTACCATCTCCGCCATCACTCAAATCGTATTTACTGAACCTGAAATCCTCACCCCAATCACCACTTATCCGGAAACTGTAAGTTGACCATTCATATCCGGTCTGAGGTTCTGTCTCTCCCCAAGCGTAGTAATTGCCAAAACCCTCCTTTTGAGAAGCTCCGACATTCATGGATGCCCACTTGACAGATAAGCCCAAGTCAACATAACCATATCCGTTTTCATATCCGGAATTATCGTAATCAACACATACTACAATAACTGAACAACTGGCACTTATTCCGTTATATGATGCCGTGACAGTTGTTTTACCTTCCGATACAGCTTGAATCTTACCATTTGAATCAACTTTCGCCACTGACTCATCTCCCGAAGTCCATGTAACAAACTTCTTATAATAGTCATACTCCACATTATCACTCATCAAACGGAATTTGAGTGTTGCTTCCTCAAAATCATTGGACTCCGGATCAGCCAATAACACGAGACTGTCTTTATCAAAAATGATAGAAGTGATTCCAATCCAACTGTCGGATGTACATACCGGTCTGACTGTTTGACCTATGTAGCGATATTTTGAATCCCTCAAACGAGAAGACCTATAACGGAATCCAAGGTACCACACACAGTCCGGATCTTCTTCATTAAGAGAACTTGTCATATAGCCACAATAGTTACCTCCGTCATAATTATCATACGGATAATAGTAGGCACTGAATAGTCCGGGAGCAGGCAGAAAAATGGACTTGTCTGTGTAACCGGTTCTCTTACTTGTAACCTTAAAACCATCAACTCCTTTTTGGGTTACCCATGTCCAGGTGCAATTGTTAGTGTCAAGCAATTCAATGAACTCCATCTTTGTAGGTAATCGCCAACTTCCACCCCACTTTACATGAGCAACATCGTCAGACTCCTCAAGAAGGACCTTGTTATCAACCGTTCCTCTTTTGATAGACGTATTGTACTTTGCATAAGTAATATCATCATCGTAATAAGAACCACCGGTCCGCAGGCGGTAGTTTTCCCAGGTATATCTGGACTTGGTTTCTGTTTCACCCCAAGCAAAATAATCACCGCACCCTTCGATAGAATCAGCTCCAACATTGAATGAGGCCCATTTCACGCTAAGGCCCAAATCAACGGCTTCAACGCCATCCAGGATACCACCGGCTTGTTCCTTTTCCATGATGTCATCACCATCATGTACACAAGCCATCAAAGCGAAAGATGTAACTGTAAATATTGCAAAATCAAGGAAAAATGAATGTTTCATTCTCATTGTTTCTTTGTAAAGATTTGAATTATTTCAAGACTGTGAGTACCGTTTCCATCTGCGCCACACACTTCCTCCGAACCGTCGGGCGCCCATCCGTATATATCAGACTCCACACTGGAGTTTTTCAGCCTGTTGTTTTCATTTTTCAATTCGGCAGTTACCACTATGCCTTTGTTTTCAATGCTGATACGGATTATTTTGCCGTCCTTTGTATAAGTAAGCTCGAATTCATTTGTCCCGAACTCACCAAGTCCAAAAGCTTTTCCCGTTCCATCACCATTCAGGACAAACCCTCCATGAGACACATAGCCACACCTGTCTTCTCTCCTGGATGTAGGCCATATATCTATCTCGAAATCCTTGTAATCCAGAAGCTCCCCGTCGTAGTAGTATTCCACATCAGAAAGATTCCAGGTCCCCACTTCTGAGATCAACTCTGATTTCTCATCAGAATCATCTTTACAGGAATTTAACGACATTATCCCCACCAAACTGATGATACATACCTTTAAATACTTTTTCATTGCTGTAAAAAATTGATTCTTCATATTGATAATAATAAAACATTAATTTTCTTCTTTGTCACCTTATCAATACCAACCTAATACAGGACTCTCACAGGAATACGTGCGATCATAAACATTACTCTTATGGTAAGTGATTTCTGACCATCCCCACGGAGTAGTCTTGCCGGTCTCATAGAAATCAACATGGAACCTTCCCTCATAATTGACAATACCGGGACCAACAGTATATAGATGAACCCAATAATAATCAGAGTATCTGTAACCGTCAGTCTTTAAAACAATAGAATCACGTATTTGCAATAATGAGGATGTAATATTGACTGAATCATGATTGTTTTTATTCCCTTTGGTGAAATGGAATACGGACATAAGAGTATCTTTCAATACTGAAGATGTTGTTATGTCGTCTCCAGTATATACACCTTTTCTTATACCCTGTAAAGTATCAGCAGAAATAACCACCTGCCGCAAAGTGTAATTGACATAATCATTTGCCCAGGTTCTGGACAAGGCCATCAACTCTTCTTCCGTGTCCCAATCATTGCCCCTGCAGGACATGACACATGCCAAACCGGCTATCAGCAAATATACAGTAAACTTTCTCATAACAATCAGAATAAATAACTGACACCTGACCTTACACCAGGAATCAAACCAAACTTACTTGTAGAATACTCCGTGCCATGTCCAAGCTCTACATATACGCCAAGCCTGCTATCCCTCTTGCCAATCTTAGCCCTGAACCCGAGATAGGTAAGCTGAAAAGCCAGACCGTTCAATTCTACATTATATTCATCCAACCTTTTAGCAGTAATATTCCAATATTGGGATTTATCCCTGATCTCACCCCCAGCCAGCATCTGTGAGTACATATCAAAATATGTGGTCTTAATTATATTGACCCTGAATCCAATAAGATAATCAACCTTACGAGCCGTCTCTTTTACAACATTCCCTGTAGTAATATCAATATCCTCAAAATCAACCATATGGAAACCAAGCATACCAAGCAGTGTCAATCTTTTAGTAAATCCTGAATCTGCCAGTTTATATGAAAACTCGACAGACAAACTTGGATACAATCTGGAGCGGTAAGACTCCTGATAAATGTCATGCAATTGCTTGTCACTATAATAGTTACCTGTAATTATTTGACCATTCTCTTCATATTCATAAGGAAACTCAAAATCAATTATATCCCTATCCGCACGACAGTGTAATCCAGGCGATGATATGCCTGCATTAATCTCAATCCTATGCTGTTTATCTTGTGCAAGCGCTGTGCATGGAGATATCAGCATAAACAACGTTGCTACACGTAATGCTCTTCGTAAATGCATAGTCACTATTATTTAAAATTAATCAATACCAACCAACTTCAGTTCTTGACCGATAAGGGTAATATATACTGTCTCTGTGATTGTTCTTTTTATAGGTTGTCTCTGACCAAGCCCATGGCATGGTCTTTCCGTTTTCATAGAAATCAACGTGGAACTTACCCTCATAATCAACAATACCCTCATCTATTGTAAACAGGTGTGCCCAATATTTCTTTGAAAATCTGTATCCATCAACTTTTACAATGAGTGAATCACGAATCTGGATGAAAAATGAGGTAACGTCAACTGAATCATAATCGGGATATGTCAAACTGTAGGCACTATGAATCTCCTTGTATAGAGTATCTTTCAATATTGAAGTTGTTACAGACCACTTTTTTTCATAAGAAGAATCGATTCTGCTGATCTTTTGATCCAAGACAATATCTATATACTCCCTTGCCCAGCTTCTGGATAAATCTCTCAGGTCTTCGTCAGTATCCCATACTCTTCCCTCACAGGCCGTGAAACCTATAAACGATAATAACGCAACTGTGATATATAAAATATATTTTTTCATAGCAGTCAGAATTTATAACTTACACCTGCTCTTATTCCCGGTATGAATACAAATAATTGACTTAGTGAGTATTCATACCCATAGCCAAACTCTGTAACCAATCCCAGATTACTCTCTTTACCAAGATCCACTTGGAATCCGAGAAAAGTAACCTGATAATCAACCCTTTCTTCATGGCCCTCCCTCATGAATTCATTGGCAATGGTCCAATATTCACAATCATTCCTGAAATCTTTACCTAAGAATGCTTGTGAGTACATACAAAAATGTGACCTGTCAATTATACGCAGTCTCGCTCCCATAAGATAATCAAGCCTCAAAGCTGTCTCTTTCCTACTTTGTCTGGTAACAGGATTAAAGTTTTCAAAACCCACCATATGATATCCAAGCATCCCCACCAATGACAGGCGCTTAAAGAAACCTGTTTCAGCCAGTTTATAAGACAATTCGACTGAAATACTTGGATATAATGTTGATCGGTAAGACTCCAAATCAAAATATACCAATTGCTTCTCTTCGGGATAATGAGGAAGTGGCCCATCAACGTAAAAATCATACCTTTCATTTCCACCAGTTGCTGCATCCTTATCCGTCAGAGCATAGAGTCCTGGCGTTGAAATACCAATATTGATCTCAAACTTCTTATTTTCCTGCGCCTTCATCCCGACTGGAATGAGTGCGGCAAACAATATGAATATCAGTAGTCTTTTGAGTAGTGACATACCAGTAACAATTTAATTTGGGAAACAACATATATGTTTTCTACGAACAAACTTATAAAAAAAAAATCTATATTAAGATTCTTGTGTCATAATGAGAATTTTATGGTAACGCCAAAAACCGAGTCTTCTATGTCAAAACTCCAAGCCATCAGTTACCCTTATTACTTTGTGAATCGAATAATAAAAATTCTTCCTATAAATAATATTACAGTTATGCCTTTGGACAGTTGATACTAGTCTGTTCTTAGAGTCATATATATTATCTATGAGTACTTCACTTATATCCCCCTGATTATCTATCGAATATGAATAGAAAGATAACATCTTGCCATATAAATCAAAAGTCCTGTCAATTTCTCTAGTTATAACCCATTGGTCATTATTCCATGAATAATAAATTTCCTGAGTAACATTTCCTTTTTCATCATTCTTAATATCTATCCTATTACCTTCCCATTTTTCTTCATATATATTATACTGAAGATTATATTCACAATGAACTTTCGTTTCCGGGTCAATAACATATATTGTACGGTACATTCCACGCCACATCCATTGATCTAAATAATAGCCCCAATCATATGATGCATTATCTATCAAGTTTCCCTCCGAATCAAATTTTAATTCTGTCCTTCTTGATGCATACCAGTCTTCGGATGTAATATCCCATCTGTATATAAGCTCTATTGTCTTTTTACCTTCAGCATCATATTCAACCTCATTTTTCTCAGAGCCGACCCAACTATTTGTACTATGGTTTAATCTATATCTTGCCTCAAGAATCTTATTGTTAGCAGAATCAAAAGCATACTCCGTTTTTTCTTCTGGAATCCATTGATTTGATTCTGTATCCCAGTAACTTAGAACAATAAGCGTCTGATTCCCGTTGGAGTCATATGCATATTCCGTTTTTGACCCATCTATTACCTCTATAACTCTTTCATAATCATCATAAACCGTTACAACTTTATTGAATGGCTCACTCCATTCCTTATCAATCGATTTCCATTCACGTTTCTGACGGGTTTCTCTATTTCCAACTCTTATTACTTCATATTTGTAACCTGAAATCTGCTTCCATTCTCCTTCATAATAAATGAATGATAACACACATTCCTCCCGACCTTTGTAATCATAAGATGTGGTTATCCTCGTATTATCTGTCCATTGTCCGTTACTCCATGATGATTCAACCACCATTATCCTTCTTCCTGATTCATCCTTATATTCTATTGTTCTTGAGCCAGCATACATCTCACCATCATCGCTTACATATCCCACCACACGAATGAATTTATCATCTTCCCATACCTGCTCTTCGTAATATGGACCGTCTCCACTTTCTGAAACAGATCTTATAAGATTACCTTCAGAATCAAATTGTTCTGATTTGCTGTCATTAAGCACCCAACAAGAGTTTTGCTCATTCCAGATATAACGGGCATCGTATGTCATATTACCGTAACCGTCATAGTGCTTTTCCAGTTTGTAACCTTGCCCACACCATTTATCATTCTTCCAGATATAGTCTGCTGTGACTGTAGTATGCCCTTCTTTATCAAATGTTTTGCATGATTTGTTGTCAGGTATCCATTTTTGTGTTACGGAATCCCATATATAATTTGTGTTTTCTATGACATTTCCCATATCGTCAAATACAAGGAGATATTTTTGTTTTCCAATCCAACCTGATATTGCATAATCCCATTTCATTAAAGAATAACTGATTTCCCTGTTCTGATCATCGAATGATCGTTCTACCAGGCTGTCTTGGGTCTTACGGTAGACACAATTGCCTTTTTCATCAAAAGAACACTCTGTTTGTCCGGCAAGTATCCAATTATCATCTTTCCAAGTATATGACTTGTTCAATATACAACGTCCTTTATCATCATATTGTTTTTCAATCTTGTTTCCATAATTTTGGTTGGGAAAATAACCACTTTCCACTATAGTCCTTCCTTCTTTGTCACAAATGTGTTCATACTTTCCGTATAAGACCCAGGTATTGTCAACTCTTTTATATCTATCAGTACAGGTATCCCTTTCAGCTACAATACTAATAAGTCCTTTCCATTTGTATTCCCATTCTTGTCCCTCCTTTTCTGATTGAATCATTGTGATTTCTTTCCCTCCGTCTGAATAGCTCCACTTATAATTGTAATAATGTTCTCGTGTATCAAAATAATAGCTGTTACATTCAACCTGACGGCCAGATTCATCATATATCCATGTCTCACGTGAAAGACACCTTGAGTTGTTATATTCAACAATGCTGTCAAGCAGTTCCTCTTCAACACCATCCGTCATATCGGCACCACTCCGGTCTTCTAAGATCTTTTCATCCTGGCAAGAGACGAAACCCAAGAAAAAAGATGATAATAATGTGAGAGACAGACAGATACTTCCCAAAATAGTATTTCCTGTTTTCATATCTTATAAGGCAAATTATAAATATTTACTGAGTTAAAAATAACAGAGCAATTATTGATTATTGAACAATAAATTGGCCCACTCATCGGGAATCTTTTTCAATATGTACTGTTTCAAACGGCCTGAATAGCTTGCCGAACGGTTTACCAGCTCCATGCACAGACGCCAGTTCACACCCAGATAGCGATATATACAGTACATGACCTCTGTATCAGATAATGAAGTGACGACTCCCTTCATTATGGCTATGGGCTTTTCAAAATAGAGTTCCGTATTATGTCTTATTACGGAGAGTTCCTGTGATTCAGGGGCCCGGTCAACAGTAGACAGTTCCTGCAGAAGAGTATATCCCACGCTTTTCATGAAAAGTGAGCGAGATGATTCCAGCGCATTCTTAAGTGAGTCTTCCGGTATTTCAGGTGTTATCTGGCGGCGTATCAGGGAGTCACACAGAAGGTCATACCGTTTACGCCTTCGGTTTTCATTATATTGCAGAATAAGTATAAGCACTAGAACCAATATAATAACCAATGAAATGAACAGTATGAGATAACGTTTCCTGACCTCCTTGTTAAGCATCTCATATTTTTCAAGATTGTGCCTCAGATTAAGGGCAAATACTGAATCCTGGTTGTAACGTTCCTTCTGTCTTTCAAGACAGTCCTTGTATTTTTCCATGTAATAGGCTGTCCTGTCCTCATGCCCGAACAAAAGCGACAGCTCCGGCAACCGGCTGTAGCTGTTACTCTCTGTGCTTATATCCGTTTCACATTCCAGGGAGCGTTGGTAATAATAATATGCCGAATCATACCTGCCGGCCGCATAAAAGGCATCGGCCTTTATGGTATAACCGGCTCCTGACCGGAATCCCACCTCATTGATATAACGGTTTACATAATGCAGCGCCTTGTCTGTGTCACCATAATGGTGCAAATGAATCTTAGCAAGCTGAAGGCTGGTCTCTGTACGGAGCAGTTCTGGCAGATATGTATTCCCCGCAAGCTGGCTGAAAGCCATCTCAGCTTTCTCAAACCGCTTTTCATACAGGTCTATCAACGCAATATTATATCTTGAATAGGCGGTAATCACATTATCGCCTATGGTCCGGGCATTCTTAAGGGAGAGTTCCAGAATAGACCTGGCCTCACCATACAGGTGTCTTGCAAGATATTGCTTGCCTAGATTATGCTCACATATCACATAGTAGCGGTTAAGCGTGTCTGGAAACAGGTCACGGGCTGTAAGATATGATCTTATGGCGCCAAGGTCATCGTCAGTAAGTGACAGCACACATCCACGGCTGTACCAGGCCATTGCGGCATGATACCCTTTCTTGCCTGAACCGTAATAGTTGCAGGCCTGGCTTATCAATCCGTCATCCGGTATATCCTTGTAATTCTTGTAGTCAGCCTGTGTGCGCAATACAGCATACAGGGCCCGCATGCGCCTTCCTTCAGGCACCGGAATGGTTCTGAGCAAAGAATCGGCTTGGGCCGGATTGGTTTCAAGCAAACGCTCCGCCTGGTTAAGCATACGGTAATGCCCGCCGCATGAAACGGCGGCCATTGCCGTCAACAACACTATGGATCCTATTACTCTCATTATTCCCGTTAGATTATCAACGCACCACAGCCTTCCTCACAGTTCCGTTCCTGTACTTTATTATATGCAATCCCGGAGTGTCATCAAATATTCTTATCCCCGAAATACTATAGTGTACAGCCCCATCTGTATTTGGATCTGAATCAATAGTTTCAACAGAATCCACTCCATCTCTAATAACTTCAAGTTCTGTTCCGCATCCAATGAAGGCCGTCACGGCTATTACAGGATTTCCATCAATCACAACACGTTTCAGACCAGCACAATAAGCAAAAGCATACTCATCTATCAGTTCCACTCCCGCGGGAATGATTATCTCGGTAAGACCGGAACATCCATAGAAAGCGCTATGACCTATGGCATATACTCCGAATGGAATCTCTATACTGCCAAGTGAGGAGCAGCCATAGAACAAAGCGTCAGGTATCTTATCAACACAAGATGGGAGATTTACGCTGCTCAAGCCACTACAAGCGGCAAAACAGCCGTAACCAAGATGCCTGACGCTCTCTGGTATAGATACCGTCTCAAGTTCCTTACTGCCCATAAAAGCATAGTACTTTATTCCTGTTACGGTATAAATCGTGTCATTGACCGATACTGATTCAGGAATCACTATATTGCCGTGATAAGGAGTATAAAAAGATGAATCATCCTTTGCATCTTTTGAAATGCTTCTTTTACTTGAACGCGGTTGCTGTCCTCCTGTTATAGGATCACGTGGAGTAAGAGGTCCGTCAAAGCCAATAATTTTTTTGTGACTATCGCGATTAATGACTCTTGCAGCAACGGATACTCCGCTATCCTGAACAGAATAATAGATAGTATCCTTCTCAAGATCCGACTCGTATCCTCCAGTTGATACTAAGTAAAGCGAACTGAAACGAGACCATATCTCTGAAACAACATATGAATCAAACGAACCATCCGGTATGGAAAGCACCGCATTATCATAGGTCGATTTCATGAATGGATTTGAAGTCGTAAGCCAATAATTATAGGATGATTCGTAGCGATTACCTGCTTTGGGGGGATTATGGTTTTTAAGAACTATTGAGTCTATACTGTAACACTCCATAAAAACAAACTCATATATTACAGGACTGCCTTCTATCACTATTTTTTGCAGATTTACGCAACCGCAGAATGCATAGACATCTATATATTTGACTTTTTCAGGAATTATAATTGATGTTAGGTTCTCACAACCATAGAATAAGCCGTTGTCTATTGTTGTCATCCTGTCACACAGACGTATATACCTCATAGTTTTTGAGCATGTATTGATTACATCACGAGGTGATACATCTGAATCCCAAAATATGGAATCTATATTTATGCATTCCTGGAAAGCTCCCATTCCAATTTCTGTTACACTTGAAGGAATGCTTAATACAGTAAGACCTTTGCATCCGCAAAAAGCTTGACTGTATATGCGTTTAACTGTGTTTGGGATGTAAACAGTCTTCAGTTTCTCACAATTCATAAAAGAACAAGGTCCGATAACCGTCAGATCTTCAGGGAAAGATATGGATTCCAGGCTTGAACAATGTCTGAAAATAGATTCTCCTATGACAGATAGCGAATAAGGCAGTGTTACCTTTTTAAGGTTCGAGCAACTACAGAAAGCATAAGAGCCTATGTGCAATACAGAATTTGGAATGAATACACTATCCAAGTTACTGCATCCTTTAAAAGCTGCAACATCTATTCCTGTTACATTATAGACAGTACCATTATACTTGACTGTCTCAGGAATTGTTATCATTCCGTGATATGAAGTGTTTATTACTATCTCATTAGGTTCCCTTAAGGGTTTTGAAGCATATAAATATCTTTCGGCAGAAACATATACACCATTATCCTGAATCGTGTAGAATATGCTGTCAACCTGAAAGTCGTAAACATAACCCTTGGTATATGTGATTCCGTTATACACCTCGGATGTTATAACTCTGGCAGACAAACTGACAGGCAGAAACAACAACAATTGTAATATCAAACGATAATAGCTTCTCATAACTCTAATCAGGCTTTTCACATGGGTCAAATTTAGGCTTTTCTTATTCTTATTTGTGTGCTATTTTGTGCTATTTCACCTTATCCGGAAAAAAAACAAAAATATCTGGTTAGTTAGAGAAAAATATTTCCCCAGTTAGGCAGCAAAAAAAAGGCCCCGATATTTCAGGGACCATTATGCATAAAACCAGCTACATTTTCTATTCTGAAAGGAGGTCTTTAAGGAATTTGTCAAGTTCCTCATCGAGACCTTGCATAAGGCTTTGGCTGAGCAGGGTGTTGTCCTCGTCAAAGAGCATCAGCTCGGCCACGGTCTCGCGGTCATCATCAACCAGTACAAACGAGAACGGCTTCCAGATGGCAAGGTTTTCCAACGGCTGCACCTGGTCAATATCCTTAAGGATACGGCGCAGAGCCTTTTCCATAACCTCATAGAAATTCTCTTCAGGAATTTCAACCAGATCCGAAAGTCTGGTGGTGGCCAGATCGCGGTCATCATCACTTACGGTCACTTCGCCCGTTTCGCGTATGGGCATGATATGGATATCCGTTACAACCGACTGTTCTTTCGGACCACGGAACTCTTTCAAGACATCGTTAATGAGTGTCTTGATTTCCTGAAATGATGATTCGCTCAATCTCATAGCTGTATGTTTTTTTGATTTTTACAGACCTTGGCCGTGGCAGTTCTTGAACTTCTTGCCGCTTCCGCACGGACACGGGTCGTTGCGGCCCGGAGTCTTGTCGGCACGGATAGGTTCACGCACCTGCTGACGGGTGTCGCGGGCAGCTGCAGCACGCTGGTTGGGGTCAGACATGTCGGTGCGGTTCTCGGTATATTGACGGCGCTGCTGACGGTTCTGGGCCGGTGCTTCGCGCACACGCTCCGGATCGGGCTCCGGAATCTGACCACGCATCAGGATAGATACGGTCTGGTCATTCATCTTGTTGACCATATTGTCAAACAGCGTTACAGACTCCAGTTTGAATATAAGCAGCGGGTCTTTCTGCTCGTAACTGGCGTTCTGAACGGAGTGCTTCAACTCATCCAGTTCACGCAGGTTCTCCTTCCAGCACTCATCGATGGTGTGCAGAAGTATGGCCTTCTGGAATGATGTGACAACAGTCTTACCTTCACTGTCGTATGCCTCCTTGAGGTTGCACGGAATCTGATATACGCGGCGTCCGTCAGTGATTGGAATCAGTATGTTCTCATAGCGGTCTCCCTGCTCCTCGAACACCTTCTTAATAACAGGATTCACTATCTGCGCCATACGCTCGCACTTACGCTTGAAATTGTCCATGGCGGCGTTGAACAGACGCTCCGGCATTTCATCGGGCTTTATTTTGTCATATTCACTCTCTGAGAACGGAAGCTCTGTGGCCAGTACGCGGAACACCTCCATCTGAAGGCTCTCATAATCGGCGCAGTTCTCGGCTATGACTGAGCAACGGTCCCATATCATATTGGCTATATCCATGCCTATGCGTTCGCCTATCAGTGCATGACGACGCTTCTCATAGATTACTGTACGCTGCTTGTTCATAACATCATCGTACTCAAGCAGGCGCTTACGGATACCAAAGTGATTCTCCTCAACCTTCTTCTGTGCCTGTTCAATGCGCTTGGTGATGAAGCTGTTCTCAATCATCTCATCCTCCTGCAGGCCAAGCTTGTCCATGAGCGGAGCTATGCGCTCTGATCCGAACAGACGCATCAGGTTATCCTCTAGTGAGATAAAGAATACCGATGAACCCGGATCACCCTGACGGCCTGCACGACCACGCAGCTGACGGTCAACACGGCGGCTCTCATGACGCTCCGTACCAACTATGGCCAGACCGCCTGCGGCACGGACTTCGGGCGACAGCTTGATATCGGTACCACGACCAGCCATATTGGTGGCTATGGTGACTATGCTCTTCTGGCCTGCCTTGGCCACTATATCGGCCTCCTTCTGGTGCAGTTTGGCGTTCAGCACGTTATGCTCAATCTTACGCATGGTAAGCATTCGGCTCAACTGCTCGCTTATCTCGACCGATGTGGTACCTACCAGTACCGGACGGCCCTCGCCTACCAGCTTGACTATCTCCTCGATTACAGCCTTGTACTTCTCGCGCTTGGTCTTGTAAATGCGGTCATTCTGGTCTATACGCGCAATGGGTTTGTTGGTGGGAATTACCACCACATCCAGCTTATAGATATCCCAGAACTCACCTGCCTCAGTCTCGGCTGTACCGGTCATACCAGCCAGCTTGTGGTACATACGGAAGTAGTTCTGAAGGGTGATGGTGGCAAAAGTCTGGGTGGCGGCCTCAATGTTGACGCGCTCCTTGGCCTCGACAGCCTGGTGCAGTCCGTCGCTCCAGCGGCGGCCCTCCATGATACGGCCGGTCTGCTCATCGACAATCTTAACCTTGCCGTCCTCGGTCACTATATAATCAACATCGCGCTCAAACATGCAGTAGGCCTTGAGCAGCTGGTTGATGGTATGTATGCGCTCACTCTTTACGGCGTAGTTGGTAAGCAGCTCATCCTTCTTGGCCAGACGCTCCTCCTGAGTGAGGTCAGTCTCATTCTCAAGCTCAGAAAGCTGACTTGCTATATCGGGCATTACAAAGAACTCCGGATCTTTGTTGGTACCGCTTATCAGCTCAACGCCCTTATCGGTCAGATCTACGCTGTTAAGTTTTTCATCTATCACAAAGTACAGCGGCTCAACAGCCTCGGGCATACGCTTGTTCTGCTGCTCCATATATATCTCCTCGGTCTTCTGCATACCCACCTTCATGCCCGGCTCACTCAGGAACTTGATAAGAGCCTTGTTCTTGGGCAGAGCCTTGAAGCTGCGGAAGAGAGAGAGGAAACCTTCGGCCACCTCTTCCTGATTCTCGGAGTGCACCTTCTTGCGGGCATCGGCCAGATACTGTGTGGCCAGACGCTTCTGAGCCTCAAACAGTTGCTCCACCTGGGGGCGCAACTGCTCAAACTGCTGGTCATCGCCCTTGGGTACGGGACCCGATATGATAAGAGGTGTACGGGCATCATCAATAAGCACCGAGTCAACCTCATCAACGATAGCATAATTATGTCCGCGCTGCACCAGTTCATTGGGATGCCCGGCCATATTGTCACGCAGGTAGTCAAAACCGAACTCGTTGTTGGTACCGAATGTGATATCGGCACGATAAGCGTTGCGGCGGGCCTCGGAGTTAGGCTGATGCTTGTCAATGCAATCCACAGAGAGCCCATGGAACATATAGAGCGGACCCATCCACTCAGCATCACGCTTGGCCAGGTAGTCATTCACCGTAACCACGTGTACACCGTTGCCAGTCAGTGCGTTAAGGAATACCGGCAGGGTTGCCACAAGGGTCTTACCTTCACCGGTAGCCATCTCGGCAATCTTACCTTTATGCAGAACCACGCCACCAAACAGCTGCACGTCATAGTGAATCATGTTCCATACGGTATCATTACCGCCGGCCACCCAGTGCTGCTGCCACAGGGCCTTGTCACCGTCTATGACAACAAAGTCATGAGTAGCAGCCAGGTCACGGTCAAAATCGGTTGCCGTTACCTCAACCTGCTCATTCTCCGTAAAGCGGCGGGCTGTCTCCTTTACTATTGCGAATACATCGGGAAGGACCTCATCAAGAACCACCTCATAGCGGTCCAGCACCTCCTTTTCCAGCTTGTCTATCTGGTTGAACAGGGGCTCACGGTCCTCCAATTCGGTCTGCTCTACCTTAGCCTTAAGCTCCTCTATACGTTTCTTTTCAGGTATGACAAAATCGCGCACCTTCTGCTTAATCTGCTGTGTTGCGGCGCGCAGCTCATCATTGGAAAGTTTCTCATACTTAGGATAAGCTGCCTTGATTTTCTCCACCCACGGCTGAATCTCCTTGATATCACGGGTCTGCTTGTTACCGAACAGCTTACCTATAAATTCATTAAATCCCATTATGCGGTTGCTATATTTGTTACTACTGCTAAAACAGCACGCAAATTCCGTGCCGAAATGCAAAAATACTTATTTTTCCGTTTTTAACGCCATTTTTGTCACATCATATTGTGATTCTTCCTGCACAGTAGGAGCAAGATATTCGGGAGCGTCAGTGCAGAGCCGTAAGCGTAGTGCCCCGGAGGATCCGTTAAGAACGACGTTTCGTTTAACGACTTTTAGGCCCCGAAGGGGACTAAAAAGGAGGCGTTCGACGTTTAGGGTCCGTAAGGGCACGAAGTAGGCTCGGAACGTCGTCTCCCGAATATCTTGCTCCTACTGTCTGAAAAAGCCAGACATATTTAAAGAGCCCCCTCAACTGTTTTTATTAGCATAACTTTGCATAAAAACATTTGAGAAGATAATAATAAGGTATATCTTTGCAGTTCAATTACGCTGGAATGGCTGATAATGAATATATATACAGAAAAGATTGAATATTATGAAGATTCCATTGAGAAGTGACCAGTGTACGGTGGGTCGCCGCATGGCGGGAGCTCGCGCACTGTGGGTTGCCAACGGCATGAAGAAGGAGCAGATGGGCAAGCCCATCATAGCCATTGCAAACTCTTTCACGCAGTTTGTGCCGGGTCACGTACATCTTCATGAGGCCGGTCAGATAATAAAGAAGGAGATTGAGCGCCTGGGCTGCTTTGCTGCCGAATTCAACACCATTGCCGTTGATGACGGCATTGCAATGGGCCACGACGGAATGCTCTACTCACTGCCTTCACGCGATATAATTGCCGACAGCGTTGAGTATATGGTAAACGCCCACAAGGCCGATGCCCTGGTCTGCATAAGCAACTGCGACAAGATCACTCCGGGTATGCTTATGGCCACCATGCGCCTTAACATCCCCACCGTATTCGTAAGCGGTGGCCCCATGGAGGCCGGAGAGTTGGGAGGTGCTCATCTGGACCTTATAGACGCCATGATTAAATCGGCCGATGACAGCGTATCGGATGCCGACGTAGAGGCTATTGAGCGCTCTGCCTGCCCCGGTTGCGGATGCTGCTCGGGTATGTTCACCGCCAACTCCATGAACTGCCTTACTGAGGTTCTTGGTCTGGCTCTGCCCGGTAACGGCACCATTCTGGCTACACACAAGAACCGCGTCCAGCTGATGAAGGATGCCGCTGCACTCATAGTAAAGAACGCATTCAAGTACTATCAGGATGGTGATGAAAGCGTACTGCCTCTGAGCATAGCCAAGAAGAAGAACTTTGAGAACGCCATGAACCTTGACATAGCCATGGGCGGATCCACAAATACAATACTGCACCTTCTGGCTGTAGCCTATGAGGCCGGTGTGGACTTTAAGATGGACGATATAGACCGTCTGTCACGCCACGTTCCCTGCCTCTGCAAGGTAGCACCCAACACCCAGAAGTATCACGTTCAGGATGTAGGCCGCGCAGGCGGTGTACTGGGTATCCTGGCCGAGCTTGCCAAAGGCGGACTGCTGCATACCGATGCCATGAACGTGACCGGTATGTCATACGGACAGTTGATTGAAAAGTACAGCATACTCAAGGAGAACATTGACCCCGAGGCCAAGTGCATATACTCAACCGCTCCCGCACGCAAGTTCAGCAACGAACTTGGCTCACAGGACTGCACATACAGCACTCTTGACACCGACCGCGCAGAGGGTTGCATCCGTGACCTGCAGCACGCCTACACCAAGGACGGCGGTCTGGCCATACTTAAGGGTAACATTGCAGTTGACGGCTGTGTGGTAAAGACCGCAGGTGTTGATGAGAGCATATGGAAGTTCTCAGGTCCAGCCAAGGTATTTGACTCACAGGAGGATGCAGTGGACGGCATACTGGGCGGCAAGGTTGTAGCCGGCGATGTGGTGGTAATCACACATGAGGGCCCCAAGGGTGGTCCCGGAATGCAGGAGATGCTCTATCCCACCTCTTATATCAAGTCACGCCACCTGGGTAAGGCCTGCGCACTGATCACCGACGGCCGTTTCAGCGGCGGCACATCGGGCCTTAGCATCGGCCACATATCACCCGAGGCTGCCAACGGCGGTGCCATAGGAAAGGTTGTTGACGGCGACATTATTGATATAGACATACCCGCACGCAGCATCAACGTACGCCTGAGCGATGCCGAACTGGCAGCACGTCCCATGCGTCCGCTCACCCGCAAGCGCGTGGTAGCCAAGAGCCTCAAGGCTTACGCCAACATGGTAAGTTCGGCCGATAAGGGTGGCGTTAGGATTATTGATTAAGTAAGATTATGAGTAATATGATAACAGGAGCCGAGGCGATGCTCCGCGCATTGCTTGCCGAGGATGTGAATACGGTTTTTGCATACCCCGGAGGTTCTATTATAAAGGTATTCGATGCCCTGTATGACCACCAGACAGACCTTAAGCAGATTCTGGTACGTCATGAGCAGGGTGCCACGCACGCGGCACAGGGTTACGCACGCGTATCGGGCCGAACCGGTGTGGCCATAGTTACCAGCGGTCCCGGTGCCACCAACACCATTACCGGCATAAGCGATGCCATGCTGGACAGCACACCCATCGTAGTGATTGCCGGCCAGGTTGGAACTGATGCCCTGGGTACCGATGCTTTCCAGGAGATTGACCTGGTGGGCGTTACACAGCCTATCACCAAGTGGAGCTATCAGATTCGCCGCGCCGAGGATATTCCGTGGGCAGTGGCACGCGCATTCTATATTGCAGGCTCAGGACGTCCGGGCCCCGTGGTGCTTGACTTTACCAAGACCGCCCAGATGCAGCAGATAGACTTTAAGCCCGCCAAAATAGATTATGTTCGCAGTTATATCCCCGCTCCCGATCCCATTGAGAGCCAGATAAATGATGCCGTACAGCTTATTGACAGTGCTAAGAAACCTCTGGTTCTGGTTGGACACGGAGTTGAACTGGGCAATGCCGAGAAGGAACTGGCAGCATTCATAGAGAAGGGCAACCTGCCCGCAGCACGTACGCTGCTGGGACTCTCTGCCCTACCCAGTGACCACCCGCTCAACATGGGTATGCTGGGAATGCACGGCAACCTGGCCCCCAACGTTAAGACCAATGAATGTGATGTACTGATAGCTGTCGGCATGCGTTTTGATGACCGCGTAACCGGCACACTTGACACATACGCCAAGCAGGCCAAGATAATACACCTGGACATAGACAAGTCAGAGTTCGGCAAGAACGTAAAACCCGATGTAACGGTATTGGGTGATTGCCGCCTTACCCTAAAGCTCATTACCGAGCGTATGAAAAAGGCTGACCATAAGGAGTGGATTGAGAGTTTCAAGCCGCTTGACAAGGAGGAGTATGATAAGGTGATAGATATAGCCATCAATCCCAAGCAGGGACCGCTCAAGATGGGCGAGATCGTGACTGAGGTAAGCCGTCAGTCTCCAGCCGATTCTGTCCTTGTAACTGATGTAGGTCTGAACCAGATGTTTGCATCACGTTATTTCAGGTACCGTTCACCGCGCAGCATAGTGACATCGGGCGGACTGGGAACAATGGGATTCTGCATGCCGGCCGCTATAGGCTCTACATTCGGAGCACCTGAGCGCATGGTTCTGGCATTCTTCGGTGACGGAGGTTTCCAGATGAACATACAGGAGCTGGGCACCATAATGGAGAATCAGGCTCCAGTCAAGATGATCCTTATGAACAATACCTATCTGGGTAACGTACGCCAGTGGCAGCAGATGATGTTTGAAGGCCGATACTCATGCACCCACATGATGAACCCCGACTACAGCAAGATAGCATCGGCCTACGGAATACCCTATATCCTGGTTACAGACCGTAAGCAGTTGCAGGATGCCGTAAAGCAGATGATCAGTGCCAAAGGCCCGTTCCTGCTTGAAGCTGCTGTTATGGACGAGGAAAACGTGATGCCTATGATCAAACCGGGCAGTCCGGTGGATGAAATGATTTTTCAAATTGATAATTGAAAATTGAAAATTGAGAATTGCCATACGGTGCGTTACTTACGCAGGTTCTAAGTATTAATTCTCAATTCTCAATTCTAAATTCTCAATTAAAAACAACAATATGGAGAACGAAAAGAAGCTTTATACGCTGATAGTTCATTCAGAGAACATAGCCGGTATCCTGAATCAGGTTACAGCCGTGTTCACACGCCGTCAGGTAAACATCGAGAGTCTGAACGTATCGGCCTCATCAATACCGGGAGTGCACCGCTACACCATCACCGCCATGGCCGATGCCGAGACAATAGTGAAGATTGTTGACCAGATTGAAAAGAAGGTAGATGTGCTGCAGTGCCAGTATTTTACCGACGATGAGATATTCATGCAAGAGGTGGCATTATATAAGGTGGTAACCAGTGTGCTGACCGAAAATCCCGAGATGTCCGAAATCATACGCCGCTACGGCGCCAAGTTGATAGAGGTAAACTCAACGTTCTCCGTCATTGAGAAAACCGGACGCACTGAGGATATCACGGCCCTGAACCGTGAGCTCTCCGCCCAAGGCGGTATGCTCCAGTTCGTAAGCTCCGGCCGCGTGGCAATAACCCGCGCCCGCATTGAGCACGTAAACGAATATCTTGACAAGATGGAGGCCAGATACGGCAAGAAGTAAACGAGTATTTAACAACATAAACTAACAAAACTATGAAAATGAATTTCGGAGGTGTCATAGAAGAGGTTATGACACGTGAGGAGTTCCCGCTGGAGAAAGCCCGCGAGATACTCAAGAATGAGACAATCGCAGTTATCGGTTACGGCGTTCAGGGCCCGGGTCAGGCATGCAACCTGCGTGACAATGGTTTCAACGTGATAGTGGGCCAGCGTCAGGGTAAGACCTTTGAGAAGGCTGTTGCCGACGGTTGGGTTCCCGGCAAGACCCTGTTCTCTATCGAGGAAGCAGCCCAGAAGGGTACCATCATCTGCATGCTTCTGTCCGATGCAGCCCAGATGCAGCAATGGCCCAACATCAAGCCTTATCTGACCGCAGGCAAGACCCTCTACTTCTCACACGGATTCGCAATCACTTGGAACGACCGCACAGGCGTTGTTCCCCCCAAGGATATCGATGTAATCATGGTTGCTCCCAAGGGTTCAGGTACATCACTGCGTACCATGTTCCTTGAGGGCCGCGGCCTGAACAGCTCATATGCCATCTATCAGGATGCTTCAGGTCATGCACTTGACAAGGTGCTGGCTTTCGGTATAGGTATTGGTTCCGGTTACCTGTTCGAGACCACATTCATACGTGAGGCCACATCCGACCTTACCGGTGAGCGCGGTTCACTGATGGGTGCAATCCAGGGTCTGCTCCTGGCTCAGTATGAGGTTCTGCGTGAGAATGGCCACACTCCCAGTGAGGCATTCAACGAGACAGTCGAGGAGCTCACCCAGTCACTCATGCCTCTGTTCGCTCAGAAGGGTATGGACTGGATGTACGCAAACTGCTCAACCACAGCACAGCGCGGTGCTCTGGACTGGATGGGCCCGTTCCACGATGCAATCAAGCCCGTTGTACAGAAGCTCTATGCAAGCGTAAAGTGCGGTCATGAGGCTCAGATCTCTATTGACAGCAACTCAAAGCCCGGCTATCGTGAAGGTCTTGAGAAAGAGCTGGCTGCCCTGCGCGACAGCGAGATGTGGCAGACAGGTGCTGTTGTACGTAAGCTCCGCCCCGAAAACAATTAAATTGAGAATTGAGAATTGAGAATTGAGAAAGCCTCGCAATTGCGAGGCTTTCTATTTTACGCAGGTGTTTGAGAATTCTCAATTCTAAATTCTCAATTCTCAATTTATTAGAAAATCTTGTAGCGGTTGTCAATCACCTTAGCCTGATAGTAAAGCTCCTCTATCAGAGAACTTGTAATCTGGGTTGAGGAGATTGTATTCAGACGAAGCTGTTCTGCCTTGTCATCAAACTCTGCCGAGTAAGAATCCTCACTTATCTTCTCTGCCACAAATGCGCAGCTCTGACCCTTCATAGGAGCAGTAAGCTCATTCTGGCCCAGGTTGAATACGCTAGGACCGATAGTGGCCTCGTTAGAGGACAATGATGAAACATAGGCATCATTATTGAAGTTTACAAACCTTACGGTGTCAATCTTCACTCCATCAACAGACTTAAGTTGATCAATGGTCTTACCGGCCAACTGTCCCTTAAGCATATCAAACTTCTTGTTGTTGATAGCCTTTAATGAGAGAAGAGGAGTGGCATCTGCCAGTGAACGATAGCCACGCGGATGAATCTTCTCAACTCCAACCACCAGGAGATGATCGTTAGCGCTACCCACCTCATATATGTGTGACACCTCACCTTCGGCAGCCTCAAAAGCCCAACGGAGAGCATCAGTTGACTTGGACAGGCCACCTATGGTATGATTGTAATTCTGGAATCCGGGATAATAAAGCAGACGGAAGTCTGAATCCTCAGCATTCTCCCTCAGCTCTTCAACAGTGGTATATTTTGTCAGGAAAGCACTGAGCTTATTGTAGTCATTGTTGCTGGTCTCCTCACTGAACTCAACAGGACGCTTGATTACTACCGTATTATATTTGGTAAGCGGATTCTTGACATCATACACCTTAATGACAAGATTAGCATTGGACAGCTTAAGGGCGGTAACTTCGCCTTTCTTCATGCTGTTGAGTGTATTCAGATATACGGCGTTATCACCGCTGATTGTTGCAGGCTCGTATGAATCGGCGCCAAGCCACTGCTGAACGGCAGTCTGGCCGTAAGCGGCAGCAATCTGCTCAAAATCACCGCCTCTTTTCAGAGCATTGACTATGCTGTCAGAACGGGTAGCAATAGCAGCATCGTCATCGGCAATAACCTGCATCACGCTGAACTGTATTGAGTCATATCCTGTAACAGTACCCAGAAGCTTGAATGAATTGTAAGAATCATCAGCAGCATTATAATATGGACCGAAAACGCCTCCTACCTTAACAGAATCGAGCCTTTCGGCAACATCCTCAGGAAGATTCCTCGCAGAACGTGCAACCTCGCTGTAAGACTCCACGGAACCTGTGCGACGGGCAAATGCAGCATAGTCATCTACATCATCCTCCAACTGACCTACAATCTCATTCATCTCTTCAAGCTGAGCGGCGCGGTCTGCCTGGCTGGGCAGAATCTCATGGTCAATATAGACAATGTCACGGTTCTCGGCATAATTGTAGAGAGCAGGTTTGTTCTCGTCATAGACTGCCTTGAGGTCATTTGATGAAACCTTGGCATCAGCATCGGCTATTGTGGAATAGGGCAATGATGCAACCAGGACATCCGTCCTCATGATGCGGTTGTTGAAAGAGTTCCTGGCCGAAACCGGATTTGAAACCAGTGAAGACTTGACAAGAGAAGCATACTTTGAATAGAGAAGATTGCTCTTGATACTCTTCTCTACATAGAGCCAATAGTTATACATGCTTCTGTAATAATCATATTCCTCTACCGATACAGACTGTGTATCCAACTCCTTATAGAAAGCTATGAAATTCTTAAGGATGTCTGCGTCGAACTTGCCCTCTGCATTGCTGAATGGAGTTCTGGCAAGCAGGGGATCTGTACCACGCTCAATAACGTCCCTTACCTCGGCATCAGTAACAATAAGACCTAACTTACCGGCCTCATTGTCAAGGATACGGTTGCGGACCATAGTAGCCCAGACCTCATCCTTAAGTGAGTTCTGATCCTCTTCTGTCAGATCCTGAATCTGGTTGGCAAACTTGACCACATCGGTATAAATCTCCAGTTCGTCCTGGAAATCCATTGCTGTAATGTCCTCACCTGCAATAGTACCCACATACTGGATACCCTGGTTGGGACGGAGAATCTTCCATGCGTCACCAAGAATAAAGGCCAGCATAGCCAGGCCGATAACGATAAGAAGCAGTGGTCCTTTGCTTCTGATTTTCTGTAATGTTGCCATTTTTTATTATTGTTTTTATTGTTTTACCTTGTATAATCACGCCACTGCGTGTAAAAAGCGCACAAAATTACAAAAAATGTTTTTTAATACCAATTATACACCTTATTTATTGCAATAGAGTCTGTTTTTGCGCTAAAAGCACGCTCAGGCATCGTTTCTGGTCAACTCCACCAGTTCTATCTTGGTATCGCCTTTCTTAAGTATGCGCAACGAATAACCGCCCGCATCTATCTTCTCGTTGACTTTAGGGAATCCTTTTGCCCTGTTCAGAATAAGTCCTCCTATTGTCATGTATTCGTCTGATTCCGGAATGTCCAGACCGAACATCTGGTTAACCCTGTCAATCTCCATACGGCCGGACAGCAACCATCCGTCATCGGTCTTCTTGGCGATGAGGTTAGTCACATCATGCTCATCCTCTATATCACCAAGTATCTCTTCTATAATATCCTCAAGAGAGACTATTCCCGATGTACCACCAAACTCATCCACAACCACGGCAATGCTCTTCTTGCGGGCCATAAGCTGTTTCATGAGTTTCTGTGCGGCAAGAGTCTCGGGCACAAACGGCACTGTCTGGATATGGTCGCGCCAGTCATCCTTGTGACGGAACAGTTCGGACGAGTGTATATAACCGATGATATGGTCCATATCCTCATCATATACCAGTATTTTGGAGTAACCTGTCTCAATGAATCGCTCACGCAGCGCATTCCACGAAACATTTTTTTCCACGGCACATATCTCATTGCGCGGTACCATGCAGTCACGGGTCTTTACATTTGAAAAATCCAGCACGTTCTGGAATATCTGCACCTCCTGGCCTGTCTGACCGTCCTCATCGGTTCCGGACAGTCCTGACTGTACGAAATAGTCCAGGTCAACCTTGGAAAAAGCCTTGGCGGTATTCTCCTTGTCTATCCTTACTCCGAATATCCTGAGCAGGATTCTTGACAGCCACGTGACAAAAAGCGATATGGGATAGAGAATAATGAATATCAGGAAAATAGGGAATGCCAGGATATTCAGTTTCCCGTTGGGGTTATTACGGAAAATGGTCTTGGGCACGAACTCGCCCACCACAATGACAATGGCTGTCGAAACCAGTGTTTCAACCACTATCAGCAGGAACTCATTGCCGATAAACCCTTCAGGCAGCAGCATCTCAATGATATGGGCTATCATTGTACTGTAGAGTACAAGAGCGATATTGTTGCCCACCAGCATCGTAGATATGTAGATGTTGGGATTGCGGAAAAAACATTCCAGTATACGGGAACTGAATGTGCGTCTCTCCAGGTCCATCTCGAACCTGAGCCTGTCGGCAGAGACAAAGGCTATCTCAAGTCCGGAAAACAGCGCCGAAAAGAATAGCGCCACAAGCATTATGACCAGCGTATGACTCATTTTGTTTCCGTTACCGGGAATACGCCTTCCGTATGGCGTATGGTATATTCGGTCAGGTTGCCGTTTGACTCGAACCCGTGACCGATGATTATCTGCTTGTCCTGCCTGATGTTGATAAGGCTGTCGGAATACATCTTGTCCCTGCGGTTGTCAACATACAGTTCCTGCGTATCGAATTCCTCGTTCTTTATGTTCTCGGCATGAACGTTATGTATCAGATGCCATAACTTGGTCTCATTCATGTAATAAGCCGTGTCTGCCCTCAGGGTTGATTCCGGCTGCATGAGTGAATCCAGGACCTCCAGATACACGCCCTGTTCCATACTGAAGAACGGAGGATCCATCTTGTCAAATATCTTCCACTCTTCGGCAATGACATGATAACGTATCACACCGTTCTCGGATATCAGCATGTCAACCCCCATGGTCGTCACCCACGATGTGGAATCACGGCTTGTTATAGCTGCGCCAAGCTGTTTGCCACGGTCACCACAGGAAAAGCAGAAAAACGACGAGACAACCGCCAGAATGACGGTTGCCAGGTACGTTCTATTTTTTCTCGGTTCAGAACCGATACTATATGACATTTAGCGGATAGTGACTTTCTCGTTAATCCAACCCTTTACTTCTATCTGGTCACCAGCCTTATAACCCAGCATGAAGAGGTCCTCTACCTGCGGAGTCTGATTCTTATACTGAGAGATAAGCTTGTTGGCGTCTTCGGCAACAGTCGGGTCAACCCTCTTGGCCTGCTCAAGCTTGTCCAGGACAGCGAAATAGGCACAACGGTTCAATGCCGGCTCGCTCGACCAGTCAGACTTTATTGCATAAAGCTTTGCAAGAAGGATGTATGCTTTACCGTAGTTGGGATTGTTGGACAGACATTTCTGTACGTTTGAACGGCTGTTGTCATACTTCTCATTCAGCATGTAAAGAGTAGCCAGTGTGTAATAAGTATCTGCCTTGCTCTTGTTGTCATCGTCAAGCTCAATAGCCTGATTGTAGTACTCTATAGCCTTATCTGTATCCTCACGCTGCCTGTAATAGAGTGAGGCAAGACTCTTTGCAGTCTGAACGCTGGGTGAAATGGCATGTGCATATTCAGCGGCCGAGAAGTATGCATCACTTGACTTGCAGTCAAATATGGTCATCAGCCTTACCACCTTGGTAAGATATTCAAGGTTGTCCTTGTTCTCCTCAATCTTGGGGCCATAGATGTTCTGCAGTGACTCGCAATCGGCAGCACCGCTGTTAACAAAGTGACCGTCGATGTTCTCCTTAACCTTTGTGGCCTGCTCAATGACCTGATCACTCTCCTGTGCTGCTATGAACTCGTCGATATAGCTTGCGCAGTCAAGATAATCCTGCAGCAAGGCCTCCCTGTACTCCTCATTGTCCTTCTTGTTGGCATAGCGCTGTGAAGAAACCTTCATAAGGTCATCCAGCACATAATACTGGGTTTTGCCTTTTCCCAAGTCAACGGCCTTCCTGAGCAGCTCATAAGCCTTAGAGGTTGAAACTTTGGGATTGTAAGAGATATAGTCGTGACCGTACTGACCCATTACCTCTGCTTCAGTGACCTTGTTCTGGGCACGGGCATTCAGTTGGTCCAGATACTGCAGACGCTGCTCATAAACCTGCATCAGCTCTGCTGAATACTGAGCCTTCAGTTCCGGGTCTTTCTCTTCCTTATATAAAGCACGCAGAATCCTTATTCCGTAGGTATAGGTGTTTACCGAAGCAAGAGGAGCATGCTCAAAGACATATTTCCAACCCTGCTCGTATGCGTCCTTATAATTGTTTGTCTTTACATACTCAGAGTAAAGGCTCATATACTTGAGGCATTCCAGTCTCTCCTCAAGAGTATTGCCGTAGCGGGGATCATCCTCCGGTTTGTCCTGTGCATAAGCGCCAAACATCGTAAACAATGCAAATGCAATCAATCCGATCTTTTTCATATCCATAAATTTTAGTTCTCAACATTAAGATATACAAAACACATATTTGGTTAAATCAATCTACCATAATCTTCATGAACCAACGCTCCATAAACGTCACGGCAAGGTTCAGCCTGAAGTAATTTTCAGTCACCATCCATTTCTCAGAAGGCTGTACACGCACGAACTCTCCCGACACATGCAGATGCGACATGCTGTTGTAAGAAGTTGTGAAAGGTACCGATATACCTGCGCTCACGCCAAACTGCATAGGTCCCTTGCCCTTACCGGTATCAAAATAGGGCTGTGAGAAGTTAGCACCTATCTGATATGAAGAACGCTTGAATATATTCTTGCTGTCCTCATCCGGCCTAATCATGAATCCCGCTGCAGCCGACAGTCTGTCAAGCCCTGTCTTTTGGCCGAAGAAAGAGGCTTTTGACCATGTCTGATATGAGACATCGGCCCCGATCATCATGTTTTTCCATTTATATGTAAAACCGGCGGACAACTGTTCAGGAAACGAAAACGCATCGGCTACGACAGTCGTGTCACTGCGGGAATGGGCATCCACGACCGTGGCGTTGCTCTTTGCGTTCATGGCAGGAGAGAACGTAACACCCAGCACAAGGTCATTGCCACTTATGGGCAGAACGCCCTGAACACCCAGGTCAAGTTTAAAGGCAGACATGTCGGCCGAATATGTCTTGGTCCTGGACTGTACCAGCGATGATGAATAGGTGCTGCTTATCATATGGTTTATGTCACCCATCAGATAAGATGCGTTCAATCCCAGTAACAACCGTTTTGACGTGCGCCAGCCTAATCCTACTATCACCTGCCTTAAGCCACCGGTGCCTGAATAGCTGTTATAAGCTTTGACCTCACCGTCCTCATCCCTACGTACAAGTTCTGTACCGGAATACTCGTATCCTATGTTGGAAAACGGCAGGAAACCTACAGCCATGCCAACCTTGGGCAACAGCCTGAACTGCATGGCCATATGGTTTATCGAGGCATTACGTGCATTGATACTTACACCATTCTCGCTGAAGTTGCCGTTCTGAAGCGCAAAGCCTAAATCGGCAACAAAAGTGAGTGTATCTATCATTGCGAATGATGCGGGATTCTTGAAATTGAGCGTATTGGGCAAAACAAAACCGACACCTATGCCTCCCATTGATTTGGCAATGCCGGTGGACTGGTCAGACAACATGCCTAATCCATATCTTGAATAGGGAGAATTGACCCCTGTCTGCGACATGGCAGGATAACATGCAAGTAGGCCTGATAAAGAAATTACGAGAAAGGCTTTTATTTTACAAAACGCTCTTGTCATCATTGTATCCAAAAATCCGGAACAATCCGTACAACACCAAGTCCGGAACTGCAAAAATAGTGCTTTTACCTCTTATATCAAAAAAATCCGCATCACCGCCGGTTAAAAAAACCAAAAGCGAAGGGTATCGGGCGCTAAGTTCATCAATATATCCCTTAACCTCATACCTGACTCCTCTCAGCACCCCGCCGCGAATGGCCGAAACCGTATCACGCCCTGACACAGGTGCCTCTCCATCGGCTGTAACAAGCGGAAGCTGACCTGTATGTTCATGCAACGAGGCAAATCTCAAGCCTATGCCTGGAGCTATATTGCCGCCCATATACACCCCGTCGGCCGACACAAGATCATACGTGATGGCCGTACCGGCATCTATCACAAGCAGGTCATTGCCCGGACGCATGGACCAAGCCCCCACAACTGCGGCCAGTCTGTCCATTCCCAATGACTGCGGCGTACCGTAAGAATTGGTTATGGGAACGGGGGTTGACGGAGTAAGCGGCGAAAGCCCCATATGCGCCATCCAGTCAATTATGGAATCATCCAGCTTATGTACGGAACACCACATTCCGCCATGTATGTCCAATCCTTCCACCGCTTCAGCCAAAGGCTCAAGAAGAACCGGTCCCGCATAAATGTGACGCATCTCACCGCCGTCCATAACGGCAGCTTTAACCCGTGTATTCCCAAAATCAAGCAATAATATCATAGGTGTCTGCAAAATTACTAACTTTACACAAAATTATATCATATTGACATGAAGAAGAGACTTACGGCCTTCCTGGCAACCCTGATGCTTCTGCTCCAGGGAGCCAAGGCACAGAGTGACAGCATAAACGCTTACCTGCTCACGTGTGAGCCTGGCAAGGCCATATACGAGCTGTACGGGCATTCAGCCATCTGGATTGAGGATGTGGGGAACGGCACGGATGCGGTATTCAATTACGGGCTTTTTGACTTTGACACTCCGCATTTTGTATGGAGATTCACACTGGGCAAAACCGATTACATACTGGGCGCCACAAGAATGCGCTCTTTCCTGCACGAATACAAGGATAGAGGTTCGGATGTGTTTGCCCAGCAGCTGAATCTGACCCAGGATGAGGCGAACAGGCTTTATTCCCTGCTTATTGAAAACAGCCGACCCGAAAACCGTGAGTACCGCTATAATTTCCTTTATAACAACTGTGCCACAATGGCTATCGACAAGGTCGAGCAGAGCATAGACGGAACTGTCACCTATCCTCAGTCTGACCAGTCTGTGACTTTCCGTAAGATACTCACGGAACATACCTGTGTACGTCCATGGAGCGAATTCGCCGTCAATCTGATAATCGGAGCCGGAGGTGACCGTCCTGTCGGTTACCGTCAGGAGGCGTTTGCACCCTTGCACCTTATGGAACTTGCATCGAAAGCAGTTATAACAGACGCAGCAGGCATAAGCAGGCCACTGGTCATATCATCCACAGAGCTTGCGCATCCTGACCACGATGTGGATTTCGGCAATCCGCTTTTCACTCCTGTCCAGGTAATGTGGATCATACTTATGGTCACAATACTCGTGTCACTTCTGGGATGGTACAGGAACAAGCCCTACTGGCTGGCTGATGCCGTCCTGTTCGGCATCCAGGGGCTGGGAGGCATAGTGATTGCGGTTATGTTCTTCTTTTCAGAACATCCCACGGTCGGTACAAACTGGCTGGTAATCTGTCTTAACCCCCTGCCGCTGCTGTTCCTGCCGTTCACCATCCGCCGCATACGCAAAGGCAGGATACCCTTATTCCTGATTGCCGATTTTGCCGTATGCATGTCTTTCCTAGTTTTTACTTATGTCATCCCTCAAAAGATTGATACAGCTACTCTGATAGCTATAGCCGTTTTTACATTAAGGGCGTTCAGTACATCCCTTTTCATGATCTGCCGGAAGTTCACCGGATCCGCACCGTCGTCTTTCAACAGCCGTATCTCTTTGGTCATATTGCTTCTGACAGCATCTTTCACAAGCATGAAAGCTGCTGACGAAAAACGCCCCAAACTGGTTGTGGGTATAGTTATAGACCAACTAGACAACCAGACCCTGCAGATGATGATGCCGCTGATGGGAAGCGACGGTCTCGGTAAGATATGGATTGACAGCTACAACAGGGACAACACCACATTTGACTTTGACAATACGGATAGGGCATCGGCTGTTGCCTCAATCTATACAGGTGCATCGCCATTCCAGCATGGGATAGTGGCCGGACGCTGGATGAACCGCAAGACACTGATGGCATCATCTCCGCTTGACGACGGGAACAGCAGCGGAATCAACACGATAGAACATACTTCACCGCAAAAGTTGTTGGCCTCCAATCTGGCCGATGAAATGAAGTTGGAGTCAGGAGGACGCTCCAAGATATGTGCCATAGCAGCGTACAGGGAAGCTTCCGTACTTGCAGCTGGACATGAGGCCGATGTGTGCATCTGGATGAACCGTGACGATGGGAAATGGGCTTCATCCGACTATTACGGAAGCCTGCCCGAATGGGTCAACAAACTGAACGACAGCATATTGTCCAGATACACCTGGCAACCGTCACTTCTGTTGAGTGACTATATCAGGATAACCGGTCAGGACTATGGCCATACCTTCTCTCATAATATACGACAGGACAGCGGAGAGGACATGCTTACATCACCGTTTGCAAATGACTGGGTCAATGCCGCCGCTATTGCCGCGATTGACGGCATGAACCTGGGAAAAGACGACATACCCGACCTGCTATCCCTAACCTATTATGCCGGCAATTTCCGCCACGGGAACAACACGATAGGTTCCATTGAACTGCAGGACATTTATCTCAGGCTGGATTACAACATTGCGGAACTAATCAAGGTGATAAATGAAAGGATTGGAGTTGAAAATGTACTCTATTTTGTCACATCCACCGGATATACAGACTTCAGCGCACCGGATTTGGGCAGCACACGAATTCCCACAGGCACGGTCAATATGGAAAGGGCGGTAGCCCTGCTCAACCTTTTCCTGTCGGCCAAATACGGAAGCGAACAATATATAGAGACATATTTCCATAATCAGATTTATCTGAACCACAGGCTTATAGAGGATAAAGGACTGACCATGCACGAGATTCTGGACAACAGTGTGAGCCTTCTGGTCCAGATGAGCGGTGTAAGGAATGTAATACTTTTGCGTGACCTCATGTCAACCATTCCCGACCAGGAAACTGCCCGCAGACGCAACGCCTACAACAACTCTTATACAGGCGACATAATCATTGAAGCCATACCCGGTTGGGGAATAACTGACGAGAATGAAAACATCACAGAGTATCGCCGCCCCACGCCCAAGCCGTTTCCCATGATACTATACGGAAATGGAATAAGGGGAGAAATCAACCATGACCCCATATCCGTGAGCGTACTGATACCCACGGTCTGCAACATTCTACGTTGCAACGCTCCCAATGCCGGCTACTCCAATCCGCTGACTGGGCTCAAATAATGCCATGTCCTGACACCCCTGTTTGGAACAGAACCGATTATTGACTACTTTTGCAGCAACAAACAAGAAAAAACGGAAAATGGAAAAGAAATACATCAGCCTTACATATGACCTTATGCTCAAGGACGATCAGGGTAAGCTATACAAATATGAAAGCGCCACAAGAGAGAGACCTTTCATATTCATTACAGGCATAGGTTACGCGCTCGATCTGTTTGAAAGCAATGTAGGTTCACTTGCTGTGGGTGAAAGCTTTGAGTTTGAGATTCCTGCCGACAAGGCATACGGTGAATACAGCAAGGAGAATGTGCTGGAACTGGACAAAGGCATATTCCTGCGCGACGGCGTATTTGACAGCGAGCATGTCAAGGTTGGTGCAATCATTCCCCTAAGCGACGGACAGCAGACTTTCAACGCAACAGTCACAAACATTACCGATGACAAGGTTACCGTTGACCTTAACCATCCATTGGCAGGTGAAGACCTCACCTTCAAAGGTGTCATACTTGAATCACGTCCGGCAACCCAGCAGGAGATTGATGCTGTACTGCATCCTAAGTGCAATGGTTGCGGCGGCGGTTGCTCAAATGGTGAATGTGGAAGTGACTGCAACTGCGAGGGCGACTGCAAGAAGTCGAATTGAGAATTGAAAATTGAGAATGAATACTTTGGGTAAACTCCTTACCTTGACAACTTTCGGCGAGAGCCACGGTCCCGCCATAGGTGGTGTTCTTGACGGATTCCCTTCAGGAATAACCGTTGATACAGAATATGTACGCGAGTGCATGCAGCGCCGCCGTCCCGGACAGAGCACCGTGACTACCGGCCGTCAGGAGAAGGATGAGGTTGAGTTCCTGTCAGGACTGCTTGACGGAGTAAGCACAGGGACGCCCATAGCATTTATCATAAGGAATACCGATCAGCACTCATCGGACTACGATGAGCTCAAGGATCTTTTCCGCCCATCACACGCCGACTACGCGTGGGAACAACGCTACGGCATACGTGACTGGAGAGGCGGCGGACGTTCATCGGCGCGGGTAACCGCCCCGATATGCGTGGCAGGGGCTTTGGCTATGCTTGCTTTCCGCAAGCTGGTTCCGTCACTGGAAATAACGGCGTTTACATCACAGATAGGCCCCTACTCCACAAATCCGGAGAATGATATGGATTACACAACTGCCATGGCGGAGAGTAATGCTGTGCGTTGTCCGGATGGTCAGTTGGCCGCACAGATGGAAGGATACATAAAAGAGTTACGCAAAGAGCAGGATTCCATAGGAGGTTGTGTGACATGCATTGTCCGCGGTCTGCCTGCCGGAATAGGTAATCCTGTGTTTGACAAGCTTGAGGCATCACTGGCCAAGGCAATGCTGGGCATAAATGCAGCCAAGGGATTTGAGTATGGTGACGGATTTGCTTCTGCTTTGCAACGTGGATCGGAGCATAACGATGCCTTCCGTATGGAAAACGGTCAGATTGGCACTGCCACAAACCACAGCGGGGGCATACAGGGAGGCATAAGCAACGGCCAGCCCATAAGGTTCCGTGTGGCATTCAAGCCCACGCCCACTATAGGTAAGGAGCAGCAGACCGTAACCCGTGACGGCAAGGAGACTGTCATGGCAGCCAAGGGCCGTCATGACCCATGTGTAGTCCCACGTGCGGTTCCGGTTGTGGAATCACTTACGGCACTGGTCCTTCTTGACCAGTATCTTTCAAGCAAATAAGCTTCCGATATTATCTGCCAGTTCCTGCATGGAGTGAAACAGCAGGACCGGCTTCTCAACCATCAGGATCTCATCCTCAAGAGGTCCTGTATTTACAGCTATGGTATCAATTCCCGCAGCTACTGCGGCGCGGATTCCAAGTGGAGCGTTCTCCACAACGACAGCATCGGTTGCAGGAACGCCAGCTATTTCCAAACCTTTTAGATAGGGGTCAGGATACGGTTTGCCACGAGTCACCTCAAAGGCTGTCACCATACGGTCTCGGGTAATGTACCCCTCAAAGTCTTTCTGAACACGCTCTATAAGATTCTTCTGTCCGGAACCCGTGACAATCAGTATCCTCAAGCCTGCGGCAGCAGCCTTGCGGAACACCTCCTTCGCCCCGGGCATGACCTTTGCTTCGGGCATGGAGCGGAACAACTGCGCCTTATATCCGTATATTTCATCTATCTCGCCTGCAGTTGCCTCAATGCCACGGTCACGCAGGCTGATGCGCATCACGGTATCATGCCCGGTAGCACCCTCGTTCAAATAGACATCATGTGGAGTCATGTGCATTCCGAACCTGGCCATAGCCTGGCTCCAGGCCTTGGAATGGTTGGGCATGGAATCATACAAAACGCCATCCATGTCAAACAGGATGGCGCTTTTATTCTTAAGTGAGAATGACATGATTCTTATTTTCCTATACGGGCAAGAATGGCTTTTGACTCCTCCTCATAACCCGGCTTGTTAAGCAGGGCGAACATGTTCTTCTTGTAGGCCTCAACGCCGGGCTGGTTGAACGGGTTTACGCCAAGCACATAGCCGCTTATGCCGCAACCCTTCTCAAACATATATATGAGCTGACCTATCCAATACTCGTTAAGCTCAGGTATGGTAATACGGATATTTGGTACGCCACCGTCCACATGAGCCAACTGGGTGCCCAGCTCCGCCATCTTGTTAACCTCATCCACATGCTTCCCGGCCAGGAAGTTCAGGCCGTCCAGATTCTCGTCATCTGCCGGCACAAGAACGGAGTGCTGAACCTTTTCTACCGATATGACGGTCTCGAATATGGTGCGCTCACCCTCCTGTATCCACTGACCCATGGAGTGAAGGTCGGTAGAGAAATCAACCGAAGCAGGGAAGATACCCTTGTTCTCCTTGCCCTCGGACTCACCGTAAAGCTGTTTCCACCACTCGCTCAGATAATGGAGCTTGGGTTGGAAGTTGACCAGAATCTCAATCTTCTTGCCGCTGCGGTACAGGGCGTTACGGGCTGCAGCATAAATTGCAGCGGGGTTGTCAGAGTATGCCACACGGCTGGTAGTACGGGCCTCCATATCGGCAGCGCCTTTGACAAGCAGTCTGATGTCAAACCCGGCAACAGCGATAGGCAGAAGACCTACGGGAGTGAGCACCGAGAAACGTCCACCCACATTGTCGGGGATAACAAAGCTACGGTAGCCCTCCTTATCGGCACAAACACGGGCTGCGCCACGCTTGGCATCGGTGATTGCTACTATGACCTTGCGTGCTTCGGCCTTGCCACGCTGATCCTCGCACTGCTTCTTGAGCAGACGGAAAGCCAGGGCTGTCTCAGTAGTAGTACCTGACTTTGATATGTTGATTACGCCAAACTTCTTATCCTTGAGATATTCTGTAAGTTCATACAGATAATCCTCACTGATATTATGACCGGCAAAGAGTATCTGCGGATTCTTCTTGTCCTGGATAAGCTGGGCGAAACTGTTGCTCAGAGCCTCTATCACTGCACGCGATCCAAGGTAGCTTCCGCCTATTCCGGCCACGATCACCACCTCACAGTTCTCACGCAGGACCTTGGCGGTATCCTCTATGGCATCAAGCAAACCGCCGTCCATTCCGGAGGCAAGGTTCATCCAGCCTATAAAGTCATTGCCTGCACCATTGCCGTTCTCCAGCAGAAGGATGGAATCCCTGATCTCCTGCTCAAGCGCCTTGATCCCGTCACAGAGAACAAAACCCTGAATCTTTGAAATATCAACTTTAATCATAGTCCTTTATTTAAATGAGTCGGTAAGGAGCTTTATCTCTATTACCGGCGAAATATGTTCGTACAGGATATTGTATATTGCATCAAGGATAGGCATGTTTACGCGATAATGCTCGTTGATTTCCTTCATGCACTTGGTGCCGTAGTAGCCCTCAGCTATCATCTCCATTTCAAGCTGGGCAGCCTTGACCGAATAGCCTTTGCCAATCATGGTTCCGAATACGCGGTTACGGCTGAAATTGGAGTAGCCTGTCACCAGCAGGTCACCCAGATATACCGAATCATTCACGGCACGGTTAGGCATGGGACGAGCCGTAGCCAGGAAACTGTTCATCTCCTGAATAGCATTGGACATGAGTACCGCCTGGAAATTGTCACCGTATTTCAGACCGCTGCATATACCGGCTGCGATAGCATAGACATTCTTAAGCACGGAACTGAACTCTATTCCTGCCACATCCTCGGAAACTGATGTCTTTACATATGAGTTTGTAAGCTTACGGGCTATGGCCTGAGCATTTTCCTGCTCCTTGCATCCTACAGTCAGGTATGAAAGACGCTCCAAAGCCACCTCCTCAGCATGACAAGGGCCAGCCACCACCGAAATGTTCTCTTCCGGTACGCCATAGTAACGATGGAAATAGTCTGACATAAGCAGGTTGTCATCAGGCACGATACCTTTTATGGCCGATACCACGAACTTGTCACGCAACTTGACCTTGAGTTTCTTCATGTGAGACTTGAAATAAGGTGACGGAGTGACGAACACAAGCACCTCGGAGTCCTCAACAATCTGGTTTATATCAGATGAAAAGTTTATGCGGTTCACATCAAACTGCACGCTGGTAAGGTAGGCTGGATTGTGCCCCAAACGTTTGAAATCGGCAATACGGTCATCACGGCGGATATACCAGTTTATAGAATCCTCAGTTGACAGCAGTATCTTGGCAATTGCCGTAGCCCAGCTGCCGCCACCCATAATTGCCAGTTTTCCCTGTGGAATTGCCATAATATATCTGTTTTTAATCCTTGCTTTCAGGTTTCATCTGCGGGAAGAACAGCACCTCCTGAATGGCCTGCTGTCCGGTCATAAGCATAACCAGACGGTCTATTCCGATGCCTATGCCGCTTGTGGGAGGCATACCGTACTCCAGGGCACGTACAAAATCCTGGTCTATGAACATAGCCTCGTCATCACCCTTCTGGCTAAGACGCAGCTGATCCTGGAAACGCTCGTACTGGTCAATGGGATCGTTAAGCTCACTGTAGGCATTTGCCAGTTCCTTGCCGTTCACCATCAACTCAAAGCGCTCGGTCAGGCCGGGCTTGCTGCGATGCATCTTGGTAAGGGGAGACATCTCAACGGGATAGTCAGTAATGAATGTGGGCTGGATGAATGTACCCTCGCAGGTCTCACCGAATATCTCGTCTATGAGCTTGCCTTTACCCATTGAAGGAGTAACCTCCACGCCGCACTTCTTTGCAACCTCACGCATCTCATCCTCACTCATGCCGTTCAGGTCATAGCCTGTCTTCTCCTTAATGGCATCCAGGATAGGCAAACGGCGGTAAGGTGCCTTGAAATCAACCTCGTTGTCACCAATCTTCACCTTGGTAGTGCCATTAGTCTCTAAGGCTATCTTCTCAAGCAGACGCTCAGTGAAATCCATCATCCAGTTGTAGTCCTTATAGGCCACATAGAGTTCCATGCAGGTGAACTCAGGATTATGATTACGGTCCATACCCTCGTTACGGAAGTTCTTGCCTATCTCATACACGCCTTCAAAGCCACCCACTATAAGACGCTTCAGATAAAGCTCAGTTGCTATTCGGCAGTACAGGTCAATATCCAGCGTGTTATGATGTGTTATGAACGGGCGGGCGCTAGCACCACCTGGTATAGGCTGAAGTATCGGGGTTTCAACCTCAGTGTATCCGGCCTCATCAAGCACTGAACGCAGGGTGCTTATTACCTTGGTGCGCTTAAGGAATGTTTCCTTAACGCCTTCATTCACCACCAGGTCAACGTAACGCTGACGGTAACGCAAATCCGGGTCATCGAACTTGTCATAAGCCACGCCGTCCTTGTATTTTACAATAGGAAGCGGACGCAGTGACTTGGAGAGCACTGTGAGTTTCTTGGCGTGAATTGTAATCTCACCCATCTGGGTGCGGAATACGAATCCTTCAATGCCGATGAAATCACCAATGTCAAGAAGTTTCTTGAAGACCTTATTGTACATCTCCTTATCCTCCTCATCAGGGCAGATGTCATCACGGGTTACATAAACCTGAATACGACCGGTTGAATCCATCAGCTCAATAAACGATGCCTTACCCATGATACGGCGGCTCATCATACGGCCGGCCACGCATACCTGACGCGGCTCTGCGTCATCCTTGAAGTTCTCTTTTATCTCGGCGGCAAAAGCGTTCGTAGGATACATGGCTGCGGGATACGGGTCAATTCCCATGGCACGCAACTCCTTCAAACTCTCTCTCCTGAATTGTTCCTGATCACTTAATTCCATTGCTATATTAAATTACAACCTGCAAAGGTACAAAAAAATATCCTGCTATTTTGATAGTTCGCAGTTCTTTAGTGGAATTTTTGAGGTATTGACGTCAAAACTACGCGCCTTGCGGCGCTATCCCTCCCATCCCCAAGAAGACGCTCTGAAAGGCGTGAGTAAACTCCCACCTCCCAGAGCATCTTCTTGAGCACGGGCCCCTCCCGTTCACAAGCCCACGGGCGGCCATGGTTTTGCCTGCCAATACCCCGAAAATTCTCACTAAAGAACTGCTAGTGCAAAATTCCAGGTTTGGCAAAATTTGAAGGGTGTGATTCAAAAAAAGAACCCTCACCATGTGTGGCAAGGGTTCCTGAATCAGTTGATGCAGTTCTTAGTTGCCACCGAAGAGGCTGAAGATAGAAGCCAGTGAAGAGAGAGTGTTTGATACACCCGCAGTAGTTTCTGAAATAGCCTGAACGGTATTGGCAACATTATTGCTTGCAGTAGTGGCAGTCTGCTGAGCCTGCTGACCTTGCGTGGACTGGGCTGCAGCAGCCAAACCTGCAGCTGCAATGGCCGAAAGGTCAGTTCCGCTGACAAGAGACTGCAGAGTACCCGTGACAGGCTTTGAAGTCTGCTGGGTAACAAGATTGTTGGAGCCAAGTATAAGACCTGCAGCGAAATCAGTATAGAACTTGCTCTTGTCATCAACGCCACCCAAACCCTGAATGCCATTGACCAGCTGAGCCATACTGATGATATTGTTAAGGTTGGTCAGATCAACCTTTCCATCTGTCTTGTACTGTGAATAGAGGCTCTTGAGGGCTGCACCCGATGCCTGACCGTTTGCAGAACCGCTTGCGTTACCGCCACCAAGGATACCGCAAGATGCTGTCAGCACAAATAGTGCAAGAACAGCGATAATACCTGAAATCTTTCTCATAATCATATAGTTTAATAGTCCATTATAATTATCTCATCATCATTGTAGCGCCACTGGGCTGTATCACAAACTCATATGGTTTCTTGGTCTTGAGTTTGAGACTGCTCAGTGTAGGCTCCATCGTCTTATTGTCATCAGTATAGAACTGAACCTCACCGTCACCTAGGAATGAAAGGTCTATCTTAGACTTGATAACCTCGCCCGTGGCATTCAGACCGGCCACGAACCATCGGCCATCGGTAGATTTGCGTGCCAGTATCACATACTTGCCGGGATAGCCGTCCAGGAAACGGGTCTCCGTCCAAGTGGTGGGAGCGTCACGCAGCCAGTCCATACAGATTTCTGGAGCATCCTCCAGGTTGTTGGGACAAATAGCAATATTCTGGATAGGATTCTGGAAAATAACCTCGGTCGCTATCTGGAATATTGGTGTGGTCTTGAGCTGTGATCCGCGTCCGCTGTTCTGCTTATTAAGTATGCGGTTCATGAAACAGCCTCCGAACTCCATGCAGCCCACAGTATTGCGAATAAATGGATGCAGAGTTGCCTTGAATGCCTCTTCGTCGCATGACCCCTGACCGAAGTACATATTCTCGGATGCAAGAACAGCCTCAGATCCTACATAGTTGGGATACATTCTTTCCCATCCGCGAGGCAAAGTGCAACCGTGGAAAATGCACATGATTCCGTGATCGTTGGCATCACTCAGTACCTCCTCATAAAGACGGATGGTCTCCTGCTTGTCACCGCCCCAGAAATCAACCTTGATTCCCTTGCAGCCCACCTTCTCAAGCCATGCCATCTCCTGCTTGCGGATTATGGAGTTGTCCATCTTGCAGATGGGGCTCTGTACTATATCATTCCAGTAACCGCTTGAGCTGTACCATAGGAACACATCAACATTCTTTGAGTTGGCGTACTTGATGAGCTGTTCCATACGCTCATAACCTATGTTTTCGTCCCAACCGGCATCAATCAGGATGTACTCCCAACCCATGGCCGATGCCAAGTCTATGAACTTTACCTGATCATCCCAGTTGCATGACGCATCCTGCCATACAATCCAGCTCCATGTACTGCGACCGTACTTGTAGTCGTGATGTGCCTCATAAAGCGGCTCCACATAATCCCACATTACAGTTGTCTCAACAATGGGCTTCAAATCAGCACCCACAGTGATTGTACGCCATGGAGTTGAACCCGGAAGACGGAATGCAGGGCATACGGTACCGATACCGTTGTTCTCATCGGGCATGGGGAACTCTATCTTGTAGGTGTTGTCCTTGCAGTCACCAAGACGTGAACCGCAATAGCTGCTGCTTACACCTGTTTCGCAAAGCAGAACCCAACCGTTATCGCCTACATGGAACAGGCCTGGGAACGTATAACCGTGACCGTACTGTGAACGTACGTTCATCTGGCCGTCATTGGAATAACCCTCCTCATAGCTGGGCTTGCTGCGCTGCCAGCCTATCATGGCGTCACTCTGAGGAGTAAGGAACGTGGTGGTACCATCGGGGAAACGGAAACCTGTGTTCTCAAACAACACACGGGTGCTGGCACGCTGACGTGGTTTGGGTATGTTATAGCGGATGGCTATGTCATTATTGCTTACGCGGAACTCAAATTCAATATCCTGATTAGCAGCATTTCTGAGTCCAATGACAGCGGCATTATAAGCATGGCTCACATGGGCAGTCTTTATACGGTCCATGGTGTAATCCACCTGGCCACTCTCTGTGCTGCATTTTACAAGACTCAGATTCTTTGTAAAATCTCCGTTACCGGCTTCCCGTCCCTGAGGCAGTCCTTCCAATGTGGGTTTGGAACCCATATCAAGCATTATACCAATGGGTGAGTCCTCAAGCATCTGCTTGCCGTCATATTTTACGGAATAGGTAGGATTCTCCGTACCTGTAAGGTTAAACGAAACGACTAACCGGCCGTCAGGACTCATAAGGTCAGATATGCCGGAACCATCCTGAGCCTGCATGGTAAGCCCCAGAAACAGCATGGCAGCAATAAGCAAAGTTTTCTTCATAACACTAATTTAAGTTTTCAAAAAAAAATTACTTCCTATTATCAGAACATGCGGAAAGAGAGACGCAATGACACCTGAGGATAAATGGGATACTTGTCCACGTATTCAATTATCTCCTTTGCATCGTTGCCGAACTCTGCAGCTGCATCGGATATGGATCCCACTTCCTGGTCCTGACAATAGAGTTTGGCATTGTGATATATCATTGCGCCCAACTCAAACTGCAAACCCACAAGATTATTAGGAACACAGCGTCCGATGCCAAGACCCACATAATACTTGAAAGGATCCATCTTGAAATCAGCCTGCATATATCCGCAACCGTCAACATCCTTCACAGCATAATTCCTGTCGCCGATCTTCAGAGCCAGTTCCCTGTTTCCGGCAGCCGGATTATACTGATGCTCCACATCATTGAGCTCCTGTAATGCAGCCCAGTCATTTGCAGTGGTCTTTCCGCTTATTCTGATGAACGAATCATCCTGTTTGGAAGAAGGAGTGTAATATACGCCACCCGATACATAGAAACGACGTGAAACGAACGGATACCAGTTCAGCATAACCTTATAATTAGTCATACCAAGCTGCAGACCTGAATTAATTACTGAATTCTCTCCGAACTTATTGGCGAAAGTATGCAAGTGATTCGATTCAATTGTATTCTGGGCGTCACGCAAATCCTTTGTATCAAGTGTCAGATCCGTAGTGAACAGATCGCCTGACGGCACCCAGTTGTATCCGGCCTTAAGTACAAGATGCTTCTGAACCGGCATAGCCAACTCCACGCCAAAACCGTGAAGTCCCACCTCGGCTCCAATGGAAAGATGACGGAAAGCCTCCATGTTATCCTGTGCCGAAACACCCGATACTACGCCTGCAGCAAGCAGCAGAATGAAAAATCTTTTCATAAACTTAAATTGGTTGATGGTTAATACAAGTGCAAAAATAAGCCAAATTATTAAGCAGGAAAATAAAAAAAGAAATAAATGCTTATCTTCGCGTCCGCAAAGGCCCCGTAGCTCAGTTGAATAGAGCGTCAGATTCCGGTTCTGCAGGTCTTGGGTTTGAGTCCCAACGGGGTCACACAAAAAGGGTGTCCACGAAGGTCAACTTTTTTTAGTTTGGCTAATACCAAACCGGGTTTTACCAATCTATGGGAGTTTGGCCGTGATCGGTGAGCCATTTGTTGGTTTGGCTGAAGTGGTGGTTGCCAAAGAAGCCGTTGTAAGCCGATAAGGGGGATGGATGTGCCGATGAAAGGACGAGATGTCGGGAGCGGTCAATGACGGCTCCTTTCTTTTTGGCGTAACTACCCCAAAGGATAAAGACCAAGCCATTACGCGAAGCATTCAGTTCCCTTATTACCGCATCAGTAAATTCCTCCCAGCCCTTTCCCTGATGGGAACCGGCCAGACCAGCACGAACCGTCAGTGTCGCATTCAGGAGCAGTACTCCCTGACGTGCCCAGCGCGTTAGGTCACCGCTTACCGGAACCGGTTTACCCAAATCGTCACTTATTTCCTTGAAGATATTCCTCAGGGATGGAGGAAACTGGATGCCATCCTGTACCGAGAAACAAAGCCCGTGAGCCTGTCCCGGCTCATGATACGGATCCTGTCCTATAATGACTACCTTGACTTTGTCAAAGGGACAAAGGTCAAAGGCGTTGAAAATCAGACGTCCGGGAGGATAGACAGGGCCATGGGCATACTCATTCCTGACAAAGTCCGTCAAGGTCTTGAAATAAGGCTTGTCAAACTCCGTCTGAAGATGGTCCTTCCAACTCTGGTCTATCCTTACATCCATATTATATCAGTTGAATTCCGACTTTGGCACATTCGGCACGCATATCATCTGGCCAGATGCTGGCCTGAATCTCACCTATATGGGCTTTCTGCAGGAACAGCATGCACAGACGTGACTGACCTATACCGCCACCTATTGACAGAGGCAGTTCGTCAGCCAGCAGTTTCTTGTGAAAATAGAGTTCCTTGCGCTCCTGTTTGCCGCACAGTTCAAGCTGGCGTAGCATAGACTCCTTGTCAACACGGATACCCATCGATGAAAGTTCCATGGCATGGCCCAGAATGGGGTTCCAAACAAGAAGATCGCCATTCAGGCCCAGGAAACCGTCCTCATTAGGTGTGGTCCAGTCATCATAGTCTGGTGCACGCAGGTCATGCGGTTCTCCATCGCCCAATTTACCGCCTATGCCCATAATGAACACCGCTCCATGCTCACGGCAGATGGCGTCCTCACGCTCCTTGGGAGTCTTGTCCGGATATAGACGGCGCAACTCTTCGGAATGGATAAAGAAAACCTCGCGTGCAAGGAAAGGCTCCAGTTGGGGATAGGTCTCATTGATAAGATACTCCGTGCGGAGCATGGCAGAATATATCTTGCGTACTATACGTTTAAGGAATGTTATGTTCCTGTCATCGGCCGTTATGGTACGCTCCCAGTCCCACTGATCCACATACAGGGAGTGAAGATTGCCTAAACTCTCGTCGGCACGGATGGCGTTCATGTCGGTATAGATGCCGTACCCGGCCCTGACATCATACTCAGCCAGTGTAAGGCGTTTCCACTTGGCAAGAGAATGAACCACCTCGGCCTTGGCATCAGCCAGATCCTTGATAGGAAAAGTCACGGCGCGCTCCACCCCGTTCAGGTCATCGTTGATACCCATGCCCTTGAGCACGAACAGCGGGGCTGTGACACGCCTCAGCTGCAATCCGGTGGAGAGGTTCTGCTGGAAGAACTCTTTGATAAGTTTGATACCCTGCTCTGTCTGTTGCATTGACATGAGCGGCTTGTAATTCTGGGGAATAATCAGGTAACTCATAGTATTTATGTTTTTTCAATCATCATACCAGTTCACGTAGTTATTATAGCTGGAACGCTTATTGATCTTAAGCAGGTCAGCCAGCATACTTGAATTGGCTTTGACAGAAAAGTTATACGATGTATACGGTTTAAGCACCACGCTGCACGACATGTTGAAGCAGTGCAGGTCACGCGTGACACTCATTGTAGTCATAGTGAAGTCATGATAATTGAAATCCCATCCTGAAGAGAAGTTGATGTTCCATTTGTTTGTCAGTTTGACGTTGCCCGACATGTTAAGGCTATGCGTCAGTTTCCAAGGATAACGCATACGATCCACATTTATGGGAGCCGAAGTGTTCTCTCTCATCGATACACCATACGAAATGGAGAATGACCAAGGCAGGCTGTATTCAACATAACCGTCATCATCCACAGGCGCCGCGCCGCCCTTCTTACCCGGCGCGGAAGCAGTCCTGGCCGCACTGCCGGTGCGGTCGGCATTGGGATTCTCGTCGTTTTCATCCTCTTCACTGTCATCCGTCTCTTCTTCATCAGAGCTGAAACGGTTCACAAGACTGTTCCATTTATTTTTCCAGTCACGTAACGTGTTATTGGAGAAGGTATATGAAAAATTCTGGCTCATGCCCTGGAAGCGGCCGAAACGGCCGTAAGAATATTCAGTACGGTCTCCCACATACACCCTGCCGTTATCATCAATCTCGTAGGCATATGTTGCCCAGGTAGCATTGAAACTGAAGGTGTAGTTCAGTTTGGGGAACTTGATCCTAAGCCTGGTGTTAAGGTTACTCCAAGGCTTGGTCTGGGCTGCAAAATTATATGACATGGAAGCACTCAGCTCATCAATCAGGCTTACCTTCCTGTCTATGGTATCCCTGTCACCGTGAACCTTCATTTCCAAATTGTTACCTACACTCATGGAAAGTGTACCGGACTTGCCTTTCCCGGGAACGCCATACAATGAGCCCGTATAAGGTGAATACTCTACGGTACGTACCTCGCCATTGGCATCGGTATAAACGTATGTGTCATAATAACCGTATCGGGCGGCACTGAAATCGGGCGACATACTGTAGCTCACCGAAGGGGAGAACACATGTCTTACGGCAACCAGTTTGTCTCCGAACAGTTTCTTCCACAGTTCCGTAGGCAGATACATACCGTACAGTTTGGTATTGGCGCTTACACTGAAACTATAATTATAGACACGGTTAAAACCATAAACTGTATCCTTGACAGCCTTCATCTGCTCTTCATCCCATGACTGCATCACTTTGTACGAGTACCAACGGGAATTGTAATTGAACGACGGCGTGACATTGATGTTCTTAAGAATCTGGAATGTGGCACTTACAGGTATCGAATGACGCATACCGTTATGCCAGTCACTGACCAGACTCTTATTCAGTATTTCACTCTCCTTGCATGAGATGCTGTTGCTCAAGGATCCGGAGTAGGTGAAGGAGATCTTCTCATACCACTTTTCTGCACCGGCCACCTTCTTACGCTTGAACGGATATACCCTCTGAAGCGAAAGGTTCAGCGACGGGAAACTAACGGAAAGGGTCGAGTCACGCATATTCTGTGACAGGTTCATGGAACTGGAGAGTGACAGCCCTATTGACGGGAAGTTGCGGGAATAGCTTATACTTGAGGTCCTGGTACTCTGCGAAGTAAGAGACGGATTGTAAAGACTTGTCAGGTTTGATTTCTCGTAGCTCTGGGTTGCGAAGTTCACACTTGCCGAGAAATTCTGGTAGGGATTCGCCTTGGAATCCTGACGATGCGTCCAACGGAACTTGAAGCTTTTGGTGACAGAATAATCTGGCAGGCCCTTGTCGCCCAGTTTGGTGGTAAGCGAGCTGACATACAGATTACCCGAGAACTTATATCTCTTCTTGTACCGGCTTTCACCCGACAAACCCCAGGAGCCCTTGGTGAATATTTCGCCAAGCACCTTCAGGTCAAAATAGTCCGACAAGGCAAAATAATAGCCGCCATCCTTTAGATAAAAGCCACGCTCCATTTCATCACCATAGGAAGGAACTATTATTCCGGATGCATAATCACCCTCCAGGAAAGGGAAGAAGCCGAAAGGCATGAACAACGGCAACGGAACTCCCATCACCTCAAGATATGCAGGTCCGAACACCACATCGCGTCCCGGACGTACCTTGGCACGTGTAATGCGGATATTGAAATGAGGGTCATCATGCTGGTCGCAAGTGGTGTAAATGCCATCTGATATGTAATACTCACCTTCCGGACCTTTCTTGGCCTCATAGCTGGTCATATAACCCTCTCCCTGCTGGGTTATGATCTCATTTATATAGCCTTTCTCCGTCTTGAAGTTGTAACTGATGTGATTTGACTCATACGGCGTTGAACCATCTATAAAAACAGGGGTACCCACCCAGTTTCCCATTGAGTCGGGCACGCCATCGGCATAAACCAGACTGCTGTCCATCTGCATCTTGATGACAGCTGCAGTAAGCTGTATGTTCTGATAATTCACTTTTCCGTTACCATAAAGTGAAGCATAACCGCCGTAATCCCATATCATTGAGTCATTGGATTCGTAAATTACGGGATCATCGAGCGCATTACTCCTTCTGGGAGCCGGGGCAACGGTATCAGATACTGCCTTAGGCTGAATATCTGATGGAACGGCCAGTGAATCAGGCAAACTTACGGTCAGGCTGTCAGGAATAAGGGAATCGGCAGACACGATGGAATCGGATGTAGTTTGAGCCACCGCATCAAATACCGGCAGAAGCAATCCGAGCAACATCGGAAGCCACGTTTTTCTGAACTTTGCCCTCACTTGATATTATTTTGCGTGTAACAAACTGCAAAAATATCTATAAATGGGCAAATAAGCGCACACACACGAGCGTTTTCAAGATTTTTAATAGTAAAGATACATTAAAGAAACACTCTGCACCATTCGCGGAACAGAAGGACACCTTCATTACCAAACTTGGACAAACTGCGTTCTGCCTCAATGACAGTCTTCTCCTCGGACGGACGGGTCTTGGAAAAGAATTTATCCGCAAAACAGATGATTTTCTCCTCTATGGACTGCGGAATCATTTCTCTATGAGGCACAGGAAGGTCACGCTCCAGAATCTGTTTCAGGGTAAGGCCGGTTCCCGTATGGCGCTCTGCCACCAATGCATGCCGAGGCAGACCTTCTTTACGGAGCAGGTCAGCGCCCAAATAACCATGGCATATGTAGTTGAACTTGCCGAAACAATGTATAGGAGCAGCGTTTGTAAGGAAAATTCCTATATCATGAAGCATGGCGGCTTCCTGAACGAAGTCACGGTCTGCTCCAAGTTCAGGATGAGCGTCAACAACGGCCAGTGCCTTGTGCGCAACCAATGAACTGTGGAGCAGAAGCAGCGATTTCAACGGCAGATTGTCCGAGTAATACTTGTCAATCAGCCCCGTCCAGAGAGCTTCACCTTTCAAAGTCATCTCACGGGCTCGATTACAAAACTGTAGGAGTAGTCTCCATAGTGAAGCTTGTACTGGTCAAGCGGAGTAGCACCCCAGCTGTTAACACAGGCCAGTCCGTATTGTGCCTTGTCAATATGGACTACGGTAAACGGGCGCGGATCCAGGTCGCCGGCATGAACATTATGCTTGTTCTGGCCCTCATCAAGGTCATCGGTAGTGTAATTGAGCGATGACATGCTGAGGGGAGCGTCACCAAAGAATTTGAGGCCTTTTCCATCAGCATTGACAACCTTCCACCAACGGACATCGGTCTTATTGCCGTTTTCCTGAGGACGGATATAAGGGTAATACTGGTCTGCAACCTGACTGGAATATACGCCAAGGAACTGTGAACTGTTACGGTCAGAATAGTTCTCTATGGGACCGCGCCCATAAAACTCAACCTTATTGAATTCTTTTGCCAGGTTCATGGTCATACCGAACTTGAAAAGGTCTGGCATAGCGTTACCCTGACCGCCGCGCTGACCGCCACGCTGACCCTGTCTCTGCTGGGCTGCCTGGGCATTTGCCTGAGCATTAGCCTGAGCAGCCTCATCGGGACGCGTAATCAGTTTCTGTGAAACGTGAAGTGCCCCGGTACGTGAAACTACATACTCAAGTTCAAGCGAAGCGTATAGTTGCTCCACCTCATATTTTACGTTAACCTTACCAAGTCCATCCTCAACTTTACATTCAAAAACAGTCCTTCTCAACGAAGGATTACGCCAGGCTTGCATGCGACGATGAAGGCTTGCACCGTAGTCATTGTCAGTAGGCGCACGCCAGAAATCGCTCTTGAGCTGACTTCCGTCCTGAGTAATCTGCTTGCCGTCAACATCAATGTAATCTATCCAACCCGTGTTCTTGTTGAAAGTATAAACCACACCGGCAGCCTCAACCTTGACATAAGCAACCGCTTCATCAATCCTGACGTTTTCACCGGCTGTTTTTACATCAGCCACATTCTCCGGAGCAATGGACGGGAAATCATACTCCCTAACCTGGAACTGCTGGTGGGCTACTACAAAACCCTTATCCAGCAAAGGCGCATTATCCTTAAGCCTGAACTCTACGCCCACCAGGACCTCAGCACCTGTTCCCGGTACAGACTTAAGAGCCTTGGCCAGACTTGATACGGTAACCTTTACTCTCTGTTGGGCAGCTATCTTAGGCATTTTGAATTCGGAACGCGAGCCTTGAGCCTCAAGTCCGTTAACCAGCACAAAGGTCTCCATGCTGTAATCAGACAAATCCTTGTAGAAATTCTCATTGTATATTTCAAGGATTCCTTTGTTCAAGTCAATAGGAGTAACCCAGATGTTCTGATAGAAATACTGTACCTCATATGCATGCGGATTCCAACGGCGATCAGGCGCAATAAGCCCGTTGCAGTTGAAATTCTGGTCTGACACGGGATAGCGGCCATCATCACCTCCATACATGAAAATCTCCTTTCCATCGGCATTCTTGCCATATACAGCCTGATCGACAAAGTCCCATATAAAGCCTCCCTGCACGGAGCGGTTGGCACGGATGATATCCCAATACTCCTTGAATCCTCCCTCACTGTTTCCCATGGCATGGGCATATTCGCACTCAATCATCGGACGCGGGTCATTGCCGCGTTCGTGACGTTCCATAGCACCGTAATCAGCATACATGGGGCAGTGAATATCGCAATGGTCAGGTGATCCGGTCGCTCCCTCATACTGGACGGGACGGGTCTTGTCATACTCCTTTATCCACTTGTAGCAGGTTACAAAGTTCTGGCCGTCTCCATCCTCGTTACCCATGGACCAGACAATGATAGAGGGATGGTTCTTATATGTTATGACATTTGATTTGTTACGCTCCAGATGAGCCTGCTCATATTCAGGATTCCTTGCCAGAGGGCTGGGACCATACATCATGCCGTGGCCCTCTACATTGGCCTCAGCCACAAGATAAATGCCGTATTCATCGCACAAATCATACCAGCGCGGATCGTCCGGATAGTGGCTGGTGCGTACAGCGTTTATGTTCATCTGCTTCATTATGCGGATATCTTCAATCATGCGTTCCAGCGGAACGACATACCCCCCGTAAGGATCCATCTCATGACGGTCAGCGCCCTTTATGAGTATAGGCTGTCCGTTCACCAGCAGCTGACGGTCGCGTATCTCCACCTTGCGGAATCCCACCTTCTGTGGAATCACCTCCAGAACATTTCCGTCCGGTTCGGTAAGAGTCATGTATAAAGTATAAAGATATGGAGTCTCGGCTGTCCATTTGTAAGGATTCTTAACCAGGAATTCAACATTTGCCTCACCGTTTCTCACTGCCAGTGTCTTACTCCACACATCCTTGCCGGCCGCATCTTTGAGTTGCAATCCCAACAGTTTTCCGTCGGCACCTGCAAACGATGCATCAAAACTGAGTGTTGCATCCCTGTACCTGGCATCCAAGTCAGTGACTATGCGGAAATCTTCCAGATGAGATTCCGGACGCGAGTAAAGATAAACTTCACGGGCTATGCCGGTAAAGCGCCAGAAATCCTGGTCTTCGATGTAACTGGCATCGCACCAGCGCATAATTTGCATGGCAATGAGATTGCTCTGGCCGAACCTGACATAATCAGTAATGTCAAACTCAGCTTCCATCTTACTGTCCTCGCTATAGCCCACATACTGACCGTTTACCCAAACCCAAAGATTTGAGGTGGCAGAGCCAACATGTATATAGACTCGCTCCCCTTTCCAATCAGCAGGTATCCTGAAACTCTGACGGTAAGAGCCCACATAGTTGTCGCGTTCACCTACAACAGGGGGATTAACCGGATGTTCATTGTTCCATGGATAGGTCACATTGGTATATATGCGGTCGCCGTAGCCGTTCATCTCAAACAACCCGGGAACGGGAAAATCCACCCATTTGCTGTCATCAAAGCCCGGAGCATAAAAGCCCTCAGGCTTGTCGTATGCATTCTTTACAAAATTGAATTTCCATTTGCCTTCTATAGACATAAAACGCGAAGACCTGCTCTTCTGGCCATTCTGAGCTGAGCCTAGGTCTTCATAAGCAAAATAATCCGCCACGTCAGGTTTCTCGTTTTCACTGTTTACTTTCGGGTTAAGCCATACCGGCTGTCCGAAAACGGGATACAATAAAGGCAACAAAGCCGCAAGGGTGATAATTCTCTTCATATTTTTCATATTTTGTAAGTTTTACAGTTTCACATCCGCGAAATTAATCTTTTTTTGTCTTAAGCTAGCAAACGACAGCATTAATTCATATCTTTGAAGCCACAAGCGCGCGCACGCACACGCGCCACAAATACAAGGATGTTAACCAGCAGCAATAAAAAAACATATCTTACGGCTTTGGGACCTATTTCCGGGTTTCTTCCGTTTGTACTGGCAGTGATACTCTGGCTGGTATTGGCCATACATGACGGTCAGATACTGAAGAAGACCGAAAACCTTTCACTGTTCCTTTCTGATTACCTATTTCTTAAGGAATGTCTGTCTATACCGGGAGGAGTCATAGGATGGGCAGGAGCATTTCTGACCCAGTTCCTTTATCTGCCGTGGATTGGTTCGCTTATCTGGATCCTGCTGCTTCTGTTTTCAGCCAGACTCACCGTCAAAGCATTCTCCATCCCGGACAGGATGGCCGCATTGGCGTATATTCCTGCCGTTGCCATAATAGCACTCAACGTATCGTTGGGATATGGTATCTTCCTGATGAAAGGGCGGGATTATTTCTTCTCTACGGTGCTTGGCTACATATCGGCTTTGATTCCCATGCTTATAGAGAAGCATCTGACTTCTTCCTGGAGAATAATGCTATTCAGGTTCGTATGGATAACAGTTGGGTTCATGCTTCTGGGTACATACGCTATAGCCGGTGTACTTGCCTCGCTGATTTCAGGGATACGCAACAGGAATGCAACTGTGTCATGCATAACCGTTGCACTCATCATAATCGCACCATTAGTCCTTTACAGCTTCTACACCTCATACCGCCTTGCTGACACACTGTATCTGGGATTGCCCCAGATTTCGGTCAGGGATTGGAACACAAGGATCCGTACGCCCTTGTTTATTGTCCTGGCATACCTGCCTCTGATGGCTATGGCACCTTTCAGACGCGCCGATGGGCTGAAATGGCTCCATAACGGTTATATTTTCAACACAACATGCTATTTGATTTTTGCCGCAACGGTATATCTGATGCATTACGGTGAACTGACCTTCCGTGCTGAGGTTGCCATGTCGAATGCAATTGATGACCTGGAGTGGCAGAAAGCAGTGGATATTTTCAATGACGCAGCAAAAAGCCGCATCAAGGCTGATGCACGGGCATTTGAGTCACGGACCGCAGAACTGAAGGGCGTTTCCGACCCGCAACTGAGAGAGGAGATAATTGAAAAGTACTCGGCCAGATTTTACGAGCCGACCAGGATTATGGTATTGTACCGCGACCTTGCCATGATTAAGATGGACAAGGCGCTTGATTACGCATTTACGATGAAAGACGGTGCTCATAAGCCAGTCTCAACCACCCTTGTTCCCATAGTGATCCAGGCCGGAAAACAACTATACCTGCATTACGGGCTGGAGAATATGTGTTACCGCTGGTGCTTTGAGGATATCGTCGCGCTTGGCATGAGCGTAAATTCTCTCAAATATCTGGCCATGCAGTCTGTCGCAACAGGCCAGTGGGCTCTTGCAGGCAAATATCTCGACCAGCTTGACAAAACCCTGTTTCACCGTAAATGGGCACACGGACAACGGACTCTCCTAGGCAATCCGGATAAGGTTTCAGCTGCTGCCCCATACGACCAAATCCAGAAGCTCATGTGCATTGATGAAAAAATGAGCGCCGACCTCTCCAAGGCTGAGTTGTATCTGTTGAGCAACTTCACATCCAGGAGACCGGTGAATGCAACCCCGGAATATGATAAGGTTGCCCTGTTCTGGGCTATGCGCTCCCTGAATGACCAGCAATTCTGGAAATGGCTTTCCTACTATACCAAAAGCAACCATGTCAAGGCTCTTCCCATACATGTGCAGGAAGCCGCCCTGTTCTATAATTCCATGCAGAAAATGGCAGACAATCTTCCTATTGACAACAAGGTTTCAGAGAGTTTCAACGCTTTCATGAAATACGCCGATACCCATAATATCCGTTCAGTCAAGGAATCCAAATATCCATATGAACAGAGATTCGGACATACTTTCTATTTCTTCTACTATTTTTCAAGGGATATTGCAAGTTATTGATCATTATGAGGACGCCATCTGTTATATTGCTTGCCGTTACTTTTGCAGCCTGCTCAGGAGTACCGGGCACATTCGACAAGAGTAACCTGAAGCCGTCATTGTTCCCCGACTATACGGATGTTACGGCGCCATCAAACATAGCCCCCCTGAATTTCATCATCCAGGAAGAAGGCGACAGGTTTATCACTGTTCTGGAAAACGGCAGGAAGAGCATTACCGTGACAGGAAAACAGGTAAGGATAAAAGACAGGCAATGGAAAGGTCTGAAAAAAGACGGCAAAATAGACGTCTCCGTCTATAAGAAAACCGGTAGTCAGTGGACGGCCATGCAACCGTTCAGCATAACTCTGGAAGATGATATTGACCCTTTCATCTCATACCGTCAGATTATGCCTTCAGTTGATTCCTATCAGGACCTTTCCATCATCCAGCGCAGTCTGGAGTCTTTCAGGAGCAAGGTGGTCTATTCCAACTCTATGGTTCAGGATTTAGGGAATGGCCAGTGCATAAACTGCCATCACTACCGGAACTACAGCACAGACAATATGCAGTTCCATGTCCGCCAGTATCTGGGAGGTACAGTAATGGTCATTGACGGTAATCTGCGCAAGGTCAATCTCAAGACTGATTCCACCATATCGGCCGGCGTTTATCCGGCATGGCATCCCACTCATGACTATATAGCCTACTCAACCAACATGACATATCAGTCTGTCCATACCGTTGACCCTAACCGCATAGAGGTGGTTGACCTGGAGAGCGACCTGATACTGTATAACATAAAGGACAACGCCGTCAGCGTCATTGAGAATGACCCGGACCGGTTTGAGTGCTTTCCCGCCTGGTCTCCCGACGGACGTATGCTCTATTACGTATCGGCACGATATGAAACGCCTTTCGACGATGACCGCATGGACAGGATATTCGCCGACTGCCGCAGCATAAAATACAATCTCTATTGCAAGCCGTTTGACCCTGACACCCGGACCTGGGGCAAGTCCGTACTGCTTTTTGATGCCGCATCCGCAGGTAAGAGCGTAACCCTGCCCAGAGTTTCGCCCGACGGCAGGTGGCTGATTTTCGCATTAGGTGAGTACGGGGTATTCCATATATGGCACCGTGACTCAGACCTTTGGATGATGGACCTTGCCGACGGTTCCATAAGACCCCTTGACGAGATAAACAGTCCTGAAGTAGAGAGCTATCATTCTTGGTCATCGAACGGCAAATGGATTATTTTCAGCACACGCAGGGAAGACGGGGCATATACCCGTCTGTATCTTTCACATCTGGAAGCTGACGGACATTTCTCCAAACCGTTTGCCCTCCCTCAGAAAAAGCCTGGATTCAACCGTAATTACATGTATTCGTTCAATATTCCCGAATTCATGAAGGAACCGGTTCATATTACTCCCCGAAAGTTCGCGTCATTCATTGAGGCGGCTCCGGCCAGTCCTGTCAGATATGAGCCCAAGCTACAGAAATAATTATGAATAATAAACATCTATAATATGTCACAAACCTTCCCGGATAGCAATAAGAAACTGACACAGAAACTGATGGCATACCTGCCTGTATTGCTGGCGGCAGTGCTATGGTGTATCCTGACATTCAAGGAGTACTATTATCTCAAGAAAGTGGAGGATCTGTCTATTTTCCTGTTTGACAAGCTCCTTATTCTGGAAAGTTTCAAAATACCTGGAGGCTTTCTGGGGCTGGCGGGCTCATTCCTTACCCAGTTCCTACATCTGCCCTGGCTTGGAGCGCTTATATGGGTCATGTTACTTCTGCTCACCTATTATCTGACGATAACCGTATTCAGAATCCCGGAGAATCTGCGCCCGTTGGCCATTATTCCCGTGGCGCTGCTGGTTATAGGCAATATGTCACTGGGATATGGGGTATTCATCATGAGAGAACAGGATCATTTCTTTGCGCCTTTGTTAGGATATCTGGCCGCACTCATACCCATATCTGCGACAGGGCGCATCAATGGCTTATGGGGCAAGATACTGTTTCTGTCTGTATGGATAATATCCGGCTTTATATTACTGGGCACCTTTGCCTTTACAGGTGCTCTTGCAGCTGCATGCGCCATACTTGTCAGGGAAGGTCTCATACGCAGGGAACGCATTACCCTGTTTGCATTGACGGCAGTCATGATAGCAGTGGTCCCTCTTGTAATCTATCCCCTATATACATCCTATAGAATGGCCGACAGTTGGATTCTGGGACTGCCTTCCATATCCGAAGATGTCTGGACCCGCCCCATGAGGACACCGTTGCAGCTTGCACTTCTATACCAGATTCTTATGGCCCTGGCATCCGATAAGTTGTCCGTACAGAAACTTTCCGCTTTCAAAAACCTTGTCATTCAGGTTTCCATATACATTATTTCCATAGCATCCGTATGGGCATTCTGGTTCAAGGATGAAAATTTCCATACTGAACTTGCTATGTCTGAGGCTGTTGACCGTTATGACTGGAACGGCACTCTTGAGATATTCCGGAAGGCGGCCGGATCACATACCGATTCCGACGCAAAGGCCTATGCATCCCGAACTAAAGAAATATCAGGAGCCAGTTCTTCACAAGAGATATCCGATATAGTTGACAAATACAGCGGACGCTTCTTTGAGCCAACCCGGACAATGGTGCTATACCGTGACCTGGCTCTGCTTAAGTTGAACCGTGCCCTTGACGAGGCGTTTACATATAAGGATGGCGGTCGTCTTCAGAAGTCACGCAAACAGATACCCATGGCATTCCAATCCGGAAAACAGTTTTATATGCAGTATGGACTGGTCAACATGGCATACCGCTGGTGTCTGGAAGATATTATTGAACACAATTGGAGCTTCAGCACTCTAAAGTATCTTACTTTGCATTGCAACATCATGCAGGAGAGCGATTTCGCTTACAAGTACATCAACAAGCTGGAAAAAACCATATTCTACAGGAAGTGGGCCAGGCAGCAGATGTCCATTTCACACGACAGCACACTCATGGCCACATCCGAGCCATACAAAAGCATTCTTCCATACATGTGCTTTGAGAACCGCATGTCCAATGACAATGTCAAGACCGAAGCGTTCATCATAAATCATTTCCTTGACAAAGAGCCGCCCCACCCTTCGGCCGAATATGACAGGGCAGCATTGCTTTTTGCCATGCGGATTCAGGACATACCACGCTTCTGGGAACGTCTTTTATATTACGTTGACTCAAACGATTTCAAGACACTCCCCCATGCTGTCCAGGAGGCCGCACTCCTGTACAGCACACTTGAAAACAAGAAAACAAATCTTCCATACGACAAATCGGTTATTGAGAATTATGAAAGATTCGATAGTTTCGTAAAGAATAATCCTGTGCGCAACATCAAGGAATCAGCATATCCCTACTCGCAGAAGTTCGGTAGCACCTTCTATTACTTTTATTATTTCACTAGGAATCTCCAAACATACTGACTTATGAGAAAGATCATCCTACCCTCGTTATGTCTGGTTTTAGCCACTTGCTCGCCAAAACTGCCGTCATCATACGGTACCTCAGACTCAACTCCAACTGTTTTTCCTGATTATAAAGATATAACCATCCCATGTAACATAGCCCCTATGAACTTTGTCATAGAGGAACAAGCTGACGCGTATATCACAGTCCTGGAATCCGGAACAGCCCGGGCAGTAGTAAAAGGAAAAACAGTACGCATACCCAAGCCCAAATGGAATAAACTTATCAGTGACCCCGAAATCACAGTTCAGGTCTATGTACGCAAAGACAGGCAATGGACTGCGTATGCGCCTTTCAGTATGACAGTAAGCGACGACATAGATCCATATATTTCATATCGTATCATACCTGTAGCGGTTGAGTCGTATGAAAAACTGTCTTTACGCCAAAGGAACCTGACAAATTTTAAGGAAAAAGTCTTTCTGTCCAACACGATGATCCAGAACAATGTCCAAGGAACATGTATAAACTGTCACTATTACAAAAACTGGGAGACAGACAACATGATGTTCCATGTACGTCATTATAAAGGAGGTACCGTATTGGTTTTGGACGGCCAGCTCCACAAGGTAAACATGAAGACGGACTCCACGATTTCGGCAGGAGTATATCCTTCATGGCATCCCACTCATGATTACATAGCACTCTCTAACAACAAGACACACCAATCTGTACATGCCGCCAGTCATGACAAGTTGGAGGTGATGGATGAGGAGAATGACATTATCCTTTATGATACCCGGAATAATACCGTCAGTGTCATTGAGAATGACTCATGTGAAATGGAATGTTTTCCGGGATGGTCTGCCGACGGCCGTACGCTTTACTACGTTTCGGCTCATTACGATGCTCCGTTCGGGCCAGACAGGAAAAACAAGATCTTTCTGGACAGGGAGATGCTGCACTTCAACCTGTACAGCAAATCCTTCGATCCCGACACCCGTGTCTGGGGAAAGAGCCGGCTCATTTACGATGCGGCAGCTGTGGACAGCAGCATGACATGGCCACGCACTTCGCCAGACGGTCGGTGGATGGTATGCTGCAACAGCACCCATGGAATATTCCCGCTTGACCAGATAGCCTCCGATTTTGTCATATTTGACCTTAAAGACAACTCATACCGTTATGCCGATGAAATAAACAGTCAGTACGCCGAGAGCTACCATTGCTGGTCATCGAACGGGAAATGGCTCATGTTCAGCACTCGCCGCGAAGACGGTGTACACACGCGCCTATACTTCAGTCATATTGATGAAAGCGGACATTTCTCCAAACCGTTCACATTGCCCCAGCGCGATCCTGACTTCAACCGTGAATTCCTTAATGCATTCAACATTCCGGAGTTCATGAAGGAACCTGTCCACATCACAGCAAGGCAATTCGCCTCATTCATTTCCGCCACCCAAGCAACCCAGTCAAAATATGAGTCAAAAAGAGGAGAATAGCAGTTCTTGCAATATAATGGCCAAAGCACGATGGATACTCCCCGTCGCATTATGGGGAGTCCTAACTTTTTTCTCATACGAATTCTTACTTAAGGTCGAGGAAAGGTCTTTGTTCCTGTATGATGCCTTATGGCTGAAAGATTTCCTTATCAAGCCATCAGGGATCCTTTCTTTTCTTAGCCTTTTTTTAACCCAATTCCTGCATATCCCCTGGCTGGGAGCCCTTATCTGGACCATATTACTTACCTTATCGGCCGAACTCACACGCATCATCTTCAGGATACCGGTTACTCTGTCAGCACTGACATTTATTCCTGCCTCTATTTTTGTGGCTTACAACATGTCTATGGGTTATACGGTTTACCTTACCAATCTGCCCGGATATTTCTATATGCCATTATTGGGATATTTGTGGGCGCTGCTTACAGTGACAGTCCTGCGAAAGGAACGGAAAGCGGCCGTATTACTTATCCTGTTTCTCACATGGGGTTTTGCAGGTTATTATATAGCAGGTTTTTACTCACTTGCAGGTACTGTTGCCACCTGCATATACATCTCCGTTTCCGGCGACTACAGCAGAACCGGTAAGATTCTTCCCATAGCCGTTACTGCAGTTTCATTGCTGCTTGCTCCGGTTGCATTTGCCGGAACCACAACATATAATATCTCCAACGGATGGATAATAGGCATGCCTGAACAGGATTACGGCCTGACATTCACAAGAATGCAGCTTCCGTTGATGTTGGCAATGGTTTGTCTGGCCATAGCTCCTGTCATTAAGTTCCGGAATGTTCTGTCGGGTAAGGGTATCACGATGGCAATACAGAGTGCCGCCATTGCCGTTGTCATTGCAGTTCCCTCCTTATTCTGGTTCAGGGATGACAATTTCAAAGCTGAATTGGGTATGATACGTGCAACAGAGCTAATGGATTGGGACAAGGTTACAGATATCTACTCCAAGCTGCAGAACAGGCATGAAAAAGATCCTTCATGGCAGCCCACCCGTGTCCATGTGCTTCTAAAGGATCTTGCCCTTATCAAGACAGGACAGGAAGGTGAACGTGCGTACGGTTTTGAAAACGGCTGCAAAAAACAGAAAACCAGATGTGATGTTCCCATGGCTTTTCAGATAGGCAAGATATTGCATCTTAATTACGGAATACCCGGAATCTGTAACAGATGGTGTGATGAAGAGGCTGTTCTGTTCGGTTGCAATTATCTTACTTACAAGTATTACGCAATGATTGCCATACTGCTCAATGACAACACGCTTACAGAAGAATACCTTGACAAGCTTGAAAAGACCCTGTTCTATCGTAAGTGGGCCCGAGAGCAACGTAAAATATACAGAGATAGGGACCTTCTGGCGCAAACCGCTCCCTATGACATGATTATCCCCCTGATGTGTTATGATGATATTATCACTTCGGATTTAAACGGATGCGAGTATTTCCTCATCAACCACTTCAACGGACCTATGCCTGCCAACTCAACGCCGCTATATGACCGCGTCGCTCTGTATTTTGCTTTAGACAGCAAACAATCAGCACTGTTTTGGCCAAGGTTTAATATTTACCTTAATTCCAACAAGCCATCCAGGATAGCAAGATTCTATCAGGAAGCAGCATATCTGTTCTGTAACATTGAGAACGATCCAAGACTGGAGACACTGCCTTTCAACGAAAAGACCAGGAATCTGTACAAATCCTTCATGCAGAGCGCATCAAGAATAGGCATGAAAAGTCTTAAGGATGCACGGAATGCTATTCCTGCCAATCTAAGGCATTCCTATTATTTCTATTTCTATTATGTAAACGAGCTCGAAATGTTCTAGACTGATATGAGAAAGTATATTCTGTTCATTACCATATTCCTGTTATCGGTTGCATGCACAAGGTGCCCCAGGAACTATACGGATGGCACGGAGGTATGCATATTCCCTGACTACACCGACATAACCGTTCCCTCAAACATAGCTCCCGCCAACTTTATGATCCGGGAACAGGCTGATAAATATTACACGCTACTGAAATCCGGTAATTCCGATATAGCAATAAAAGGGAAAAAAGTGGACATACCATTACGCAAATGGAGAAAACTGACTGCATTGGGCGACATTACTGTAACTGTCTATGAAGAGAAGGACGGCAAGTGGATCAGAATGAAACCGTTCAGGATCAATGTTGCCGAAGAGATAGACCCGTATCTCTCTTACCGTATCATTCCGCCGGTTCATGAATCATACATGAGACTGACCTTAAACCAGCGTAACCTGACCAACTTCAAAGAGAAAGTGATATATGCCAATACCATGGCATCAAAAGGTGCAGACACCCAGTGCATCAATTGTCACAGTTTCAAGAACTGGCACACTGACAACATGCAGTTCCATATACGTCAGTATCTGGGAGGTACCATCCTGTACAGGAATGGAAAACTTCAGAAACTTAACATGAAAACCGACTCCACGGTATCGGCCGCGGTTTATCCTTCATGGCATCCCACACATGATTACATAGCATATTCCACAAACAAGACCCATCAGAATTTCCACACAAACCACACCAACAGAATCGAAGTGTTCGATGAAGTTAGTGACCTGATCCTGTTTAACCTGACCGATAATTCAGTTAGTATAATCGAGAACGATCCCGCAGAGTTTGAATGCTATCCGTCATGGTCTCCAGACGGAAAGAGGCTCTATTATGTCTCAGCTAACCTGGGTAATCCCGCCGAAGTCAGTAAGAGAGGAGGAGCTGTGGCAGCCAATTCAAACGGAACATTCAAATACTCCCTCTACACCAAAGACTTTGACCCGGACAACAGGACCTGGTCAGGGAAAGAAATATTTTATGACGCTGCGGCCGTTGACAGCAGCATTACCTGGCCCAGGGTCTCACCTGACGGACGATGGCTTCTGTGCTGTATAAGTACTCATGGGGTTTTTCCTCCCAACCAGGAAGTATCCGACCTGATAATGTTTGACCTTGAAAAAGGGTCATACAGATATGTGGACGAAATAAACAGCAACAAATCCGAGAGCTATCACTCCTGGTCAAGCAATGGCAAATGGGTTGTTATCAGTTCAAGGCGTGAAGACGGTGTACACACCAGACCGTATCTGTCGCACCTGAATAACGATGGTACGTTTACAAAACCTTTCCTGCTACCTCAGAAAGACCCGGAATTTTCACACAAGTTCCTGTACTCTTTCAACATACCGGAGTTTACCGTTGAACCTGTCAAGGTCTCCCCCAGAAAACTGGCGTCATTCGTAAAAAGCACATATGCGTCACCTGTCAAATTTGAACAAAAGAGAGAAAAATGATAAAGAACCTGACAATCAAGGCTGTCTTCTCAGCCCTCTGCCTTCTGATGACATTACCCGCCCGTTCGATTGATGAGCAGGGACGTTTCGTATTGGTAATAGACCCCGGTCATGGAGGCAAAGACCCGGGAGCAATCAACGGCAAAAGCCAGGAAAAGGTCATAAATCTGAACGTGGCCCTCAAGATGGGCAAGCTTATTGAGCAAAACTGCAAGAATGTCAAGGTAATCTATACACGCAAGACCGATGTTTTTGTGGAACTTTACAAAAGAGCCGACATAGCAAACAAGGCTAATGCGGATATGTTCATCTCCATTCATACCAATTCTGCAAAGGGAAAAACGGCCAATGGAGCCGAAACATATCTGCTTGGAGTCGAGGACAACCGTACCAGCGCAAACCTGAACGCCGCTCTGGAAGAGAACAAGGCCATACTTCTTGAGAACGATTACCAGGCACACTATGAAGGATATGACCCCAATAGTCCGGAGAGTATGATCATATTCGAATTCATGCAGAATGAATACCAGAAAGAGAGTCTCAAGATGGCTACATTTGCACAGAACCAAATGGTCAAGTCAGCCAAACGTCCTGACCGGGGCGTTCATCAGGCCGGTTATCTGGTATTATGGAAGAGTACCATGCCCAGTATTCTGGTAGAACTGGGATTCATCTCAAATGACAACGAGTGCAGATACCTGACATCGCAGAAAGGTACTGATGAAATGGGACAAAGCCTTTACAAGGCTTTCAAGGAATATCTTGACTACTTTAACAAACAGACAGAGAAGGCCATTCCCGCAACACAGGCTATAGGAAACCGGAATAGTGACGGGAATGTATCCACACCTATATATAAGGTGCAGTTCATGAGTCTCAAGTCACCTCTCAAGAAGAATGACAAACGGCTGAAGGAATATGCCAATGTTGACTATTATTCAGAGAATGGCATTTGCAAATACACATGCGGAGATACTACCGATTATAATGAGATCATAAAGACCAGGAATGAGGTCCGGAAAAAATACAAGGACGCGTTTGTAATTGCATTCTACAAAGGCAAGAAAATAAGTGTAAACGCGGCACGGGAAATTGAAGCAAAAAACAAATAATCCACGTAAGATTATTCACGCCGCAAAATGGCACAAATTAGATTTTGTCTAAATAGATAATTATTTTCGAACATGAAAAACCAAGTAAACAATCTTGTTTCAAGCGACCTCCAAAAGGGATGAATTAGCGTCCAAAAACTAACGCAAAAGAAGTTATCAACAGGTTAATTTGTTGGATTTCAGGATATTAAAAAAATCCAATAGATTATTATCAACCTTTTTGGATGTGTTTTACAAGTAGCTAATTCCCAACAGGTTACAAAAGAGATTTTTGCAAGCCTGAAAAGTCACTTGTACAAATGAAATAAGATTGTCAACTTTGCATTGCTGATGAAGGAAAGACCTATTACTGTCCAACCATCTCACCCCGAAAAAATGACAGGAACTGAATTAAAGAATCAATGGAACCTATGTCTGGATTTTATCCGTGACAATGTATCGGAAGCTGTTTTCGATACATGGTTTTCCGTTGTGGAGCCTGTCTCTCTGGAGGGTGGAGAACTGGTCATTCAGGTTCCAAGTCCGTTCGTATATGAGTATCTTGAGCAGAACTGCCTTGAAGTAATAAAGGCGGCTTTGATCAAAGTATTCGGCAAGGGCACAAGGCTCATGTACAGCATACTGACTGACAAGGAGAACAACATCAACCAGAACGTGAGTTCAGCCAACACCTTATCTAATATTAAAGGAACGGCTGATACCGGCAACAAGGCTCCGTCTGTAAACGATGCGCCCATGGTTCAGGACCTGAACCCCCAGTTGGATCCAAACTACAGTTTTGAAAACTTTGTGGAGGGCATAAGCAATAAGCTTGCCCGCACAGCAGGTGAGACCATCGCGCTAAATCCAGCCGGCAGCGCATTCAATCCTCTGTTCATATACGGTACATCAGGCGTGGGCAAGACCCACCTTGCTACCGCAATAGGACGCAAGGTAAAGGAATTACATCCTGAAAAGAGAGTGCTCTACGTATCCGCCCATTTGTTTATGGTTCAATATACAGATGCTGCCAGGAACAATGCAGTCAATGATTTCATACATTTCTATCAGTCAATTGATGTATTGATAATTGATGACATGCAGGAGATGGCCGGCTACACCAAGACTCAGAATACATTCTTCCATATATTCAATTATCTTCACCTCAACCACAAGCAGCTGATAATGACCAGTGACAGGCCTCCCAAGGACATGAAAGACTTGGAGGAACGCCTTATCACACGCTTCAAATGGGGTCTGGTGGCAGAATTGGAACGTCCTGACCTGAATCTCCGCAAGGACATCCTGCGTGAAAAGACCAGACGAGACGGCATTCAGTTCCCGGAACCGGTTATTGAATATATCGCAGACAAGATCAGAGATAACGTAAGGGATCTGGAGGGTGTGATTGTATCTCTCATGGCATATTCAACAATCTACGGTAAGGAAGTTGACCTGAATCTTACCCATGAGGTGATAGACAAGAGCCAGCACCACGAGCAGAAACCTATCACTATTGAGTCAATAATTACAAAAGTCTGCGACTATTATAGTATAGATGAATCATCCGTACAGTCCAAGTCACGTAAACATGAGATTGTCCAGGCAAGACAGATAAGCATGTATCTGGCAAAAAAATATCTGGATTTCTCAACATCCAAAATCGGAGCCTATATCGGTAAACGCGATCATGCAACAGTTCTTCACGCATGCAATATGGTCCGTGACCAGATTCAGGTTGACAAGAATTTCAAAGCCGATATGGAAAATATAGAAAGCGGATTACGTTGCTGATTATCATTACGGGATTCATTTTAAAAAGCGATGAGACTCATCGCTTTTTTTATTGTCATACAAACACTTTTCTTTCCGTCTTTGCCCATTCCATTCCAAGACAGGATTTCCCGTTTCGGAAAACTTTTTTCAATTTTGGTTTTTATATATACCTGATTTTCAGCTGAAAAGCAGAACGAAATAGAAAACATTTGTTTTGTTGAAAAATATATTTTTGGAAACATTGGCTTATATCCCATACATTTTTTATTTTTGTCATGTTGTTTCCGGTCACACGATTGGAACTATTTATTTGCTCATACATCAAACAAGTTTTATAAATGGACAACAAAAAACAGACCTACACTTTCGATGAGGCGTTCAAGGCCTCAGTGGACTATTTCGGAGGTGACGAACTTGCAGCCAAAGTCTGGGTGAACAAGTACGCGGTAAAGGACTCCTTCGGAAATATTTATGAGAAGACTCCCGATGACATGCATTGGCGTATCGCAAATGAAATTGCCCGCATTGAGAAAAAGTACAAGAACCCCATGACGGCAGCTGGGCTTCATGACCTGCTCAAAGGATTCAAGTATATAGTTCCGCAGGGAAGTCCCATGACAGGTATCGGCAACAACTATCAGATTGCTTCACTTTCCAACTGCTTCGTTATAGGCACAGAGGGAGCAGCCGACTCATACGGAGCTATAATGAAGATCGATGAGGAGCAGGTTCAACTTATGAAACGCCGTGGCGGTGTAGGCCATGACCTTTCAGACATCCGCCCCAAGGGCTCTCCCGTCAAGAACTCCGCTTTGACTTCAACCGGACTTGTTCCTTTTATGGAGCGCTTCTCAAACTCCACACGTGAGGTAGCACAGGACGGACGACGCGGTGCCCTGATGCTGAGCGTATCTATCAAACACCCTGATTCGGAGTCATTCATTGACGCAAAGATGGAGAGCGGTAAGGTTACCGGCGCCAACGTATCGGTCAAGATTGACGATGAATTCATGAATGCAGCAATCGAGGGCCGCAAATACACCCAGTGCTACCCCATAGATTCCAAGAAACCCACATATATAAAAGAGATTGAGGCTGCAGAGCTTTGGAAAAAGATTGTGCACAACGCATGGAAATCGGCCGAGCCCGGCGTACTGTTCTGGGACACCATCCTGCGTGAGTCTGTTCCGGACTGCTATGCAGATTTAGGATTCCGCACAGTCAGCACCAACCCCTGCGGCGAGATTCCTCTCTGCCCGTATGACAGCTGCCGTCTGCTTGCCATCAACCTCTACTCATACGTAAAGAACCCGTTTACCCCCAAGGCTAAGTTTGACTTTGACCTCTTCAAGAAGCATGTTGCCATAGCACAGCGCATAATGGATGATATCATAGATCTTGAAATAGAGAAGATTGACATGATTCAGGCCAAGATAGCAAGTGACCCCGAGGATGATGAGACCAAGCATACCGAGAAACGCCTGTGGGAGAAAATCATGCGCAAGAGTACCATGGGACGCCGCACCGGTGTGGGCATCACAGCCGAGGGTGACATGCTGGCTGCACTGGGACTCAGATATGGAACAGATGAGGCAACTGATTTTGCCGAGAAGGTTCAGCGCACTCTGGCCCTTGCCGCATACCGTTCATCTGTAGAGATGGCCAAGGAACGTGGAGCATTTGAGATATTTGATTGGAAACGCGAGCAGAAGAATCCCTTCATACTGCGCATAAAGGAGGCTGATCCCGAACTTTACGCTGACATGAAGAAATACGGACGCCGCAACATTGCCTGCCTCACTATAGCTCCTACCGGCACAGTGAGCCTTATGACTCAGACCACATCCGGTCTTGAGCCTGTATTCATGCCTGTCTATAAGCGTCGCCGCAAGGTTAACCGTGATGATGAGAATGCCAACATAACATTCACCGATGAGAACGGCGATGCATTCGAGGAGTTCATAGTATTCCACCACAAGTTTGTGGAGTGGATGATTGTAAACGGTATTGACCCGGCGCAGAAATTTACCCCTGAACAGGTTGATGAACTGGTGGCCCGTTCACCTTACTACAAGGCAACAGCCCAGGATGTTGACTGGGTGAACAAGGTCAAGATGCAGGGTGCCATGCAGAAGTGGGTTGACCACTCTATCAGCGTAACGATCAACCTGCCCAATGACGTATCGGAGGACCTTGTCAACCAGCTTTACGTTGAGGCATGGAAGAGCGGTTGCAAAGGCTGCACCGTATATCGTGACGGCTCACGTGACGGCGTCCTGGTTGATGCCAAGAGCGAAAAGAAACCGGAAAAGAAAGATGGCAAGGAACCCACTCTGGCACCGTGTGACTGCCAGCCGCGTGAGGTTGTTGAGGTCCGCCCGCGCATACTTGAAGCCGATGTTGTCCGTTTCCAGAACAACAAGGAGAAATGGGTAGCATTCGTGGGTATCCTGGATGGTCGTCCTTACGAGATTTTCACCGGTTTGCAGGATGACGAGGAAGGTATCGTACTGCCCAAGACCGTAGAGAAAGGCTGGATTATCAAGAATATTGATGAAAACGGCAAGAAACGCTATGATTTCCAGTTCACCAACAAGCGCGGCTATAAAGTTACCATAGAGGGCCTGTCCGAGAAGTTTGACAAGGAATACTGGAACTATGCCAAACTCATATCCAGCGTACTCCGCTATCAGATGCCTATTGACCTGTGTATCAAACTTATAGGTTCGCTGGATCTGGGTTCTGAAAACATCAACAACTGGAAGAACGGCGTGGAGCGTGCACTCAAAAAATACGTGCAGGACGGCACTGCCGTCAAGGGCGAAAAGTGCTCTGTCTGCGGAAGCGAATCACTGGTTTATCAGGAGGGTTGTCTCATCTGCAAGAACTGCGGTTCATCACGTTGCGGATAATCAATACAGAAAATAGATATGGTTATTAGGGAACAATCCATATCACTCAACGGCTTGCGGTTCTATGCCTACCATGGGGTAGAGCCACAGGAATCCGTTGTTGGAGCATGGTATTCAGTATCAATACAAATGGAGACAGACATCACTGTAGCAATAGATTCCGACACTATCTCCGATACAATAAACTATGCCAAGGTTGCCTCTATCGTAAAACAGCAGATGCAAATCCGCTCCAAGCTTCTTGAACACGTTGCCGGACGCATTGCCAATGCTCTACTGGATACATACAATAGTCTTCAGCTGATAACGGTAGGCGTAAGCAAGGAGAATCCGCCAATAGGCATCCCGTGTTCATCTGCAACAGTAAAAATAACCGCAGTCCGATAGAATTGCGGTTACTTCTTATTTCTACCGGCAAGAAGGCACGATGGAATTATTTCCTTATAGGGAACTTATAAGCCAGCCATCCCATAATCAGGGCTATCGCTGCGGGAATAAGTGAAAACAGGGACCATACCATGGTACGTACCGATTCAGTTACCGAAGCCGGATCTATTGACATGTTGCCGAACTCATCAGGTATCATACGTGCACCGGACAAGCCAAGCAGCAGTGCAATCAGTGAACCGGATATGGCACCGCCCAGTTTCTGAGCCATAGTTCCCGATGAGAAAATAAGTCCTGTAGATGAGGTTCCGAATTTCTCTGTCGCAAAATCAGCTACATCGGCATACATTGACCACAACAGCGGGGAGTAGAGTCCCACACCTACCGATGTCAGAATAACTACAGCCACCATCAGCCAGATATACCTGGGATTCATCGGGATAAAGAAGAAGAGCACTGAGAACACCAGGCAAATTACCGAAGCCCAAAGGAATGCCTTGCGTTTGGAGCCCACCCACTTGGCAAACTTGGGGGATACGCCTCCGAATATCATGCAGGTCACCTCTCCGAAAGCCATCAGCACAGTATAGTTTATGATGAGCGAGCCTACGGTCACATCACCACCCAGACAGTATGAGATAAGATAACCGGCCACTGCATAACGGAATCCGTTGAAGAAATTTGTGCAAAGTCCTATAAGAGTAAGGTATATCCAGGGTTTGTTCTTGAATAGGTCAACAAACTGACTCAGAGAGTATTTCTCGGCTCGGACTGGCTTAAGACGCTCCTTTGTCATCAGACCGCAGGCCAATGTCATGGCTGCGGCAATGATGCCGAACACAGCACCCAGCACGGCATACTGGTGAGCATCGGTTCCACCCACCATTTTCTGAAGGTAAGGAAATGAAAGCAATGTAATGAAGCCCATTGCGTATGCACCTACCATTCGGTATGAAGAGAACTGGTTCTTCTCGTTGTCATCATCGGTCATTACGCCTAGCAGTGAACCGTATGGCACATTTACGGCAGTATAGACAGCCATCATGAGCAGATAGAGCACGTATGCATAGACCCGTTTTCCCGCAGGCCCCAGGTCTGGAGTAAAGAGAAGCAGGGCAAATATCAGGCCAAAAGGTATGGCACCGAATATGAGCCAAGGCCTGTAGGTGCCCCAGCGTGACTGAGTCCTGTCTGCCAGACTGCCCATTATAGGATCTGTGACCACATCGAACAGTCGGGCAATAAGCATAAGAGCTGCGGCATCGGCAAACGTCAGTCCGAACACATTTGTAAAGAACAGCGGGAAGGCAATGGACATAATCTTCCATGTAATACCTCCGGCTGCAGCATCGCCCAGTGCATAGGCAATCTTTTCCCTGATTGTAGGTTTCTGGTAACTCATTTTGGTCAGTAACTGTTATTGATTATAGAATGATTGAATCTATTTCTTTTAGTTCGTCAGCGGTAAACTCCGTGTTACGGACTGCCCTGATATTGGTGAGCAGTTGCACAGGAGAACTGGCGCCAATCAGCACGGAGGTTACAAGTCCGTCCTTGAGCAGCCATGAGAGTGCCATTTCCGACAGGCTCTGGTTTCGGGTGGCGGCTATCGCGTTGAGACGGTTCAGCCTGTCAAGCAGCTGTGGTGTCATAACGTCACGTTTAAGGAAACGGTTGCGCGCCATACGTGAATCCTCCGGGATACCTTTCAGATAGCGGTCTGTCAGAAGTCCCTGGGCCAGCGGAGAGAATGCGGTAAACCCCACTCCGTTATCCCGGCAGGCGCTTAGTATGCCGTTCTCCATCCTGCGGTCCATCATATTGTAACGGCCCTGATATATAAGACACGGGACATCATGTTCCTTAAGGTAGCCGAAACAGAAGTCAATGGTCTCCAAGGGATAGTTTGAAATACCCACATAAAGAGCCTTACCCTGATGCACTATATCTACAAGAGCCTGCATGGTCTCCTCAAGCGGAGTCTCGGGATCATAACGGTGTGAGTAGAACAGGTCCACATAATCCAGACGCATCCGCCATAGACTTTGGTCCAGACTGCTCATCAGATATTTGCGCGAGCCCCAGTCACCGTATGGTCCAGGCCACATGTCATAACCGGCTTTTGTAGTGATGAACAGCTCATCGCGGTACGGACGGAATGAAAGGTCCATCATACGGCCCAGATTCTCCTCGGCCGTTCCGTATTCAGGACCATAGTTGTTGGCAAGGTCAAAGCAGGTAATTCCGTTGTCAAAAGCACAACAGGCGGTAGCGTGAGCCTTGTTAAAGTCATCCACACTCCCAAAGTTGTGCCAGAAACCTAGCGACACAGCGGGGAGTCTGACCCCGCTCTGTCCGCATCGGATATAAGGCATACGCCCGTCATATCGGGCATCAGAAGCTTTATAAGTAAGGTTATCCATCAGGCTTGATTCTGTTGGTACCGGTTCAGTCCACCACTATAGGCTTGTATTTGGGAACAAGCAGCTTCATTACAGTCCAGCCTATCAGATATGCCACTGCGCAGATGCAGAACACAATCATATATCCGGCCTCCTTACCCTCAAAGCCCAGGAACGAAAAGGCCGATCCCATAGCGGCGCTCTTGGTAAAGAGCATACCGGCGCCCTTGTTGATCATATATGAAGCAAGACCTCCCATGGTAGTTCCCACACCGGTGATGGTGCCGATAGTCGATTTGGGGAACATATCACCGATGGTAGAATACAGGTTAGCCGACCATGCCTGATGTCCGGCTCCTGCCAGACCTATGATGATGGCAGGGAACCACGCGCTGTACTTGCCAAGAGGCTGGGCAAACAGAGCCAGCAGCGGGAAGAAAGCAAATATGAGCATAGCCTTCATGCGGCCGGGATAAGGATCCATTCCTTTCTTCTCAACAAAGAACTTAGGCAGATAGCCGCCACCTATGCTTACCACAGTCACTATCAGATAAAGTACAAAAATCAGCAACATGGCCTCTTTTGAGTCTGAACGATATCCATACTGATCACTGAAGTAAGCAGGTGCCCAGAACAGGAAGAACCACCATACACCATCGGTAAAGAACTTGCCGCATATGAAAGCCCATGTCTGACGGAATGTGAAACACTTGAAGAACGGGATTGACTTCTGCTCCTTCTGGGGCTCGGCAGCCTTGGCAGCAGCCAGCTCGGCTGCATCATCCTGATGGATATACTCAAGCTCAGCCTGATTCACGAATCTGGACTGCTCCGGCTTACGGTAAAGTCCGAACCAGAAAAACATCCATACAAAGCCCAGAGCACCTATTATGATGAACGCCATCTCCCAGCCCCACCTGGCGGCAAGAGGAGGTATGCAGGCAGGTGCGGCAAGAGCGCCCACCGATGCTCCGGCATTGAATATCGATGTAGCAAACGCACGGTCCTTCTTGGGGAAATACTCTGCAGTCACCTTGATTGCAGCAGGGAAGTTTCCGGATTCACCCAAAGCCAGCACTGCACGGCAGAACATGAACATATACACCGATACCGTAGATATCATCAAACCCAACTGGGCTGAACTCCTTACAGCCTCCATAGACTCTGCACCGACCCACTTCATTGCAGCCCATCCGCAGACAGCGTGCATACAGGCACCCACAGACCAGATGAATATGGCCCACAGATAGCCCTTGCGCGTACCTAGTCTGTCAATGAACTTTCCGCTGAACAGGCATGCAACAGCATAGAAGAGTGAAAAAAAGCCGGTAATTGAACCATACTGGCTGTCTGTCCATTGGAAGTCTACTGAAATAAAATCCTTCCAGGTAAGTGAAAGCACCTGACGGTCCAGATAATTGACTGTTGTGGCCACAAAAAGGAGGGCGCACATTACCCAGCGGAAATTTGTCATCCGCTGAGCGGTTACATTTGTCTTGTTACTCATTATTTAATCGGTTAGTTATTATCATTCAGTATAATAAACACGCTTTACACGGATAGAAACCGTAGAGATAATCTCATACGGGATGGTGCCCAGGATGTCCGACAGCACATGGACCGGCAGGTTGGGACCGAAAATCTCCACGCTGTCACCCTCCTGGCAGTCAATGTCCGTAACGTCAATCATGCATACATCCATACATATGTTACCCACATAATAAGCTTTCTGACCGTTCACCAGACAGTAAGCCTTGCCATTACCCAGATGGCGGTCCAGTCCGTCGGCATAACCTATAGGAATGGCCGCTATGCGTGAGTGCCTGGTTATCTTACCCTTACGGCTGTAGCCCACGGTCTCGCCGGGTTCCAAGTCACGGATCTGGAGTATGGTTGTCTTGAGTGTACAGACAGTCTCAAGAGGCTGATTGTCAAGCGGATTTATACCGTAAAGGCCCAGCCCCAGACGTACCATGTCATAATGGACATCGGGAAATCTCTCTATTCCTGCCGAGTTGCAGATGTGACGCAGTATATGATGCTTGAAAGCGGCCTGCAACTCATCGGCAGCCTGATTGAAACGCTCAATCTGGAGTTTGGTAAAGTCATCAAATTCACTGCTGTCACTGCCCACAAAATGGGAGAACACCGAGCAGGGAATGACGGCGGTCTGCTTTTGCAGACGGTGTACCAGTTCAGGCATATCGTCAGGGGCGAATCCCAGACGATGCATGCCAGTGTCTATCTTTATGTGTATGGGGAAATTAGTCACTCCGTTATGCTCGGCAGCACGGATTATCATATCCAGCAGATGGAAGCTGTAAACCTCAGGTTCCAGCTTATGGTCAAACAGGGTATTGAACGATGTGCGCTCCGGATTCATCACCATGATATTGGTGGTTATGCCAGCCTTTCGCAGTTCAGCGCCCTCATCGGCCACAGCCACGGCCAGATAATCCACCTGCCTGTCCTGGAGAGTCTTGGCCACCTCTATAGCCCCGGATCCGTAGGCCGATGCCTTGACCATGCACACAATTCCCGTATCAGGCTTAAGCATTCCGCGATAACGGTTCAGATTATCGGCAATAGCCTGAAGATTGACCTCCAGTATCGTCTCATGCACTTTCAGTTCCAACCTTTCGGCTATCCTGTCAAACTCAAACATCCTGGCACCTTTGATAAGGATAAGCTCGTTATGGAAACTCTTCATCAGATCCGATTTCAGGAAATCATCGGTAGTGTTGAAGAAATGCTTCTCCTGAATGTCAAACCGCTTTTCCTCGGATGAAATATCCTCGCCTATACCTATCAGCTTGGTTATGCCACGGCTCTCAGCCAACTGTGCCACCCTCCTGTAGAGTTCATGGACAGACCAGCCCGACTGGAGTATGTCCGAGAGAATGAGCGTGCGCCCGCGCGACTTGTCATCCTGACGCCGCGCCATAAAGTCAAGAGCTATTCCCAAAGATGAGATATCGGAATTGTAACTGTCATTTATCACTATGCATCCCTGCTTGCCGTCCTTTACTTCCAGACGCATGGCAAGCGGCTCAAGTCCGGCCATACGCTTGGTTATCTTTTTGGGCGGAACCATAAGGTAAATGCATACTGCAAGACAATGCAAGGCATCCTCTATCGAGGCATCATCAATGAACGGGATTGTAAACCTGTTCTCCAGACCTATATAACGGTATGTTATTTCAGTGGAACTCTCGCCTTTGACAACCGACGATATGAAGAGAGGCTTGTCCTGATCCTTACGGGACCATGCAATCTCACGGGCTGTAATAATTGATTTATCTACACAACTCTGGATCAGATCATTATCACAATTGTAAATCACCACATCACAGTCGCGGAACAGTTTCAGCTTCTCGACACATTTGTCCTGAAGAGACTGGAAGTTCTCCTGATGGGCAAGTCCTATGTTTGAAATCACGCCTATGGTAGGCTTGATGATCTTCCACAACTGGCCCATCTCGTCTTTCTTTGATATGCCGGCCTCAAAAATACCTATCTCGGACTGTTTGTTCAACAGCCAAACCGACAACGGCACTCCTATCTGTGAGTTATAGCTCCTGGGAGAACGTGTCACGGCATAGTCCGGCTCAAGCAACTGATACAGCCACTCCTTTATCATTGTCTTGCCGTTGCTGCCGGTTATACCCACCACCGGTATGTCAAATTTTTTACGGTGTGCAGCGGCTAGAGCCTGCAAGGCTGCAAGCGTATCCTTGACAAGCAGGAAATTTGATTCCTGATAATCCCCCATATTATCAGGCAGATAACTGACCACAAAATTCCTTACACCTCTTTTGTACAGCTCACGAATATAGTTATGTCCGTCATTGCGTTTGGTCTTGAGGGCAAAGAACAGGGTTTCGGCAGGAAAGCACAATGAACGGCTGTCTGTAAGAAGCCATGATATGGATGCCGGGCAGAAACCGTGTCTCTCCGCTCCTGTCACGGATGCTATATCATCAATCGTATATGTCATTTCACAAGATTCTTACTTGAATGTCAAAGATAGCCATAAATCCGATAAAGTGTCAATATATTCGGTCCAACCTTGTAAAGACAGTCAAAAAACAACCTTATTTAAAAAAAAGATAGATTATTCACCCGAAAAATGGTACATTTGCCGTTTGAACAACCCAAACTGAGGATGGACAGCGTTGATGCAGACATAACTGAAAACGGATTGCTTAAGAGCATTGATTCACCTAAAGACCTGAAAAAACTCAGTCTTGAACAACTGCCTCAAGTATGTCAGGAGCTGAGACAGATGATAATTGATGAGCTCTCGCACAATCCGGGACATTTCGGGTCAAGTCTGGGCACGGTTGAACTGACAGTAGCCCTGCACTATGTTTTCAACACTCCCGATGACCGCATTGTCTGGGATGTGGGACATCAGGCCTACGGTCACAAGATCCTGACCGGCCGGCGCGACCGTTTCTGTACCAACCGCAAGTTCGGCGGTCTCAAGCCTTTCCCCTCACCCGATGAGAGTGAATATGACACATTCACGTGCGGTCATGCATCAAACTCCATATCGGCGGCATTGGGTATGGCTGTGGCCGACAAACGCAACGGACACTCGTCACGGCGAGTAGTGGCTGTGATAGGTGACGGGGCCATGAGCGGAGGACTGGCTTTTGAAGGTATCAACAATGCCTCAATAACAAACAACGATCTGCTCATCATACTCAATGACAACAACATGAGCATATCGCAGAGTGTAGGCGGCATGCGCAGTTACCTTACCCAGCTCCAAACGTCACGATCCTACAACAAGTTCCGCTATTACGTCTCCAGAGTCCTTTACAAACTAGGACTTATGACCGAACAGCGCCGCCGCAACATAATACGCCGCAACAACCGTATCAAGATAAAGCTTACGCACCAGAACAACATGTTCGAGGGTATGGACATACGCTATTTCGGACCTGTTGACGGGCATAATGTAGAGAATCTGGTACGCATCCTGTCCAATATCAAGAATATGCACGGACCCAAGCTGCTGCATATAAAGACCATAAAGGGTAAAGGCTATGAGCCTGCCGAAAAGGATTCCGCCATATGGCACGCCCCCGGTCTTTTTGACAAGGTTACAGGCGAGCGTATAATTGGCAGCGGACAAGACCAGCCACCTCTGTTCCAGGAAGTTTTTGGAGAGACATTAAAGGAGCTGATGAGTGAAAACCGGAAGATAATCGGCATAACTCCCGCCATGCCGATAGGATGCAGCATGGACATCCCCATGAGAACCTATCCCGACCGCTGCTTTGATGTAGGCATAGCCGAAGGGCATGCGGTTACATTCTCCGGTGGCCTGGCCAAGGAAGGCATGATGCCTTTCTGTAACATCTACTCGTCATTCATGCAGCGCGCATACGACAACCTGATACATGACATTGCCATCCAGAAACTGAATGTAGTAATATGTCTGGACAGGGCCGGACTTGTAGGTGAGGATGGTCCCACGCACCACGGAGCCTTTGACCTGGCTTTCCTGCGCCCCATCCCCAACCTGACCATAGCCTCACCGTATGACGAGATTGAGTTGCGCAACCTGATGTACACCGCCCAACTGCCCGACCAGGGCCCGTTTGTAATCCGATACCCCCGCGGACACGGCATTCTCACAGACTGGCGCAAGCCTTTTGAGCCCGTAGTTGTAGGAACCGGACGCAAGATAAAGGACGGAAATGACGTGGCGGTGCTCTCCATAGGTCCCATAGGCAACCTGGCAGAACACGCCATACAGACATGGGAGAAAGAAAGCGGGTTGACCGCAGCACTTTATGACATGCGTTTCCTAAAGCCCATAGATACAAAGATACTTTCGGAGGTAGGAAAGAAATTCAGCCGCATAATAACCATTGAGAACGGTACGATGACAGGCGGACTGGGTTCTGCCGTAATGGAATTCATGGCAGAGAACGGCTTTGCTCCCACAATAAGGCGATTAGGATTGCCCGACCGTTTCATCGAACACGGCTCCACGCCTCAACTCCTGCACCTTTGCCACATTGACGAGGATGCAGTTATCAGCGCACTGCATGAGCAGACTTCAGGAACAAAACAGACAGAACAATGAAAATCGTAATTGCAGGAGCAGGAAATGTTGGAATCCATCTGGCCAAGCTTCTGGCAGGTGAGAACCAGGACATAATCCTGATAGATGAAAGTCCGGAGAAACTGAGCCGTCTGGACTCCAGTTTCGATCTCCTGACCATACAGGAATCACCCGTATCGTTCCACGGACTGAAAGAAGCCGGTGCCGGCAGCGCAGACCTTTTTGTGGCTGTAACCACCGATGAAAGCCGTAACCTGATTTCCGCACAACTGGCTCACAGCCTGGGAGCCAAGAAAACCGTTGCACGCATCAACAACTACGAGTATCTCCAACCCAAGAACAAGGAGTTCTTTACCGGCATCGGAGTTGACTCTCTCATCTATCCGGAGTTGCTGGCAGCCAAGGACATCGTGGATGGCATGAAACTAAGCTGGATACGCCAATGGTGGGAATTTGCCGGAGGTGCATTGGTCATGATGGGTATAAAGCTGCGTGACAACGCACAGATCCTGAACAAGCCTTTGGCTGAACTTGGCATAGAACTACCCTATCACATAGTGGCAATACTGCGTGAAGGGGTTACCATTATACCAAGCGGAGCCGATACCATGCAGGCAGGAGACCTGGTCTATTTCATGACCATGAAAAAGCATATACCCCATATCCGCCGTATTGCCGGTAAGGAGGAGTTGCCGGATGTACGTGATGTGATAATCATGGGCGGCAGCCGTATTGCAGTGCGCACAGCCCAACTTATGCCGGATTACATGAACCTCAAGATCATCGAGAGCGATCTGGCAAAATGCAACGCCCTTACCGAGAAGGTTGATGACAAGGTAATGATAATAAACGGCGACGGACGTGACCCAAGCCTGCTCTTAAGCGAGGGCATCCAGCATACCGAAGCATTCGTGGCCCTGACCGACAACTCCGAAACCAACATCCTGGCCTGCCTGGCCGCAAAACGCTTCGGGGTGACCAAGACCATCGCCGAGGTTGAGAACATAGATTACATCAACATGGCAGAGAAACTGGATATCGGAACAGTCATAAACAAAAAGAAGATTGCCGCCAGCCATATATACCAGATGATGCTCGATGCCGATGTAACCAACGTAAAGTGCCTAACCTTTGCCAATGCCGATGTAGCCGAGTTCAACGTCAAGGAGAACGCAAAGATTACCCGCAACCCCGTCAAGGATATCTCACTGCCTCGCGGAGTAACCATAGGCGGACTTATCCGCAACAAGGAGGCTCTCATTGTTACTGGCAACACTCAGATACTTCCGGGTGACCACGTAGTGGTATTCTGTCTGGAAGGAATGATAAAAACCATAGAAAAGTATTTTAATTGATACATTTCAAGATCATACAACGCATACTGGGAGTCCTGCTTCTGATTGAATCAGGGATATTGCTGCTGTGCACTATCTTCCCATTGTTCTATGGTGAGAATGACCTGTTCGGGTTTGTCATGGCATCTCTCATTGCGGCATGTTGCGGCATGACCCTGATGATGATAGGCAAGAGCGCCCGCCACAAGGAGAGTGGCATGACCCGCCGTGACGGCTATATCGTAGTGGCGGTAAGCTGGGTGCTGTTCTCAATATTCGGTTCCTTGCCCTACTACATCAGTGGCTTCATTCCATCATTTACCGATGCATACTTTGAAACCATATCGGGATTTACCACTACAGGAGCCACAATACTGGACGACATAGAGATAATGCCCCACGGTCTGCTGTTTTGGCGCAGCCTCACCCAGTGGATAGGCGGTTTGGGGATAGTATTCTTCACGGTTGCCGTACTGCCTATTTTCGGAGTCGGTGAGGTCCAGCTTTTTGCTGCCGAGGCAATAGGCCCCAAACGCGGCAAGCTACACCCCAGGATCAGTGTCAGCGGCCGCTGGATAATAACAGTCTATGTACTGATAACCATTCTTTGCGCGATATGTCTCAGATTCTGCGGAATGGGAGTGTTTGACAGCGTCAACCATGCCCTATGTACTGCAGCAACGGGAGGATTCTCCACCAAGAATGCAAGCATAGCATTCTACAACTCCCACAGCATAGAGTATGTCATCACCATATTCATGTTCCTTTCCGGAATCAACTACGGGTTGCTGTTCTTTGTGGCGTTCCGCGGCAAGATTGGTAAGCTTTTTGAAGATACAGAGTTTAAATGGTATCTCTCCATTACGCTGATATTTACGGCAATCGTGGCCATCAGCCTATATGTTTCAACACCTTACAACGGTTCCGCCTCAATACGTAACGCCCTGTTCCATGTAACAGCCATTATTACCACAACCGGATTCACCACTACCGATTACACGCAATGGCCTCCGTTCGTATGGATGCTGCTGGGATTGGGATTCTATTTCGGTGCCTGCGCAGGTTCCACATCGGGAGGAATGAAATCCATCCGTATTGCCATCCTGTTTAAGTCCATGCGCAACGAGTTCAACCGCATACTGCATCCAAACGCAGTATTGCCTGTGCGTGTCAGTGGTAAAGTCATACCGCCAGCCACCAGGCAAAGTGTTCTAACATTCAGCATATTCTTCTTTGCACTGGTATTTTTAGGCTGGTTTTTCTACCTGGCCATAGGAATAGATATAGCCGAAGCATACGGCATATCGCTTTCATGCCTGAGCAATATAGGTCTTACAATCGGTGACCACGGCTGCAACATACCGTGGAGTGACATGCCGGTAATAGGCAAATGGTTCTCAACCTTCCTGATGCTGATTGGCCGACTTGAGGTTTTCAGTGTCCTGCTTATCCTGACCCCCTCCTTCTGGAAGCATAGATAAAAGTGCGCGCATATCGTCACGCATACGCTGATAGAGCGCACAATCCCTGTAATGCGTATTCTTGCGCAGAGCCTCGGCCAGGCTCATCTGACTGTGCTGGTATGCACTGATCTCATTGCGGTATTGCTGGTTGTGGACTGCGTAGCGGCGTATCTCAGCCTCACGTTCCTGCCTCAACGCGGTGCATACAGGCAAAAGCAGTTTCATAATCACGTTCTCCACAAGATGATGCCCTTGCAGGAACAGGTATGTTTCGTTTTCTGTCACGCCCATAGCTGTCAGTTCCTTGCGCAGTTCGGCCACTTCCTGGATTGCCTCCGGATAGTGGTTTTCCATCCAGCGGACCTTATGTGAAACCCTTTCCGTCACGCCTATCAGCACCCCTTGCGGACGGTTCACATCCACATTCTTGAGCCTGATGTCTATGTTCAGGTCCTGCATGCTGTACTGATTGTGCAGTTTCTTCCTATAAAACCATACGTTCCACACAAACAGCGGATATACAGCCTTTGAATAGAGCTCCATAAACGCAGGGAAATCTATCAGACGATGGTCATTGAGCGTACACTGCACACAAACCTGATGCAGGCTGCCAGACCAGCACTGGTAGTTCTCAATGGCGTATGTATAGGTCTGGATTACGTATGGATTGGAAATTATCTCCTTCGATGTCTGGGTTACACCCTGAAGCAGCCAGTCATAGTCACTGTCAACACATGCAATCAGGTTCTTGCCCAGGCCGTTATGCTCAATGCATGAACGCAAGGCTGATTTCTTGCCTTTTGTCAGTCCACCCTTGTTGGGAAGCATTATCTGGAAATAGCGGTCCGGAGTCTCAAACTCATCAAGCAGAAGCCGCCAGAAAGAGACATCGTCATAGCTCTCCACAAACGCCACGATTCGCCCCCTGCGCCTGCTGGGCAGAAGTTTGTCCGCAGCCTCGAAATAACGTGAATTAATATTGTCCGTAAGCCTCTTCATAGCTGGACAGCCCTCACTTTACGGTAATATCCTCTACGTCAAACACGGAATCCATCCAGCCGTCCATTATAAGTGCCGGCGAATGAGTGGTAACGATAATCTGCACATTCGGATTAAGTGAACGTACACGCTGAATCAGTTGCTGCTGCCATTCAATATGCAGCGAGATCTCCGGTTCATCCATAAGCAGCACTCCGGGAGTCATGTCCTGGACAAGAGTGGTAAGCATTATCACAAGCAACTGCTTTTCGCCCGAAGAAAGGTTATAAGGCAGCAACGTCGTTCCAAACTGGTCAAACAGTATCTCGTTGCTGGTACGTATTATTTTCTTGCCCGTATCAACAAACAGCTCGTCCATAAAGTCCATGAACCTGATTTTGGGAGCCGATATCTCCTGCGCCTCCCTAAGCTTCTCGGGATCGCCCGACGTAAGGAGCTGGATGGTGCGGTTACCTATATTGACCTGATAGTCCAGATACCTGCGCTGCAACTTATATAGCTGCCAGTCAAGTTCCGACACAACGCTCTTGTCACTCATCTTCTCCAGCAGGTTGCTGTGCATGAGCGGACGGTCAATGCTGCGGATCACGTCATACTTGATTTTGGATGCACCATCAGGAAAATAGTCTATCTGTACTTCGGGCGTCTCATCCTGGCTCTCGCCTGCCAGATAATCCAGACGGGCTACAGTCTTGTTAAGAATGGTACTCTTTCCCGTACCGTTCACACCGCTCAGAATGTTCACATCGGGACGAAGGTTCCATACAATATGTTTCCTGCCCCAAAGGGAGTTGATCTCTATACGGCTTATACCGTCGGCGTATCCGCTTTCCATAACCATAGTTTTTTTGTTTGGCGTAAAAATAATAAAAAAAGAAGAGCTACCTAAGTATCTCTTCTCTTTTTTGGCGGCGCGTGATTCACATCAAACGAAACCCAATGATATTTATAAAAAGGACTATCTTTCTTTTGTGGCAATCACTCCACGGACACGCCGTTTTGCAATCGCGATACAAAGATATTCTTTATTTTTTACTTTGTATATTTTTGAAAAGTATTTAAAAGAAATTTGCAGTTTATAACACTTTATAGGGTTATAAACTGCAGAAATCCGTATAATTATTCGCCAACGTACAATCCGTCAAGCAATTTCAGATATTCGGGCACAGCCAGCTCAAGTTCTGAAATATATATAAACTCATCAGCAGTATGTGAACGTGAGGATTCACCGGGACCCATCTTGAATGACGGGCAGTCCAGGACAGCCTGGTCAGACAATGTAGGCGACCCATAAGGAACCAGCCCCATGCTTACAGCCTTGCATATTATGGTATGATTCACGTCTATCCTTGATGAATTAAGGTTGAACGAGCGCGCCTTTACCTCACACCACTCCGGCAGCACGGCACATATCATATCAAACACCTCGCGGTTGGAGTATAACTCATTTGTGCGTACATCGGCAGTGAATGTGCATACATCAGGAATCACATTGTGCTGTGTACCTGCGTTAATCATTGTTATGGTGAACTTGACAGGCCCAAGCAGTTCCGATACCTTGTCAAATCTAAATCCACGCAATTTCTCTATAAGTTCCGTGGCACGATAAAGTGCATTTATACCCTCGTTGCGTGCAGCGTGGCCCGACTTGCCGTGAACGGTAAAATCAAGCACCATCAGACCCTTCTCTGCTATTGCAGGCTGCATGCCGGTAGGCTCACCTATAAGCGCCACATCAATGTGCGGAAGTTCCTTTACAGCCAGTTTCATTCCTCCAATACCATTCACCTCCTCTTCGACTGTTGCAAGAAACAGAGGATTATAAGGTTGCTCCTTGCTGTCAAGCTGATAGAAAGCATATAGCAGTGACACAAGCCCTGCACCGTCATCGTTACTGCCCAAACCGTACAGTTTTCCATCCTCCTCAACAGGCGTGAACGGGTCTTTGGTCCACCCTGCCACAGGCTTTACAGTATCAATATGGCTATTAAGCAGCAATGTTGGTTTGGCAGGATTATATGAATGGCCGTAAAGCAGCAGGTTAAGTCCAATCTCCTTAGGAGTATAGCCATGACGGACCATATCGGCCTTGAGTATGGCCGATGCCTCCTGCTCGCTCCGTGTTACTGACGGAGTAGATATAAGCTGCTTAAGCAGCGCCAGCATGTCACCGAATGACTTTTCCATGACGCAAAGTTAACTTCTTTCTTGGAAAGTGCCTTTTTCACGGGCCGAAAGTTCCCGTATCATGCCAATTGCAAACGGCAGTGCCAATGCAAATGTAAGAACATCGGCCGTAGCCATTGTGGCCTCAAGCCCTTGTAAACCCCAGATGGCAGGCAGTATGAAAAGTGTGGGATAGAACGCGAATCCGTGACGGCTCATGGCCAGCAAAGTAGCTTTTCCTGTACGGCGTATATTCTGCAGAAGCATGTTTGTAGGAGTGGTCAAGCCCACCAACGGGAACGCCACGCACTGCCAGCGCAGTACAGTAGTTCCTATTCTTATAAGTTCCGGGTCCTCATCACGGAAGAATGATATTATCTGTGGAGAGAATATCCATCCAAGAGCGGATGTTACCAGCAGAATTACCACACACATGCCTATGGTGAACAGGTACGATTCCCTTACCCGGCCATACCGCTTGGCACCCCAGTTGAATCCGCAAACCGGCTGGAATCCCTGGCCTACTCCCAAAATCACCGCCATTGCGGTCTGCATAACACGTGCCACAACTGTAAATGCGGCTATTGTTGAAGCCTCCTGTCCTTCAAGCGCATAGATTGCAGCAGCCCAGTTCATACAAATGGCCGATATACTGGAAAGCGACTGTCGCATCAATGAAGGAAGACCGCCCGCTCCTATCTCACGGAAACGGTCCAGTGTGGGCGCAAAGTTGCGCAAGCGTATATGCACATTCCCTTCAAAGAACGTAGCCCACAGCAGCAGGCACCAGGATATGAACTGACTTATGAGTGTAGCCAGAGATGCACCGCTTACACCCATATCCAGACGGTTTATCAGAAGCCAGTCAAAGAAAATGTTCAGCACCGCTCCAGCGGCTATTCCTATCATGGCCAGCATGGCATTACCCTGCAGACGCAACTGGTTGTTCAGAGTCATCTGCGACACCAGGAACGGAGTAGCTATCAAAATCCACTTGAGATAGGCATTGGAGTACGGCACCACATCGGGGGTTGCTCCAAGCAGCCTTGACAGCGGTGTCATGAAACAGAGTCCCAGCACCATGAACAGCACTCCCACAAGGAACGCCGACAGAAATCCCGTAGCAGCCATCTTGCCTGCACCCTCTGTATCACGCGCACCAAGCGCACGGGACATGTAATTGCCGGACCCGTGGCCGAAGAAGAATCCTGTAGCCTGTATGAGAGACTGGTAAGCGAAAGCCACACCTACACCTGCAGTAGCAACGGTGCTGATGTGGCCCACAAACCATGAATCTACAATATTGTAGATGGCCGATATGCACATACTGATTATGGTTGGTACAGCCAGACTGAGCACCAGACGCGGAACAGGTGTCTCCGTCATGCGTCTGTAACGGGCCTCACTCTTCAGTATGTCACTCTTATTATCCTGCAATTAACACCTAAATATTCTCAGGCACGAAGGTACTATTTATTAGCCTAATAACAAATGGTATATGTAAATCACTTCATTTTACGAATCACCCTTATTCTCTTGAAGTCTTTCCAACCTGTAGATTTCTTGTATAGTCTTTTACTCCCTTTCGGTACATACAAACAACACATAGATTTAGATGTAAATGTATCATCATCTATTGTTTGTGGTGTTGGAGACCTGTTATAGACTTCACTAAGCCAAGGGCAATACTGAAACGCTCTCTTTCCGATTGATTTGATTGATTCTGAAATGACAACCTTTTCCAGACATTCATGCTGACAGAAAGATTCTGCAGGAATGGAATCTTTCCAGGCGTACTCTATGTCATAACCGCCTCCTGCCGGACCGACACTCTTTAAATGAGAACTGTGATAGAATGGCAGCCGCATGACTTTTACGGATGACGGTAAGAAAACATATTCAACATCGGGATTAAACCTTCCGGTAACAGTTTCAACACCATTACTGACAATAAGTCTGGAGCAATCCAGTCTGCTGACCGAAACCCCGGTTATCCGATATGCGACACCTGTGTAAGGATAAGTAACGGATGCAGGAGTTATAAAGACAGGTTCATCTCCTGACCTCCCTGTAATTGTAACACTGTTCTTAATGGAATCTGAAACCTCATACCATATACCGCCAACACGGAAACCATGCGCATTTGAACTGTCTCTTGAGTCTGTTATGAGCCCCATCCTGAACTGACGGGAGCCATCAGGCAACCTGCTCTCCAAATAATTGTCCACATTTCCGTATGGCACATTAAGGATATGTCTGTTTTGGTCAAAGGAATATTCGGACGTGACAACAGGTATTGAATCCGTCCAGAACATATAAATATCCGTCAGACCGGGACAGTCCATGAAAGCGCCATTGGATATATGTTTTACACTCTTAGGTATTGAAACAGTTTCCAAGGATCTGCAACCATAGAATGCAGAATACCCTATAGAAACAACATCATCATGCAACCGGATACCTGTCAGATCCCTGCAATTGGCAAACATTCCGTTACTGATAATCTTAACTTTAGACGGTATTCGCATCACACCTTTCAATCCGGTTCTCGCAAAAGCATATTCCCCTATGCCAGATATGCTCTCTGGCAGGGAATCAAGCTCCAGCCTGGCGCATTCATAAAACGCGTAATTTCCAATACTGAGCAGTTGTTCCGGCAGACAGACTGCCTGCAGATTCCTACATCCTCCAAAAGCATTGTAACAGACAGTTTCTATACTTAAAGGCAATATGACCTTCTCAATGCAATCAGATTTGCAGAATGCCTTACTGCCTATTCCGGTAACCCTGAAATAACTCCCGCTTTGGGGTGATTCCACAATCTCCGGTATGGTGACAACAGTGGTGGTATCCGGTTCTGTGCCTTGGTGATAGCAATATCCGCTTAAATAAACATCATCCGAATATAAAGATGTCCTGGAATAGACTCTGTTTCCTACTTTGAAGCTTTGTTCATGAACAATGGTATCACCGTCTGTAATACTTCCAAAAGCATACCAAGGATAACCCGCCTTCAGGTAACGCCCTATAGTCCCCTTAGGGACATGCAGGCGCATGTCATAGAGTTCTCCAGCTATCCCCACATTGGATGTTCCGGGTTGATCCGTAATCTGGACAGAATCCGGATGTTCCCAGTTTGCAAACACATCCGTTATGCCTTTGATAATGTCCTCATCCCCCAGAATATCAATACTGAAATAATCTGTATCATCAGAAAGTCGCAGTACATTTTCTTGAGCAAGCAAAACAGTTGTTGTCTGCAGCATCATTATTACTGACAGAAAAAGTAGAACCTTCTTCATATCCTTTGTTTTATCGACTTTTTTAGAGCATGACATAATTATAGTGGTTCTCTATTACTAGTATCTCGGCAACAGACATATTACCTGTGTCACCACTCTCCCGTTTAGTGGTTTCAAGTGTCATGTTTCCTCTTTTATCATATTCGTATTCCGTTATAACCTTATCCAACTGCAGCTCATTGCTCATTCTCGTAAAAGTATTTTTCTTAACCTTTCCGGATTTTTCATATTCCCATTCGGTCTGATAACTCACCTTCCATTCTCCATCATTAAGATGCATGGTAGTTTCCCTGATAGCCTGACCGGACTTGTTATAAGCGTATTCAATCTTAGCGCTACTTATTATCACATTGTCTTCAAAAATATTGATGGTTTCAGTCTGCATCCGATTGTTTTCATCATATATCCTGTTTGTGGTTGAATTGTTGTTCCATCCTACTGGGGCTTTTGTTTTAACCACGCTTTTGATGACATTGCATTTTGAATCCACCGTGTCAAAAACAATACCGTGAATCTTGTATTCACCGTCTTCAAGATTTGACATTGTACGTATTGCATTGCCTTCTGCATCATAATTAGAAAGGTCCTGCCATTCTCGGCTTGAAATGGAACTGATTCTGGAGAGTGAATCATAAGTCCATGTAACAATAAATTCCTGATTCCAGCTACCATCATTATAGCTTAGACTTGTTGTCCGGACTTTCAGCATCTGTTCATTATAGCTGTCAATAACTTTTGACAGGGGCTCCCAAACACTGTCTGCCATCTTAAAATATGTTCTGACAGAATCAGTGGAACCGGAACTGCAATTGCATGAACAAACCATCTTAATATCCTCCACAAAAACTCCATCCACAAGAATATAATTCAACCTTGATATTATATTGCCGTTTCTATCAAATCCCACTGCCCATTTTGCCGTAGGACTGCCTTGTGAATTATAGGCAGTTGCAACTGAACTGGTTAAGTATCGGCTGCATGAACCAAAAATAACCGACAACAAGATAACAACAATTTTTCTCATTCTTATTTACATTAACGCTTATGTTGAAAACCAGTACTTCTAATATTTATTTGTTGACAAAAGTAATTGTCAAAACTCCAATAGTCAAGAATCTGGCGTTGCAATTCTGTTGCAACGTTTTTGCAACGCCCAATCCTTGTATCTCCTCATATATACCTATATTTTTGCGGCAAATATGACTGAATTATGAAGAAGATTTTTGCTGTAGTATCATTAGCCTTGATGATGGCGGCGTGCACCAGTACTCGCGGCAAGCTCTTGAGCAGGATAGAGTATAATGGTGATGGTTCGGTATTTAAGCGCGAAGTGTATCACTATTCAGGTGATGAGCTTGCTTTGGTTACTCGTGTCATTTATTCCAACAATGTTCCGGATTCCTCATGGACAGAGTATGAAATCAGGCACAATGGCCAGATAACCGATACCATTGAGACAACCAACAGTATTAAAAGAACCATAAAGAGCAGTGACGGAAGCATAAGGTCTTATCACCTTGTGGGGGATGAATGGAAAGAGGAATATTACAGTAAAAGAGATGGAAAAGGTAGGATTATAGAATACCATTCAGGCGATTATCACAGGTGGTATTCTTTCGATGCTCAAGGTCGTCCTGCCGGCGATAATTATGAGTTTGTAAACGATAACGATCAGATCCAAAGAGGAGGCAACATAGGTTCCGGTTGTGATATAGAATATGGTTGGGACGAACAAATTCCGGATAATTCATTCAAAGGTTTATTGTCATTGGAGACAGCTGTCATCTCTGAAGATATAAAGACAATTGGCAGAAATGCCTTCGAATGGTGTCCTAAACTGAAAACAATAGAGGTCAGATCTTTACAGCCACCATCAATAGCCCCTAACACTTTCAACGAATCGGATTTTGTGTTGATTGTGCCCAAAGGACGCAAAAAGACGTATAAGAAAGCTATTGGCTGGAATGTTTACAAAATAAAAGAAAACTCGTTTTGATTTGGAGGCAATATTCAGGATAATAAGGATGATTCGTACACCTAAATATTTTTTTAATGAAATACAGGTATGAAAAAGTTATTTGCTATGTTGTGGCTTATCATGATTGTACAGGTCTGCTTGGGGGGTGTACTGGTCGCGCAGACAAAACCTGTACAAACAGTAACCATTGACGGAATCATCTATACTGACAACGGTTCTCATAAAACATGGTCAGTAAAATCTCTTGCCGATGGTGTTGTTAAGACACATATTGTAATACCAGACTCCATATCTGTTGACGGATTGATGAATAAAGTTTCAAGCGTTTCCACCTGCGGTTTTTGAGCGGAATGGCTTTCCGTAACTGTACTAATCTCAAGCAGATAAACATTCCAGGGAATTGCGCTCTTACCGACAGGGTGTTTGAGAACTGCACATCACTTGAGGAGATAGTTATCCGGTCCGGTTTTAATCTTGTAAACGGTAGCAGATTATTTACCGGGTGTACATCGCTTAAGAGAGTAGTAATAGAAGAAGGTTATTATATCGGTCCTCATTTTTTTGACGGGTGTACCTCTCTTGAAGAACTGGTCATGCCATCTTCTATGGAAGAGATTGGTTCTGAGGCTTTTGCGGGTTGCTACAACCTTAAGAAAATCAAAATCAATAATAACGGCAGTACAAAATATTTGAATATGTCAGTAGCTGAAGGGACTTTTCCTGATATGAGTTTGTTGGAAAAGGCCGTTGCCGATGCTGCCACTCATGAAAAACTCAAGACCGGTGATATTATTCGGGGCGTGGTACGTGATTCTGACGGTAATCCGGTCAATATGGTTTATGTCAAGGAACTTGACTCAGAGGGACGGATTATTGATCATGATCTGACTGAAAGTAATGGAAAGTTCTCTCTCCGGTTGAGTAATCCGGCAAATAGGATTGAGTTCTACAGTATGGGTTATGAGACCGTCAATCTGCCTTTAAACACGGCATATTATCTGATTGATTTGATAGAAAAGCCTGATACGGCAGTAATTGTTCCCTCCAGAAAAAAAGACTTGTCCGGGTCACACCGCAGGCATGAGTATGTTGATCTGGGACTGAGTGTAAAGTGGGCCACCTGTAATGTCGGGGGAAAGACACCTGATGATCCCGGTGGTTTATATGCTTGGGGTGAAACAGAAGAGAAGAATAGATTCTCCTGGTCAAACTATAGATGGTGCAAAGGTGATGAATATGAACTGACAAAGTATTGTACAGTAGATAGTTATGGCTATAATGGCTTTGCTGATAATAAAACCGTTCTTGCCCCTGAAGATGATGTGGCACATAAAAAATGGGGCGGCCGATGGCGCATGCCTACTGTTGATGAATTCATGGAATTGTGCATGAACTGTACCTGGACATGGACTACCTGTAACAATGTGCAAGGTTACAGAATTACAAGTAGGATTCCCGGATATGAGGACAGTTCTATCTTTCTCCCCACATGTGATGATTACAGCGCATTGTTGCCCTTCAATGAAGGCTTTCACGGTGAATATATGTCAAGTACACTCAGCCCAAACTATCCCTCATCCTGTTATATTCTCAGATTCACTTCAGAGCAGGTTGACTGGAACGGTTACCGCAGGCAGTTCAGCCGTTCTGTCCGTCCCGTCTGCCAATAACGTAATTGCAACGTTTTTGCAACGCTTTTTGCTTGGATTGAGATGATATGAAGGCATACATTTGTAGCAGAAACAGAAGTATGCTATATGAAAAGAACTGTATTTGCTTTTGTGTTGGTAGTGTTGTTTGGAGCTGGTGTTTCATCGGCCAGAAAAAACAGACAACCGGATGTGATTGTTTCAGAAACGACCGGGGCTGTAACCTTTAAGGTAGAGGATGTAAAGATTTCAAAGAATCTGCTGCCCGTTGTGACAGGTGATCAGTTGGGCCGTCAGTGGCTTGACGGAGATTCTTACTTGGCAGCCAGTTTTGCTGATGCCAAATTGGTAGATGGTGGTGACAATGCTTTTTTCTCGATGGTGTGCCTTGCATACGCACATCATAGGCCTATTGTTCTCACTCCCGATGCCATGTGGATACTGATCTGTCATGGGTTCTCACAGTTTGTGAACCATGATCCCGATAAGTACAGAGACTATTTGGTGAATCATCAGGGTAAGGAAACATTGCTGATAAGGACTACGCCAGAAACAACAACAGCCGAAAAGGTTGAAAAGTTTGCAACCCTGATAGGAAAGGAGACAAATGGAGAGTTGGCAGAAGTGATGACATGTAACTTCTCTACATCAGGAATGATTGAGCGCATGGTATCACAAATAGTGCTGATGGATGCCGTAAAACCATATTTTGATTATTTGGAAGAGCTGATGGGTTGTGGCATACCTAGTGTCACACTTGAGGGCACCCCCGATGACTGGAAACTGCTGCGTGAAAAGACACAAAAGTTAGGTGAGTACGGCGTAAAGGAGTGGACAGATAAACTGGATCCAATCTTGGCTGAATTTGTCGCAGCATCCGAAGGAATGCCTAATGCAGACTTTTGGTGGGATATGGCTATAAAAGGTCGTCCTAAGGATTTTCATCTCATGCCAGGCGGCGGTTGCTTTCAGTCAGAAGGTCCCACTCAGTTTGACGGATGGTTTCTGGAGTTCATGCCATTTGATTTCTATGGAGTACGCCCTGAGAAGATGACGTATGACCATGACCTTCTACCTTTGATGACAAGTGTTCCCATCATTCAATATGTTGCTGACGAAGCCGGAAACTGCATAGATATTAACACTCTTGAACTGTGTGCCGGAATAGTAGGCCTTTCACAGGATAAAGAAACCAAGACACTGCGTCCCGAAATAGGCTGGTTGGTAAGAAATGACCCCACCATAGAGTTTGATGAGAATGATGTATTTGATAAGGTTAAACAAGCCCGTTCCATTGACGGTGATGATTTGATAATAAAGCAAGCAATAAAAAGGCCTGCAGGAACTTCCGGTAAAAGAAAGAGAATAGGTGTGAGCCTTCCAAAAGATCATAATCACAGCTCCGGACCTGTATTTTTTGAAAATGATTTTTTACAGCCACTTGAACTGTCGGAATTTGAGGGCTGGGGTATCACGGTTTATTCCAATATGTTTTGAAACTCGATACTGGTACTCGGGGTGTGGGTTGACAATGAGGAAAAACGGCAAACTATTATGAGAGTCAAATTATTGCTTGCGTTATCATTATTTTGTCCAGCAACTATCTTAGGGCAAAAATTTACGAATTATTTTAATGGAGAACCAGACTGTTATGATTCTTTTATGTCTGGAATATTTCGTTTTGCAATATCTGATACGCTCAACATGGAAGTGTGCCTAATTACATCACAAAATGTTGATGGCGAAATAATTATACCTGAGAATGTGATATCACCTGATAACAAGAAATATACAGTAACCTCAATAGCATCTCAAGCATTTTGGAACTTAGATAGCATAACTTCAATTATAATCCCAGAAAGTGTAATAGAAATAGGTTCTTTTGCGTTTTCAGGTTGTTCACGTTTATCAGGAATTCGTATAAGTGCTAATGTAGATGTTGGTGATGGAAGGCTGTTTTGGGAGTGTGACAGCCTTAAAACAGCTGGTCCTATAGGTAGTGGATGTAATTTTGAGTTTGGTTTGGCAGATACAATACCTGAGCGTATATTCAATTACTGTTTTAATGAGGTCATCTTACCAGAGGGTATTACTGAAATACCATATGAGGCATTCTCTTCTTCACCGGTTGAAAAAGTGTCGCTACCATCTACGCTTCTTTCCATAAGAGAAAAAGCTTTTATGAGTGCAAAAAGACTTAAAAGTATAGTCGTTCCTAATAGCGTAAAAGCAATCGGGACGTTGGCTTTTGCCTTTTGTGATAGTTTAGAATCCGTAGTACTATCCAACAAGATAGAACAAATACCTGATGCATGTTTTAAGCAATGTAAATCGCTTGACAATATTATTATTCCTGGTTCTGTTGTTTCAATCGGTCAACTCGCTTTTGAAGGTTGTGCTTTTAAAAGCGTCATTCTGACGGATAATCTGGTTTCAATAAGTGAGCAGGCTTTCTGTTATTGTGACAGTTTGAGAAATATTTTCAACTACTCTATAAGTCCTCAGTTAATTAGTAATGACACTTTTATTGGATGTCATAACGTGGTTCTTCATGTTAAACAAGGTTATCACGAACCTTACAGAAGCAGTTTGTGGAGCCAGTTTATTATTAAGGATGATATATAGAATTATGATAAGCTTCCATCAGCTACTTCCTGATGATAGAGAACCGCTACGATTGACAAGAAGAAATAAACAAGGGAAAGGCAAAAGTGCCTCAGAGTTTCCTCCAAGGCACTTAATTCTGACGATATAAATATTGTTACTTGTAATACTCCATGCTCTGGGCATCCCATGTCATTACTACGCTGTAATGTCCTTCCACCTGTGAGCGGGAGTAGTCCAGGAATACCTTGAGTGACTTGTCAAACAGACCGGGAGTCTGTATGGAATCACGCAACAGCAGTGTGCACATCACACAGTATGCGGCACTCTCCATCAGGCGGCGTCCGCAGAAGTCATTAACCTCAGTATCCTTCTGGTCCAGCACATGAGCGGTCATTGCATCCAGCTTCTCTACCATTGCGCTGATAGCAACCTTGCTCTCTGACTCAGGCAGTGTAGCCAGCATATCCTTCACATACTGTGAATATACACCGCTGGTCACATAGCGCAGAGCGGCTACTACCTGAAGCTGTGTGGTGCCCTCATAGATTGAAGTGATACGTGCATCGCGGTACAGACGCTCGCAGGCGTAGTCACGCATAAAGCCTGAACCTCCGTGAACCTGTATGCTGTCATACGTGTTCTGGTTGGCGAACTCACTGGTCATACCCTTTGATATGGGGGTGAGCGCATCGGCCAGACGGCTGTAACGCTTGCTCTCCTGACGCTCCTCGGGGGTAAGAGTACGCAACTTGGCGATGGCGTCAAGTGACTTGTATATGTCAACGTAACGTGATGTCTCATATAGCAGTGAGCGTGAAGCCTCAATCTTGGCTTTCATCACGGCCAGCATCTGATATACTGCCGGGAAATTGTCGATATTACGGCCAAACTGACGGCGTTCTGCTGCGTATGCTGTAGCCTCGCGCCATGCGGCATCCTGAATGCCTACGCTCTGTGTGGCTATACCCAGACGGGCACCGTTCATAAGGGCCATCACATACTTGATAAGTCCCAGACGGCGGTCACCGCAAAGCTCTGCACGGGCGTTATTGAACACCAGCTCACATGTGGGTGAACCGTGAATACCCATCTTATCCTCGATACGGCGTACGTTCACGCCGCCGTTACGTTTGTCATAGATAAAGAGTGAAAGTCCGCGGCCATCGGTTGTACCCTCCTCGCTGCGGGCCAGTACCAGGTGAATGTCACTGTCACCGTTGGTGATAAAGCGCTTCACTCCGTTCAGGCGCCAGCAGCCGTTCTCCACATCCTCGGTAGCCTTGAGCATTACGCTCTGCAGGTCACTTCCGGCATCGGGCTCAGTCAGGTCCATTGACATGGTGGCACCCTCACTGGCCATCTTAAGATATTTCTCCTTCTGCTCTGCGCTTCCGAACTCGTTTATGGTATCGGCACAAGACTGTAGACCCCATACGTTCTGGAACGATGCATCGGCACGTGACAGCATCTCACTTACTGCGCTGAACACGGTTACAGGCATGTTAAGACCGCCATACTGACGGGGAAGTCCGAAACCTGACAGACCGGCCTGATACATTACCTTGAGGTCCTGTGCGGTTCCTTCATAGTACTGTACGCGGCCACCGCTGCAGTGTGAGCCTTCGCGGTCCACAGCCTCTGCATTGGGAGCAATCACGTCATCGCATACGCTGCCGGTAAGCTCCAGCACACGATCATAATTGTCCATTGCATCCTCAAAGTTCTGAGGTGCATAGTCATATTTATCGGCCTCGGCGTAGAAGTTCTCCTTAAGTTCCACAATGCGCTCCATAAGCGGAGAGTGCATGCGGGCTTCAAGTTCTGGGGTATCTTTATATCTGTTCATTTTGAAATCTCTTTGTAGTGACGGATCAGTTTGGGAATCACATCCTCAACGCGGCCTGTAATCACATAATCGGCAATGGCGTTGATGGGGGCATCAGGATCCTGATTTATTGACATGATCAGGCTGCTCTCACGCATACCTGCTATATGCTGGATCTGGCCCGATATACCGCAGGCAATATAAAGCTTTGGCCTTACGGTTATACCGGTCTGACCTATCTGGCGGTCATGATCCACAAAACCGGCATCCACTGCGGCACGGCTTGCACCAACCTCTGCGTGCAGGGCATCGGCTAGCTTGTAAAGCATCTCAAAGCCCTCACGGCTGCCCATTCCGTAACCACCGGCCACTACGATGCTGGCGGTATCCAGATGATGTGACGGCTTCTGCATATGGCGGTCTATCACGCTCACGGCCATATCGGCTACGCTCACGTAATCGCTTACCTTGTGGTTCTTTATCTCTGCCTTACCCTTGCCGCAAGGCTCGTTCTTCATCACACCCTGACGTACGGTTGCCATCTGGGGACGATGGTCGGGGTTGACGATAGTTGCAATGATGTTGCCACCGAATGCAGGACGTATCTGATAGAGCAGATTCTCATAAACCTGACCGGTCTTCTTGTCCTCATACTCTCCAATCTCCAGGTTGGTGCAATCGGCGGTAAGTCCGCTGCCCAGTGCCGATGAAACCCTGGGACCCAGGTCACGGCCGATGACCGTTGCGCCCATCAGTGCAATCTGCGGCTGCTCCTCCTGGAACAGCTTGACCAATATTGCTGAATGAGGTGCTGTGGTATAAGGCGCCAGGCACTTGTCATCAAATATGTGCAGTACATCGACTCCGTACTGGAGTATCTGGTTCTCAATTCCCTTAAGGTTACTGCCTGCGGCAATTGCCTCAAGCTGAACACCCAGCTGGTTAGCTAATGAACGGCCCTTTGTAAGCAGTTCCTGACTGACGGGAGCCACCTGGACTCCTTCCAGTTCGCAATATACGAATATGCTGTTCATGGCTTATCCTATTATGTGGTTAACGGCCAGTTCATCTACCAGAGCGGCTATATCGGCATCACTGTCACCGTAATGTTTGCTCTCCTTGGCCTGGAATACTATGTTCTCTATCTTCTTTACCTTGGTGGGTGAACCTGACAGACCGCACTTGGCGGGATCGGCATTGACATCGGCTACGGTCCATGCGGGCACCTCATAGTTCTTGCGGCCCATCAGCAGCTTGGCGTTGCGGGGGCGGCAGGGGGCGGCGCTTCCGTTCACGGTGAGCACACAGGGCAGCGGAGCCTTCACGGTCTCCACACCTCCGGTTATGACGCGCTTTACGGTCACGGACTTGCTGTCCATATCAAGCACTTCCTCAACGTAGGTAATCTGATTCAGTCCCAGCTTCTCAGCCACCTGCGGGCCTACCTGAGCGGTATCACCGTCAATGGCCTGACGGCCACCTATAATAATATCGTACTTGCCTATCTTGCGTATTGCGGTTGACAGGGCGTATGATGTTGCCAGGGTATCGGCTCCTGCAAACAGGCGGTCTGTAAGCAGATAACCGCCGTCGGCTCCGCGATATACACCCTCCATCACTATCTCTTTTGCTCTCTCAGGACCCATAGTGAGCATTGTCACTGTGCTGCCGGGAAAACGGTCCTTGATGGCAAGGGCCTGCTCCAGGGCATTGAGGTCCTCCGGGTTGAACACTGCCGGAAGTGCGGCACGGTTAATTGTGCCATCGGCATTCATGGCGTCCTTACCCACCTGACGGGTATCGGGCACCTGCTTAGCCAAAACTATTATATTGAACTTATCCATAGATGGGTGCAAAGATACGGATTAAGCGCCCCTTAACCTTTTGGGGAATTTGGCAAAACGGGGCGTTTTGCACAGTCATTCTCATTTTGTAAACTCCGCCGGACATGCGGTTTGGGGAGACAACGCTCCGAGGCTACTCCGCCTCCCTTCCGGACCCTAAACGCCGAACTCGTCCTCATCGTCCCCTACGGGGCCGAACGTTCCTCAAACAAACGGCGTTCTTAACGGGATCCTCCAGGGGGCTACGCTTACGCCTCTCCACGATGCTCCCCAAACCGCATGTCCGGCTCCTGCAAAGAGAAAGATTTGCTGACGATTTTGTAAATAGGTTTATTCTACGCTGGGTAGAAGGCCTTCTTTTTTGCAGTCTTCTAAGGATTGTAGGATTCCTTCGCGCCAGGAACTGGTTCCAATCATGTCATCTATGTACCAGTTGTCACGTTCATAGATCATGACCAGTTTGTCCTTTGAATCATGACCGCAGTTGTGAATATTGATTGAGACTTCGGCTTTTTTCTCATTGAGCATTTCAACGCTGAGAACCTGAAAGGACAGGTCATTACTCCAGTCCTGGCCACCGATCCAGTAATCAACATCATGTACTATTGGCTCTTTAATCTGGTTTTCAATACTGCCTATCTGTTTGTGGAGATGATAAAAGTCTTTAGAGAAATACTGCGAGTCAAAAACGTTTCTCGGCGGATAAACAGACTTAAGGTACTCTGAAAATACGTGATTGTAAATATCATTTACACGCTTCTCTACGTCTTTGGACAACGTACTCAAGTCTGTTGGTGACCAGAATTCCACCCATCTCTGCTCTTCCTCGGGGAGTTGCTGAACATCGGGCTTGTAATCGGGGTTGGGGATGTACCAGGGAGTGGATTCGTAAAAGTCCTGCAGCTCCTTGGAGTTGAATATGTAGCCTCTGTAGGCAAAGGGCAGGTTCTTCAGGATCCGACGCTGCTCTGGAGTATAGGTGTCAAATGCGGCTTCACTCCTATCCTTTTTCAAGTAATAATCTGATATGACCAATGGGTAGAACTTGCTCTTAACGGTTGATAATATGTTATCGGCCGATGTATTATCTGCACTAAAATCAAAACTCATGGAGAGATCGAATATATAAAGATCTCCATCCGGATGGAAATTCTCCTTATGAAACTTTATGCCGCCTTGACTGACATGGAATTCTGAGTATTCCTTTCCATCACTGACGGTGTTTACCGTGTATTTGCCTTTGCCCGGGAAAGACCATTGGCTGGCGCTCTCAAAGAATGCTGGTGATATATGGAATGATGTTCGGTCACCCATGTTGACAATCAGTGTAAAGTCATCAATCTGGTGATTTGCCCAGCGATTGGCGGCAGTCAGGACGTATGGAAAAAAATATGCATAACCTTCAAATCCCTTATCGGAATACTCTTGTCTGTACGATAAATCAAAATCATATGTATGTTGTATGATATTCAGCCTAGGGCGGAACTGGGCATTGAAATGATAAACATAGTCACTGATAGCTTCGGGGGCTTCCATCTCGGCCAGTTCCTTCTTATACTGTTCAATAGGCATTCCTTCTATGTGCCCGTCTTTGAAATAGCCGTAGGATACTTTGCGGCCGGACTCAAAGTGGCGATCCACAGGTGTGACAGTGTAGTTTAAGGACTCGCCGTTCATGACGACCTTGAAGTTCTTTATGCACGGATGTTGCGGGAATGAATCTTGTGGTGCAGAGCCACCGCCATCAGCTTCAAAACCTACAAGCACCTCTTTTGCGGCAGTCGGATTGTAGAATTCATAATAGACGGTTACCTGAATTTTATCCTCTTCACGGTTCAACGTAAGAACCTCCTTCTGTACCCGGATATCTGTTTCAGTGATTGGAATCAAATGGTTGCCCTCAGCATAATAAACTCCGTCATTGGCGTACGCTACGGCTACAGAAATAAGGCAAACAATAAAGGAAAGGACTCTTCTCATCACAGGTTATTTATAGGGTTGTTCCGCGAATATACTAAAATATCGCTAAAACTTACTCCTCAAGCATGGACTTTTGGTTCTGGCGCTCCAAGTTGTGGAAATCGGAGCCGGTCTTTACCTTGGCTATGGTGGCTATTACGGCGTTGTACAGTTCGCTGCCCTCACGGTAATCGCCCGGGCAGGCAAAGTTTACGCGGCCGCGGTGCACCAGATTGCGGGCCTGGGCACGGCTGGAATCGTTGCCGGGCTTGTAAATGGCTATGGAGTGACCTCCCTCGCTCTTTACTATGCGCATGCTGGGTATGTCGGTCTCTCCATCACCCAGGTAAATCATGTTCTGGAAAGGTACCGGGCGGCCTTCATCGGGCATGGAGTCATTGATCTGGGCATTGTTCCAGATTTCATGTATGCCTTTGTTTATCATGAAAATGAACTGTGTCTTGGATGTGAAATCCACAGCCACCGCAGGCCATACTGCAGCATCGTTCTCATACATGAATGAGCATGCGTATATCTGCTTGAAGTACTTGGCGACAGATGTCCCTTCAATGAGTTCCTTCAGGCCCGATGAAATTATGTAATGCTCTACGTTTACTCCCATCTCATCGCCTTTGCGGTTTATCAGCTCAAACCACTGCTCCACTCCCGGAAAGAATCCTATTCCGCGGCCAAACTCCACGAACTGCTGTCGGCGTATGCTGATACCGTTCTCCTTGGCCTTATCCACCATCAGCTTCATATAGGCCAGAATTGTGCTGGACTGCTGCCTTTCGGCCAGATCGTGAGATGCCTTCCAGAATGACTCCTTATCTGTGAGCCCTATTGCATCCATAAAGTCATACTCCTGCATGTAAGACGGAGAAAGAGTACCGTCAAAATCATACATCAGAGCTACAGTAGGTCTATCCATATTGTTCTGTTTTTACAGGTTACAAAGATAGTGCAAGCCGAGAGGAGAAAAAAGGAACTTGTTCATTTTTAATCCCGAGGCGCAGCCTATGTTCAACCATAGGTTAAAGATAGTGCAAGCCGAGAGGAGAAAAAAAGAATTAGTTCATTTTATATCCCGAGGCGCAGCCTATCTTGGACTGAAGGTCAAAGATAAAAAAACATCCCTATGACACAAAAGGGACTATCCACTTTGTGCCAATAGGGACGTTTCACCTTGTATCTTACAGACAATCAGTTTGAGTCTTGATATATGGCGAAATTATATCCTTCCATACTGTCTCTACGAGTGGCTCAGTGGATTTGTTTTGGAAAGACAACACCGTATCAGCTATTTCCTGCACAATATCTTTTGCACCACTAATGTCATTGCCTTCTGCTAATCTGA